>CACXPT010000276.1 GCA_902769585.1 uncultured bacterium
CCTTACTTGTTTGCCTTTTGCCGAGAAATCAATGTAAATGCATGATTCGTACTCTTCCCGCATGAACCGTGAGACGAGATGCGTCTTGCCGACGCGTCGCGCGCCCTCAACAAGAAGAGCGGTCTTATCGGCGAGCCTCTCTTTCCAGTCAAGGATTTCTCGATACGCCTTTCGTTTGAATTCTTGTGTTATTGTGTCCATAATGCCTCGTTTCGGCGTATATGATACCAGTCTGGATGGCGTTCGTCAAGTGGCTTGTCACGAAATCAGCATAGTTACATTACTGGATTCGTCACGAAATCGCAATAGTTGCATCATCGGATTTGTCACGAAGATGGGCAAGTTTCACACTCGGTGTTGTCCCAATTGGCAAATTGGCATTATCAAGTCATTTTGCCGTGGACATTCAACAGGGTTGTATGGTATACTTCGGCAAAATGAAAACACGAAAGACACTGTCAGCGATGGCCGTGGCGCTCAGTGCGGCGGCCATATCCTGTGCCTTTGCACCTCGGGTGTTCGCGGATGTCGCGGCAGCCACAGCGGCTGGCGTCGACCTCAAGGTGGCCTGGTGCGAGTCCACCGGCGCGCAGTATGTCGACACCGGCATCATCGCCAAGCCCCGCATCCGGGTCGAGGCGCAGCTCCAATGGATGGTGCGGGGAGGCGACAAGTGTCTCATCGGCGCGCGCAAGGACAGCAACCACACGCGCTTCAACCTCATCTACTGCGACGGGGACTACGTCTGCGCGGCTCCCGGCCACTTCTCCAACAGCAGCGGCACCAGCGCAAACGGAACCGCCTACCTCAACTCGCACATCCCCACCAAGTGGCAGCTCGGCAAGGACTACACCGTCGTCTCGGACTTCGACGCGACGGTCCAGTCCGTCACCGTGAACGGTATGGAGGTGATGAACCTCAAGGACACTCCTTGCGACACCGGGCGCACCCTGTACATCTTCGGCGTGAACAACTACGGCACGTTCGCCTTGCCGAGCTCAGTGCGCCTCTATTCGATGAAGATCTGGTCGGACGGCACGCTCGTGCGCGACTACCATCCCGCCCGCCAGGGCACGGTCTACGGCCTCTGGGAGGACACGCAGGGCGTGTTCTGCCCCTCGGCCACCGCGACTCCCTTTGCCGCCGCTCCGGCCGTTGACTTCAACGTCCCCTACTGCGAATCCACCGGCGCACAGTACATCGACACGGGCGTCGTCGGCAGGCCCCGCACGAAGACGGAGATCGTCCTCTCCTGCATGGACGCCGCGTCCGACGCCTGCGTCCTCGGCTGCCGCAAGGACGATAACGCCACGCGTTTCTGCCCCGCCTGGTTCGACAAGTGGTATTTCTACGCCGACCCGCACAACTATTACAGAATCGACACCCCCCGCGCCGTGGCCGGCTCGCAGTACCATGTCTGGACCGACTTCGACGCCTCGAATCAGAGCTTCGCGCTGTCGAAGGACGGCGGGACCGCGGCAAACCGCGATTTTACGGGTACTTCGGTGGACACGGGGCGGAACATGTACCTCTTCGCGGCCAACTGGAAGGGCGTGTTGGGCTACTTCTCGAAAATACATCTCCACTCGCTGAAGATCTGGCAGGACGAGGTGCTCGTGCGCGACTATCGTCCGGCCCGCATCGGCACCTCGTACGGCGTCTGGGACGAGGTCGAGAACCGTTTCTCCATCTCCGCCACCGACACTGGTTTCTTCGGTGCCCACGTCGTGGACGGCGAGCCCGACTACTACGCCCAGTGGATCGAGTCCACCGATTCCACCTACATCGACTCAGGCGTCATCGGGCGTGCGGAAACGAAAGTCGAGGCGTCGTTCCGGTGGAGAGAGGTCAAGGCGGCCCGCCTCGTCGGTTCGCGATACAACGACTCGTTCGCGGTTTTGTCGGGGACCGGCGGCGCCATGACGTTCGCCACCGACGCCGGCGCGGTGACGCTGGAGGGCGGCGCCTATGCGGCGGACACGGACTATACCGTCGTGGCAGACGTCCATGCCGCCTCCCAGACCTATTCCGTGACCGGCCCCTCCGGCACGATCTCCTCGAACACCGTGCAGACGCTGTCCACCACGGCGAACAGCTGGCCGCTGTTCATCTTCGGCCGGGACACGAACAACTGCGCCCGGGTGCGCCTCTACGCGATGAAGATCTGGCAGGACGGCACGCTCGTGCGCGATTTCGTGCCGGGCATCAAGGACGGCGAGGGATGCCTCTACGACCGTGTAGGCGGCAAGTGCCACTTCAGCTACAACGGCACGATCGTCCCCGCCGCCGGACTCGTCGGCCCGCCCGTCGGCACCCCGACCCGCCCGCGATACGAGCTTTCTTATCTGGGCTCCCACGGCAATACCTTCATCGACACCGGCGTCATCGGCAGGCCGCACACCCGGATCGAGGCCTCGCTCCAATGGACCGTCCTCGGCGCCGACAAGTGCTTCATCGGCGCGCGCAAGGACAGCGGAGAGACGCGATTCAACCCGATCTACACCGACAAGGGGTATCTCTGCTGCTCCCCCTCGTACTTCAAGTCCTCCGCCTACAGCGCCGGGTGCACGCCGACGACGCTGGCCATCGGCACGGACTACACCGTCGTAGCCGACATGGCGCTTTCGAACCAGACCGTCACCGTCGACGGAACGACCGTGATGTCTCTCTCCGAAGAGGCTGCCGACACCGGGCTCTCGATGTACCTGTTCGCGTCGCACTACGGCTACGGCAGTGCGCCGGCGACGCTCTTCTCGCCGTCGCGCGTCCGCGCGCTCAAGATCTGGCAGGACGGCGCGCTCGTGCGCCATTACGTGCCGGTGATCGCGGACAACGACGGCCCGTATCTGTACGACAAGGTGACGAAGACGTTCCATCAAGGCGAGGAGTCCGGTCTCTGGGACGTCGGTGAAGTCGGCCCGCGCATCGTGACGGGCGCGAGCATTCTGATCAGGTAGGAGGAACATGCAATGACAATCCAAAATGCAAGGAAGAGCGCCTTCTGGGCGAGCATGGCGGCGATTTGCCTGACGGCCGCGACGGCTGTCGGCGCGGAGCGCACGCTGAGCGCGGACGGCAAGACGCTGACCTTCGACATCCCCGCCGACAGCGTGTACACGAACACCGTGCCCATCGAGACGACCGTGACGAACATCGTGACCGTGACGAACATCGTGAAGATTGGCGGTGGCGAGGCGTGCTTCGTGCCGCAGACGAACAACGCCTACAGGGGCGGGATCCTGATCCGTGAGGGATTTCTTTCGGGCCTCCAGCGTTCCTTCGGCAATCCTGCGAACATCACGATCGAGAGCGATCCCGATACCGGCGTGGGCGGTGCGATCGTGTTCCTCGACCTTTTGCCGGGGGCGCTTGGTACGGGGCAATCTCCGTTTTGGAACACGAAGTGGCATGTCTCAGGGGCGGGGCCCGACGGCACGGGCGCGATCCAGCGTCCCGTCACGCACTGCGACCATGTCGTCAACGGATTCATGCAGGAAATCTGGCTGGACGGCGACACCACGATCAACTGCGGTTCGCGGTGGGGGTTCGCGTCCACGACGCTGTACATGAACAACCACAAGCTGACGCTGTCCGCATCGCGCACCACGTGGCCCGGCAGCGCCACCAAGCACATGGACGCTTACTCGCGCATTTTCCAATTCGCGCGGGGCGGCAATCTGGCAATCAAGGATCCGGGCGAGGTGTTCGTGACGGGGAACTGCCGCTTGTTGATAGAAGCCAACTGCAAGGTAACCGACGCGGCCGGATCGAACGGCAGCGTCTCGAACATGCTGGTGACGATCGACACCAACTGCCAGCTGCGCATTTTTACCACGGCGGCCTCAGCCGCGCCGACGTTCCGTACGCACTTTCTCCACAACAGCGCGTTCAACGTAAACGGCGACGGGCATTACAAGGGCACCATCACGCTCGAGGGACCGACGTTCACGCTTGAAAAGTACAGCGACAACTCGCACGGCTATCTCTACGGCGGGGTGACGGGACCGGCCCGCATGAAGCACGAGAACTTTGCCCATTACGATTTTCTCGACAGCGGCACGAACTACGTGAACGGCATCCTGCAAACGAGCGCCGGCGCGTTGAACTTTCGCAACAACACGACGTTCTACGTGACGAACACGTTTTTCATCGGGCGGAGTTCTCTGTCCGTTCCGGCAGTGGTGAACGTGACTGGCAACGCGCGGCTCCCCACCTGCGCCGGCATGCGCGTGAATACCGCGGATCGGCGGCTGTACGTGGGACCGTCGAGCGCCACCGACGTGTCGAGTTACGGCATCCTGCGCATCGGCGACAACGCCGTGGTGTCGAACCAGGTCATGATCGGCTTCTACGGGCGCGGCGCGGTCTACCTCTCGGGGAACGGCGAGCTCGACTTCTGCGACGGCTACTCGAACAACAACGGCTTCATCACCGGCAACCAGAGCACGAGCGGCACGCGCGCGTACGGCTACCTGGGGATGCGGGGCGGAATCGCCCGTCAGGACTTGTGGTTCAACATCGGCGGCGGCGGCAACACGCGCGCGTTCGTGGTGCAGCGCGGCGGCCGCTTCGAGCACAACGGCTACGGCGAGCCCGTCCGCTTCGGCTTCAGCGGATGGAGCCACAACGCCTACGCCCAGCTGGGCGGAACGTCCACGTGGAAGAACTACGCCGCGCTTGGCTTCGCCAACTATACGCCCATTTGCGCGAACACCGTCGGGTCGCTCACCGTCTCGGGCGAGGGGACGCTGATGGACATGTCGCCGTCCATCGGATCGACGTATCCCGGCATCCTCTGCAACGCGAACACGAACGCCACCGCGGCGAACTCGGCCAACATCAACGTGAACGACGGCGGCACGCTGTACGTGCCGCGGATCCGCCGCGGGCAGATCACGGGCAGCGGGGCGCCGTCGTGGGCATCGATCACGAACTTCATCACGGCGGGTTCGCAGTACTACCTCAACTTCAACGGCGGCATCCTCAAGACGGCGCAGGCGGGCGAGTTCTTCGGCTCCTCCGCCACCGACTCGATCCGCGAGCTCACGCGCGTGACCGTCTACGAGAAGGGCGCGACGATCGACACGGACGGCAAGGACGTCACCTGGCGCATGGCGATCGAGAAGCCGCCGGGGGTGGACGGCATTTCCGCGCGGGGCCGCACGACGGACCTGCTGCTCGACTTCGACGACGCGACGCGCCGCGTGACGAACGTGATCGTGAACGCGCGCGGGTTCGGCTTCACGTCGGCGCCAACCGTCCAGTTCGAGAAGGGCGAAGTGAACGGGACATGGTGGAGCTGCACCGCCACGATGGTGGACTTCGACGACGCGTCCTTCGCGCACGGCGGCCTCACGAAGCGCGGCGCGGGCACGCTCACGCTCACGCGCGCCAACACGTACGGCGGCGCGACGCGCCTGGAGGGCGGCACGCTCGCGTTCACGCATGCGGACGGCCTGCCGGGCGGCGCGGTGGAGTTCCCCGCCGCGGCGCTGATGGCGTCGAACGGCACCACGCCGCTCCTCACGGCGGTGCGCTACACGGGCGGCGCCTTGCGCGTCACCGAGGCGGATACGCTCGACATGGAGACGTGGCGCGGCATGAAGAAGGTCGCCACGTTCGACCAGCCGCTCGCATCCCTGCCGTCCGTGGCGTTCGTGAACACGGACGGCACGGCGGCGGATTCCGGTGCCTGGATATTCAACTTGACCGACGGCGGGAAGTCGATCACCTTCGGCTACGCGCGCGGCACGGTCCTCATCTTGAGATAGAGCTCTCGGTAAATAGAAAGGTAACGAAGAATGAAACAAATTGTACGGCTTGGCATGATGGGTGCGGCGGCGCTTTGCCTGACTGCAACCGCGTATGGCGACATCTACGACGACGCCATCTTCTGGTTCCGGGGCGGCACGAACGTGACGGCGAACGGACGCAACGCCGTCAAGGGTGACCTCTTCGACTCGATCCACGCCAACGATCCTTCGCACAAGAACCACACGGCGACGTTCTTCGGTTACGAGGACTGCCGGGTGTTGCGTTACGAGGACGTGCAGTTCCCCTGCAACCGCGATGATCGCAAGTCTGTGCCGGTTCTGCACCTGCCTCTCGGCATGAAGGTATCAAATGGTGGCGCAACCACAAACCTGTTCATGGCCGGGGCTTCGGCGCATTTCCTTTACGGACAGATTTCAAATGAATATACGGTGGTAATGCGCCTGAGGCGTGAGGCGGGCTATGCCACGAACACTTCGGCTTGGGTCACGCGCTTCGGCTATAATGGAGCCACGGGCGGAATACTCTTTGGGTTCATGCATGACCGCAACAACAACGATTTGGTCTATCCGTCCATGTACTGCGCGAGCACAAATACGTCGACTGGAGCAACGGGGCTTCAAGAATACTGGTTTAGATCGCTGCCAATGCCGCCTACCAACAAGTGGTTCGACATTAGCCTGGCAGTCTCAGGCAGCGTTGTTCGCGTAGGGTTGGCACGGCCGGCATACGAGACGATAAACGGATCTGGGCAGAAAGTCGTCAATTTCCAGACTGCGACCGCAACAATGATTCCCGATCCGTATCAGCTGGCTCATCCCGTATCCTCAGAAGGCAGTTGGCGCTTTTTCATGCAGGCGAGCGCAAGCAGTGCAAATACGCCTGCGAACACCTCCAGAAAGGACTCCTTTGTTGGAAGCGTCCAGCAGGTCGCCGTGTGGAACCGCACGCTTACCGACGACGAGGTGCACGAGGCGTGGGGCTGGCCCCACGAAAAGGTGTTCAAGGTCGGCCTCGAGAACGGCGCTTCGAACGAGTTCGGTTCCAATGCCGCGCCCGCCGCGCAGACGATCGACGCCTACGGTCCGCTGGGCGAGAAGTCGCCCAACATTCCGCCGGGCGGCACGTGGACCGTGACGTTCTTCGGCGCGACGAACGAGGTGGGCCTCGCGCAGCTCCTGACGCTCACGGCCACGGCCGGTTCCGCCGTCGGCACGATCTCCGCCTCGGTGAACGGGACGAGCGTGGGCTCGCAGACCATATTCCCGGGACGGACGGCTACCTGGTACGTGCCGGGCACGGCGTTCAAGAAGGGGCCGAACAACACGCTCATGCTCACGCGCACGGGCGGCAGCGGGAATATCGTCGTGGATTCATTGTCCATCGGCGGCTCGTGGCAGATCGGCATCCATGGTGTGGACTGGAGCGACATGTCGAGTGAAAGCTACGTGCCGACAGCTCCCGTGACCTCGACCTTTGACATTTCGCGCAAGCACTGGCCGCAGGCGGGACACTCAAGCAACTGGACGTCGAACCGGACGTTCCGCGTCTGGCTTCCGGCAAATGTGGCGGCGAACTACCCGCACGAATTCGACATCCGCTCGGCTTATTACAGCGGTTCGGCGGCGACCAACTACTACATGGAGGTGTTCGTCAACGGCCAGCTGCGCAATGCCATTCGCGATGACACCGGTGTCGTCTCGAACCGCATCTCGACGACCTCCTCCCATAAGCTCTATCGCATTCCCTTCGAGCCGGGCGAGTTGCGGGCGGGCTGGAACGAGTTCCTCCTGCATGGCCACGCGCGGCCGACGGGCGGCTACTTCATGTTCGACTACTACCGCTTCCAGCTCACGGGCGACCGCAAGAACGGCACGTTGCTCATTGTCCGCTGACCGCGCTTGTTTAGAAATGAAAACGCGAAAGATACTGTCAGCGATGGCCGTGGCGTTCGGCGCGGCGGCGATGTTCTGTGCCGCGCAGGCAAGCGGCGGTTCGGGTTCCTACGACGTGGCCGCGTTCGTCTGGCCGGCCTACCACCCCGAGCCGAGGTGGGCGGAGCTGGGGATCTTTAAGGCGGGCAAGGGCGAATGGCAGAACGTGTGGGAGGCCGTCCCGAAATGGGAAGGCCACCGCCAGCCGCTCAAGCCGCTCTGGGGCTACGAGAACGAGGCCGATCCGAAGGTCGTGGCCAAGAAGATCGACGCGGCGGTCGCGCACGGGGTCAACGTGTTCATCTACGACTGGTACTGGTACGGCGGGCGTCCGTTCCTCGAGGACGCGCTCGACAGGGGATTCCTGGGCGCGCCAAACAACGGGAAGATGAAGTTCTTCATCATGTGGGCGAACCATGACGTGAACAATGGCTGGGACAACACCGTTGCGGAAAAAAGCTACACGGACTTCATCTGGCGCGGTACGGTGTCCATGGACGAGTTCCGCGCGCTCGTGTCGCGCTGGATCAACCTCTATTTCAAGCGGCCGAACTACTACCGCATCCAGGGGAAACCCGTGCTCATGGTCTACGACGTCCCCAACTTCGTCAAGGGCCTCGGCGGCGTGGAGAACGCGGCGGAGGCCGTCAGGTACCTCCGCACGGCCTGCGCCGACGCCGGGTTGGGCGGCGCGCATTTCATGGCGTGCGACTACGGCCTCAAGCCGAACGTGGCGAAGGCGGTCGGGATCGATTCGGCGACGATCTACAACCTCGTCCACTGGGCGAGTCCGAAGGGCAACCCCGACTACGCCGTCTGGGC
>CACXPT010000277.1 GCA_902769585.1 uncultured bacterium
GCCCTCGCGCGCCTGACGCGTCATGAAGCCGTCCTCCATGAAATCGGGCCAGTTCCAGTCCGGCTGGATGAAGCTGTTCAGCCACAGCTTCAAGTCGGGTCGGCGCGTGCGCAGCTTCTCCGCCATGCGCGCGTAGAACGCCGTCACCTGGTCGCACCGCCACTGCACCCACGCCTCGCGCGCGTTCGCGAGAATCCATTCCGCGCTCCTCCTGCCGCGCATGGGATCGCTTTCGTCGATGGGGATGTCCAGCCCCTTGTCTTTCGCGAACGCCCGTACGGCATAGTCGTTGTAGCCGCTTCGGATGTCGCCGAACCAGCACATGCAGTGCATCGTGAGATGCATGCACACTCCCTTGAAGCTCAGATGCGACACGCCCTGATCGACAAGCGCGTCGATGTGACGCTCGATCTGCGCCTGGACGTCCGGGTGGAAGAAGTTGAAGTTCGGCGGCGAGTTGTGCCACCCGCCCATGTTGGGCTTTCCAGTCGAATGGATCGAGATGGGCGACGCATGGAGAGTGCCGTTCGTCATCGTTGTAAACGTCACGAGTCCGCCGGGAATCTCCATGTTGTTCGGATTTACGTTCGGCACGAAGAAGAGCCCTTCCCTGTCGAACTTCGCGTACCAGGCGTTCAGGAAGTCCGGCGCGTGGTTGCGCGGGTTATAGTCCTCGCCGATCAGCCCCTGATACCATACGCCCGGATAGCAGAAGAGGTTCTGTCCGCAATATTTCATGTAGGCGACGGTACGGTCGATGAGCGGTGAAATCTGTTTCCGGTCGTGCCCGCCCGTCCCGAAATCATAGCCAATCGCGGGGTCTTCCCAGTACATGCCGAACATCCGGTTCCAGCCGCCTGTCGGCTTCGGCTCGTTCACGGCAAGCGGCGGCAGCTTCGCGTCTTTCACCTTGTACACGCGCAGTGCCGAAAGCGCCGCCGGCACGCCGGGACGGGCCGTCATCGCCACGGCGGCCAGCTCGCCTCTGCCCGGCGTCGTCCAGTACAGGCACCGGTGCGTGAGCATCTTGCCGGTGTTGGGATATTCGTCGCCCGTGAAGTAGCCCACCTGGAGGGTGTAGTCGTTGCCGTGCGCCTCCTTGAACTGCACGAGCAGGTCGCACGTGCGCTTTGCGTCGTCGGGATAGACGAAATCGAAGCAGTAGAGCGGCACGGACGGATCGACATCAAACAAAAACGCGAACCTGTCGTTGCGGTTCGTCCCCGCCTCCAAATACGGAACGCCGTCCAGCGACTTCTCCGTCACGTCTCCGACGGAACGAAACCTTTTCTCCTTCCGGTACCTGTCCATGGATTTTGCGTCGAAGCGGTATTCCGCCACGAAATCCAATTCCAGGTTCTTTCCGCCCTCGTGCGGGTTCGGTCCGTCGTTGGCAAACAGCGCAGCATAGTCGGGCTTCTCCTGCGGCGGTTCCGCCAATTGGGAATGTTCGCTGAAAAGAGCCGTGACCTCCGCATCAGAAAGCGCCTCGGCGTAGATGCGGAAATCGTCCACCAGACCGTCGAACTGCCGTCCGTCGCCGAGGCAGCCGACGAAGAACCGGTCGAAGCCCGGACGATCGAATGTGAACGGCACGCCACGCTTGCGGCTGACAACCGCCGCCATCGGCCCGGTGCTGTCGGACACGTGCCTGTACCGCCGCCCGTTGCGGTAAAGCCGCGCCTCCTTCGCGTCCTCGTCCCAGGTGAACACGACATGCTCCCACTTTCCGTCAGGCGGCGGCACGCCGTTCCTGTAGATGTGCGTGTGACCGTAGTCTGTGATGTCGATCCGGAGCCTCTCAGCCCACCACCACAAGGACAGCGCCCCGGAACCGAACCGCTTGCACGGCTCCGGAAAGGAGAACATGGTGCGCCACCTCTCATTCCCAGACGCATCCCTTCCCGTGTCCGGCCACTCGCGCTTCACCCACAGCGAAACGGTCCCCTTCTCCGGCAGCACGTTTCCGGCAAGGGCGTATTGCAGGACGCTCCTCGCCTTCGCCGTCAGGCGCACGGCCTGTCCCTCCACGCCCGGCGCGTATTCCAGGCCGCGCACGATCTGGGGTTTCGCATTCCCCTTCGCCACGGACGCCACCGGCGAACCGTCGAACGGCACATGGAACATCAGCCCGGCCGCATGTGTGGCATCAACGGCACCTGGCGGCTCAAAGTCGAACCGCCAGTTGAGGCGGCCGCGCGGCGCGGCATCGCCGTTGACGTAGAAGTCCATCGGATCGTCGGCCTGACGGTTGTCGGACCACTTGAACTCGACGGAGAACGGCCTGGAAACGTCGACACCCAGCGCATCCGCGCGCACGGAATACACGAGACGCCGCCCCTTGCTTTCCGCAGACGCGCCCTTCGGCGTGAGGCAATGCGTGTAGCCCATCGCGTTGACGGGTTTCCCGGCAACGCGCAACAGGAGGTTCATGCTCTTCTCGTCGACGATCCGGACGGGCTTCACGGTCTCGGCGAGGAAGCGCATCACGCCGTCTTCCCCCACGGCCACGCGGAGCGAGGCGAATTCGTTGACGACCGTGTCGTTCGTGTAGACGCCGCAGGCGTCATAGCCGGGATGGTTGCGCGGCTCGCCGTCGCCGATCATCTCCTCGAAGACGGGCGAGACCGAGTCCCAGCCGGAATCGGCGACGGACAACGCCGGCGTGCGCCGCGTCGCCTTCGCAGGCGCTGGCAGGCCCTTGAAGCGGCGGACGAAGTTCATGAGCTGGAATAGATAGGCGTCGCGATACCCGCCCTTCATCGGCTCGATGTCGCGGCTGTATTCGATGTTGTATTCGTCCTGGAGCTTGACCCAGTGGGGCATCCCGTACAGATCGTTCGTCTTGCGCGTCAGGAACGGAACGAGCCATTCGTTCCACTGGCAGACGAGGGCGATGGGAACGTCCTCCCGCTCCTTCGCGAGCGCCCAGTCGATCTGGTCTTGGAAGAAGAAGCCGTAATGCACGGCGTTCGGGCGCGTGTCGCGATGGCCGTCATGCCAGCTGCGCCCTTGGATCGGCGCGCCCCAATAGGCCTCGCTGCATCCAAGGACAACCCCGCGCACTTTCGGATTGGGTGCGTCCATGCCCACATGCGGGGTCTGCACGGTCACCGGCAGCATCTCCATGCGTCCTGACGACGCGACAGCCACGTTCTGCGTGGGCATGCCACCCCAGTACCACGTGTCAGGCACGGACGGCGTACACCACGTCGGTCGCCTAAAGGTGAAGGCGTCCTGAAGCGCCTGGGGGTACGGACGGTCGGGATGCGTCACGATCAGGGGCTTGCCGTTCCATTCGAACCACAGGTCGCGGAATCGTCCCTTCGAGTAGTAGTTGTCCCACACGTCCCGCACGTTTGAGGTGCCGCATCCGCGCCGCGCCGGCGCCATGTAGTAGAAGAACTTCGGCGCCTTGTAGCCCTTGTCGTGGAACTCTTGCAGGATGGCGAACAGCTTCTCCGTCACCTCGCGGTAGTGGTAGCCGTTCGTCGTGTCGAAGTAGAGCACGTCAATGCCCGCGTCGATGAACATCTGC
>CACXPT010000278.1 GCA_902769585.1 uncultured bacterium
CTCCGTGTTGCCGGAGACGGGGCCGGCAACCGTGTCCGGCGGCACGCGCGCGATGTACGCCTTTTCGAGAACCGGCAGGTCGCGCCGCAGATAGAGGCAAATCGCCGCGCGCTCGGCGGACAGGGACAGCGGATCGCCGGAGACGTCGAAGTACCCCATCGTCTTATTCTGAGGGGAAGTGATGCCCCCTTCGCCGTGGCTCCACGCGAAACGCCAGATGCCGCTCCAGTCCTGTACGGCGCCCAACGCCCCGGTGGCCATGCCCCCCACGCCCCGGTAACGCCCCGGTCCCGAGAAGTTGAACTCCGTCACGGTGTAGGGGCGGTCGAAGAGACGCCGCGCGGAACAGGCCTGAACGCCGCAGTTTGAGTCCTTGAGGGGATTCTTGTTCTGCAGCGACGAAGGAAGCTGCCATTTCGTCTCGAGAAACGAGGGATGGTCCACGTAGAAGTGGTCGTCCGCGTAGTCGTAGGCGGAGGCGCGCACCTCCATGTAGGCAAGCGGATACGACGTGCCGTTGAGGCTCGTGAGCGGAGCCTGGCAATCGAGCTCGCCGCGAACGACGGCCTTGATGCGCGCGGCGAACGCCTGTTCGCGCTCCTGCACGAAGCGGCAGAAGAAAGGCGTCATCGACGAGGGCGGCTCGGCGGACACCGAACCGTACGTGGCGGATTCTGCTGCCTTCTTCTCCGCAAGCCACGCCTCCCACGCGTCACGCCACGGCGGATAGTCCTCGCAGAGCGCCGCGGGGGATCCCGAGATGGCGCCCTCGTTGACGAACGAGATGCCGATCATGGCCGGCTCGTGCGCAAGCGACCGGCCGAGATACGGATTGACGTGTCCCAGGAAGTTGCGCGTGAACGCGACGAGGTTGGAAAACGCCGGTTCGTGCACCAGCACGAGCTTCTTCATGTCGGCGGTCGCAAGCGATCCGTTGCGGTCGAAGCCGAGTGACCGCCACGTGATCGGCGAACGGCTGACGAAGAGATCCGTCGTCACGTAGATGCCGTTCGTGACGCAGGCGGCCACCAGACGGTCGAAGCGGTCCATCATTGTCGGGTTGAGTGCCGTCGCGCCCGGATCGCCGGTGTTCCTCACCAGCTCGGCGTCGTGGTGGTGGTAGCGGATCGCGTTGTACCCCATGCGCGCGAGGTTGGCGGCGAAGACGGCCTCGTTGCCGGACGGCACGTTCGCCCCCTGGCAGATGTTCACGCCGTAGAATCGCTGCGGCACGCCAGGCAAGTTCTCGAACTCGAAGTGCCGTCCCCTGCACACCACGCGCCCGTAGCGGCCGGCCGGGGCGTCGGTGCCGCGCAGCGCGGAGAAGTCAAGCGCCGTGCCGGGGCGGATCCACCGAAACGCGGGCACCGGAATCCATCGTTCGCCGGCGACCGCCTTCCACTGCGCGCGCGAACCGTACTCGATCTTCCCGGGCAGCGTAATGTCATACCCGAACGTGTATTCCACGCCCGCCGTGAACGTGGTGCCGCTCGCTGGCATGATCCGAAGCGAGAACGTGTTGCCGTTCCAGAACCGGTTGTCCTGAACCAGCACCGACATCGGCGAATGGAACGCGATCCGCAGACGGAACGCCCCCTCGCGATCGTACACATCCAGGGATGAGACCGTACGGCGGGCAACGGCGGAGGAACTGCCCTGCTCAACAGGCAACGCCACCACGTAGGAGTCGAGCTTGACGCTGCCTCCGCCAAATTCCGCGATGGGAATGCCAATCCCCACCGCAAGCGCGCCCAGCGTGACGTCGCGGTCGGGCGTCATCGTCCAGACCGCCGTGATGGCGTTGGACGCGGTCACCTGCGGCAGGAACGTGCCGGAGAATTCCGGGCCTGTACCCGTCCCGTCCGTCTTCAACGTGAAGGCATACCGCCCTTCCGCGTCGGGATCCCCGCTGCCGCCGCCCTCGTATGGAGTCCACGAGGTGGAGTACGCCTGTGGGTAGAAATAGGTGTTGAGCGACGAGATGTTGAGACGCGCGTTGCTGGAAACCCACACCCGGTCCGGGTCTCCCACGCGTACCGCCAGCAGGCCGTCCTCCACCACGAACGCAATGGTCTGTCCCTCGCAGGCCGGTTCGACGGTCCATCCGCCCCAGGACGAAGGCAATTCGATTTCCCCGGCGGATATCAACGGATAGAGTCCAACCGCGGGCGGCTCGCTCGCGGACGACCGCGTGAACACGACGCGCCCCCGCTCCGGCAACGCCACACGCCCGGCATGCGCGAACACAGGCCGGTCCGGTGGAAGCGCTCCGTCACGTTCGAACGAGATCCCGTCCGGCAGACGCAACGTCCCTTCCCCCTCGAACGCGAGGCCCACGAAGTCTGCGGCGTTCGTCATCGCCTGCGGCGCGAGCGTGGCGCCGTCAAGCAGCTCCACGGACCCCGTGCCGGACACGGATTCCACCGCTTGCTCTCCATCGAGAACGCGAAGCCGTGCGCCGGACAATACCTCCACTTCCGCTGTCGGCAGCAGCACTGGATGAACTTCAGCCTCTTGTGCGCGGAACGTCCGCGCCAGGGTCTTCACCTGACTTGGGTCAAGCGCCCGGTTCCAGATGCGCAGGTCGTCGAACGCGACGTTGCGGCGAAACGTGGACGCGACCCCTTCCGACAGCACGCTCGCCCCCAACACGAGATCCGTCGCCGCGAACGAGAGCGTCCTCCCCGACAAGACCTTGCACAGCACGCCGTCTTCGTAGAGGCTCACGGTCCCGACGTCCGCATCGTAGACCACGGTGTGCAGGAACCACGTCGATCCGCCGGTGCTCGTGGCCACGCCGCCCACGCCGAACGTGACTGCCGACGACGCGCACGGGTAAACGCCCATCACGCGCGGACATTGCTCATGCGAAAAGCGCAAACTCCCCGATGCCGTTCCGTCGCCGAGAATCGCGAACACGCCGTTGGCGGCCGTCCCGCTGCGAAGCGCCACCGTGAACGATCCGCCGCGCGGCAACGCCGCAGCAAGGCGCCCGCCGTCGCCGCGCAGGCGGATGTGCGACGTCGCATACGTCAGCCGCGCGGCCTTCGATCCGCGATTCTCAGGATAGTCCATCGTCTCCAACACGGCATGGTGCGTGCCGTTGGACGGAACGGACACCAGGTCAAGCCCGTTCGGGCCGCTGTCGCGAAACACCTTGTCGTCCCCGTCGTCTTCCAGGGCATCGAACGTCCAATGCGCTGTCGGGGCAGGCAACAGCGCGGCGTCGTCGCGCGCCGGACGGCGTGCCTGATACTCGCGGCGCACCTCGTCGGCAGACCACGCGCCGCGCAGCCACTGCACCTCGTCCAGGTAGCCGGCATACTTGTGGTTGGCGTCGGTGGGCGACCAGACGCCGAACTCGACCCCCGGCGACAACGCCACGGCGAGGTCGCTCGTGCGCGTGACGGTGTCCCGCAGTTCGCCGTCCACGTAGAGACACATCACGCGGTTCGAGTACGTGCCGACCACATGGTGCCAGTCGCCGTCGACAAGCGACCGCTCGAACGTGGCCACGGCCACTTTGCACGTGTAGAAGCCAAGCGCCTTGAACGGCTGCGTGTTGCCGTCCATCACCGAGCCGAAGTAGAAGCCGTTGCCCCAGTTCAGCGTGCCGCTTGTATTGATCTGGCCGACATGTATGAAGTTCGGCCCCTTCCCGCAACCCGATTCCGGCTTCATCCAGAAACTGAAGGTGAACGCGGCGTGTCCGCTCGGAGCCACACCCGCCACGTTGGCCCCGGTCGCGCACATGAGCCTGCCGCCCGACAGCGCCGTGCCGCCAAAATGGAGCGCCTTGCCCGCCAGTCCGCCGTCGATAACCTCCGGCGTCACCTCGCTGTCCTGACGCACCACCAGCCTGAACGCCGCCGACGGCGTCGCATCCGCGCCGATGTCGTCCTCGTCCTCGAAGCGCCAGGCCGCCGCCA
>CACXPT010000279.1 GCA_902769585.1 uncultured bacterium
CGGGACGAAGCCCGAATGCCGCGTGATCTGGTACGACGGCGGACTCCTCCCGCCGAAGCCGAAGGCGATGGGCGCCACGCCGCTGCCGCAGGAGGGCGTCCTCTACGTCGGCACGAAGGGAACGATCCTCTTCAACTCGCAGAAGCCGGCCGAGGCGACCGTAACGATCCTCGAACCCGCGCGTGCAGCGCAGTTCGCGAACCTGCCGCGCACGCTCCCGCGCCGCAACCCCGACATGTTCCGCGAGATATTCGTCGAGTGGCTGGAGGCCTGCAAGGGCGGCGCGCCGGCGAGCTGCAACTTCGACTTCGCGCAGTACATCACCGAGTTCACGCACCTCGGCAACCTGGCGATCCGCACCGCGAAGCCGATCGACTTCGATCCGGTCGCGATGAAGATCACGAACGACAACGCGGCGGCGGACGCGCTCCTGCACGCGAAGTACGAAAACGGCTGGAAACTGAGCTGACGAAAGGCATCGACCGATGAAAAAGCTTCTTGTCGCATTGCTCGCCACCCTGAGCCTCGCAGCCTACGCCGAGCCTGGCTTCACGCCAATCTTCAACGGGAAGGACCTCGACGGATGGATCGGCGCGAAGAACCTGTACTACGTGGAGAACGGGGAGCTTGTGTTCAAGGAGGGGCCGAAGAACTTCGGCAACCTCTTCTACCACAAGCCCTTCGCGAACTTCACGGCGCGCTTTTCGTTCAAGCTCGTTCCGAACGGCAACAACGGCTTCGCCGTTCGCGCCGGGAAGGAATGCGTGGAGGGCGGCGCGCTGATCGGCGGGAACAAGGTAATGTCCGACGCCGCGTACAACGGCATGGAGATCCAGGTCCTCGACGACACGGGCGACAAGAAGCAGCACCTGAAGGCGTGGCAGTACCACGGCTCGATCTATGGGGTCACTGCAGCGCAGAAAGGCGCGCTCCGGCCCGTAGGCGAGTGGAACGACGAGGAGGTGACGGTGGACGGCGAGAACGTGACCGTCATACTCAACGGCAAGACGATCCTCGC
The DNA here is from genome assembly GCA_902769585.1 of uncultured bacterium. Classification (GTDB taxonomy): domain Bacteria; phylum Verrucomicrobiota; class Kiritimatiellia; order RFP12; family UBA1067; genus RUG572. The sequence goes on from CACXPT010000279.1 coordinate 1,019, forward strand.
CACATCGGTGAAAGACCTGCCGACCGACGGCACCACGCCCGACGGCAAGCCGCACCCGGGCCTCCACAATCCCTCGGGCTACGTCGGCTTCCTCGGCCACACGATGCCCGTGCGCTTCCGCAACATCCGCGTGAAGGAGCTGCCTTGAGGCATCTTGCGGTCGTCGGATTCGCGCTGGCCGCCTGCTGGACTGCCTCCGGCGCGGCGGACGTGCGGCGCGTGGCGATGCCGCAGCGGCTCGTCCGCGGCGACACGAACGTGCGCCGTCTCGGCCCGTGGGATTCCGCCGCGTGGATCTGGCGGAAGGACGCCCCCCTTCCCGTCGGCGGAGAGTTCGTCAGGTTCCGCAAGGCGTTTTCTGCCGACGGCAAATCGCCCCTGCGCTTCCATGTGAGCGCCGACGAGCGGTTCGTCCTGCTCCTGGACGGCAAGGTGATCGCGCGCGGCCCCGACCGCGGCACGCCGGAGATGTGGTTCGTCCAAAGCTACGAAACGCTTCCTTCTGCCGGCGAGCATCTGCTGGAGGCCGTCTGCTGGCGCATGAATCCGCATCAGGCGCCAAACGCGCAGCTTTCCATCCGCGGCGGCTTCCTCTTCAAGGCGGAAGAGCCGTTCGACGCGGCGCTCACCACGGGTCGCGCGGACTGGCGCGTGGCCGCGCTTACGGGCACGCGGATGACGCGCGACGCCTATCCGATGGGACCGGTCGGCGCGCAGTGCGAGGTGTCAGGAACAGGAATCCTCGCGGAACGCCCCGACGCGGCGGCCTGCGAAAAGCCCGTCGTCGTGCGCGGGGCGATCCCGCCGGACGAGTCGATCACGAGCGGATCAAGTCGGCGGCCGGCCTGGATGCTCTACCCCTCCGAACTGCCCGCGCAGATCGAGCGGACGATCCGGCCCGGCGCGTTCAAGGCTGCGGACGACCAGTCGTTCGCGACGAACGGCGTGTGGAACAAAGCCGCGCGGGCATACGGCCGCGTCGGCTGGTACCGCGCGTCCGCCGCCGCGCATCCCGCCGTCGCGGAGGCAAATACGCTGCTCGCGGGCAAAGGGAAGGTGACGATCCCGCCGCACGCTAAACGGCGCATCCTCTGGGACCTGGGCGACTACTGGTGCGCATACCCCGAACTATCCACAAGCGGCGGCAATGGCGCGAAGATCGGCTGGGGCTGGGCGGAGTCGCTCTACACGGGCGACTGCTTCGACTGGCACACGCTCGCATCCGAAGAGCGGAAAGGCACGACAAGCCGCGCGAAGTGGGAGGATAAGTATTTCTACGGCTTCAAGGATGTGTTCTGTCCAGATGGTCGCCGTCAGGCGACCTTCACCACGCCCTGGTGGCGGTGCGGCCGGTGGTGCCAGATCGAGATAGAGACCGCCGACGAGCCCCTGACGCTGGAGGACGTGCGGCTCGTCGAGACGCGCTACCCGCTCGCGGTGGAAGGGCGCTTCGCGTGCGACGACCCGACCATCGAGAAAGTGGAGCGCCTGTGCCGCCGCGGACTCGAGATGTGCATGCACGAGATGTACTTCGACTGCCCGTACTATGAACAGCAGATGTACGGCGGCGACACCCGCCTCCAGATGCTCGTTGCCTCCGCGCTGTCCGCCGATGGCCGCCTCACGCGCCAGGGGTTCCGTCTCTTCGAGATGTCGCAGCGCGACGACGGACGCGTGTCGATGAACTATCCCACCACGTGGCTTCAGGAGTCGGCCACGTATTCGCTTCTCTGGACGCTGATGCTGGGCGACGCCGCGCTGTGGCGCGACGACGCGGCGTGGGTCCGCGCGCGCATGCCGGCGGTACGAAAGATGCTCTTCGGGATCGAGGCGCACGTGGACGCCGACGGACTTGTGCGCAACCTTCCGGGATGGAGTTTCATGGACTGGGTGCCGGAATGGAACTTCGGTATCGCGCCCGGCGGCGGTTTCAATGGCGGCGGATCGGCGTGCGAGAACCTGCTGTATCTCCTTGCGCTACGGAGCGCGGCGTTCGTGGAGGATTCCCTCGGCGAAACGGAGCTGGCGGCGCGGTGGCGCCGGCGCGCCGAGGCGCTCGCGCAGCGGATCAACGCGACGTACTGGTGCGAGGCGCGGGGGCTGGTGGCCGACACGGCCGCGCAGGACCGCTTCTCGGAACACGCGCAGTGCCTTGCGATCCTTGCGGACGCCCTGCCGCCCGAACGGGCGAAGCGCGCGTTCGAGGGGCTTGTCTCATCGGGCGACCTCGCGCGGTGTACGGTCTACTTCTCGCACTACCTCTTCGAAACGTATTTCCGTTACGGGCGTACGGATCTCTTCCTGAAGCGGCTCGACCTCTGGCGTGATTTCGCGAAGCAGGATCTCAAGACGCCGTTGGAGGCGCCGGGCGACGCGCGGAGCGACTGCCACGCCTGGGGCGCGCATCCGCTCTACCACTTCAGAACGGGCCTCGCCGGGATCCGTCCGACATCTCCAGGCTTCAGGTCGGCGGAGATCGCGCCCTGC
>CACXPT010000280.1 GCA_902769585.1 uncultured bacterium
TGTTGTCTTGATTTCTTTCATTGTCTATTTCCTTTCTTGTTTCTTTGTCTTATGCCAAATTCGCAAAGGTAGTTTTACCGTTCACCCAAGTACGCGCTTCTGCTGTTCGGCATCGTAGCGGTCGCCTATGACGGGAATGGCCTCGACCGCGCGCTCGAGTTCGGCGATGTCGCCGCCGGAAAGCGTGAAATCGAGCGTGTGCAGGTTCTCGTAGAGGTGCGCCTGTTTCGTCGTGCCGGGAATCGGGACGACGAACGGCGCTTTGGCGAGGAGCCATGCGAGCGCCACCTGCGCGGACGTCATGCCGCGCGTGCGCCCAAACCTCTGCAGCACGTTCACGATGCGCGTGTTGAGGCGCAGCGCCTCCGGCTGGAAGCGCGGAAGCGTCTGGCGGTTGTCGTTCGCGGGGTCGAACTGCGTGTATTCGTTGATGTCGCCGCCGAGGAAGCCGCGGTTGATCGGGCTGTAAGGGACGAATCCGATGCCCTGCTCGCGGCAGACGTCCAGCACGCCATTCTTCTCCACCAGGCGGTGCATGAGATGGTATTCGCTCTGGATCGCCGTGAGCGGGCAGACCGCATGGGCGCGGCGGATGATGTCCGCCGACACTTCGCACAGCCCCCACCGCTGCACTTTCCCCTCACGGATGAGGCCGGCGATGCATCCGGCCACGTCCTCGATGGGCGTGTCGCGGTCGAAGCGGTGCTGGTAGAAAAGCGGAATTGAGTCGAGGCGCAGACGGCGCAAGGATTCCTCGCAATAGCGGCGCACGACGTCCGGTCGGCTCGTCTGACGCCCCGTCGCCTTGCCGTCCACGATCTCGTGCCCGAACTTTGTCGTGATGTTGATCCGTCCTTTGTACGGCGTGAGGCCCATGCAGCCGAATCCGAACGTGGATACGGACATCGCCGCGCGTCCCGAGCCGAGAACGCGATTCGGAAGCGTCCCCGCCGCACCGCCGCCGGCTCCACAGGCACACGACGCAGCGCACGCCGCCTTCGCCCGCGAAGCGAACGCCGCCGCCCCCGCGACGACGCCCATTCCTTTGATAAACTCTTTTCTGTTCATTCCTGTTCCCTTTTTACGGTGAAATCACTGCGGCTTGACGTAGCCCATGCGCTGAATGTCCTCGTCCGTGCGGTTGCCGTGGATGACGATGTGCGAAAGCGCTTCCTCCACTTCGGCCAGTTCGTCGGGCGAGAGGGACACGTCCGCCGCGCCCAGGTTTTCCTCGATGCGCGCGTCTGAGCGCATTCCGGGAATCGGCACGACATGCGGCCACTTGGCGAGCATCCACGCCAGGGCGAGCTGCGCCTTTGTGCAGCCCTTGGCCTGCGAAAGCTTCTCCAGCGCGTCGAGAAGCGGCTGGTTCGCGATGATGTTTTCCTTCGCGAACCGCGTGATCGCGCGGCGCACGTCGTCGCCGACGTAAGCCATCGAGGCTGTGTACTTGCCGCTCAGGAATCCGCTCGCCATCGGAGAAAATGCAACGAAGCCGATTCCCAGCTCACGGCAGAGAGGGATCACCTCCGCCTCGAACATCCGCTCCATCATCGAATACTCGCTCTGCACCATCGAAAGCGGCGTGACGGCATGCGCCCTCCGAATCTGCTCCGGCGTGGACTGGCTCTGTCCCCAACCGCGGATCTTTCCTTCCTTGATGAGTTCGCCCATGACCTCCGCGACCTCTTCCGGACGGCTTGCCAACGGAACGCGGTGCTCGTAGTAACAGTCGATGTAGTCCGTACCGAGACGCCGCAGCGAGTCCTCGAGCGCCTTGCGGATGCCCTTGGCCGTCAGCTTCTCCTCATCCGAGATGTCCTGATCGCCGACTCTGCACGGCGTGAACTTTGTAGTAAGGACGATCTTGTCGCGGAACGGCTTGACCGCCTTGCCGACAAGCGTCTCGTTCACGAAAGGTCCATAGACCTCCGCCGTGTCGAAAAGCGTACAACCCATGTCGAACGCCCTGCGCATGAGTCGAATCGACTCCTCTTCTGGCGGTAGCGCACCATAACCGTGGCTGAAACCCATACAGCCAATACCGACGGACGACACTTCAAAGTTTGCAAGTTTACGAGTGTTCATGATTTTGTCCTTTCATTGTTGCTGCATCTATTTCCATCTCTTGTACCCTTTAACAATTACAAGCTTTGGCGGAAGATTTCGGCAACTTCCTCGGTCGTGAGCTGCTTGTAGCCGCCGGTGAGGCGGAATGTCGCCTTCACGAGCTGCGGAATCATCGCCTCGTTCGCGCCGAGTTCCGTGATGTTCATTGCGACGCCGATCTCGCGCATCCACGCCTCAAGCGCGGCGAGTCCTTCGTCCGCGATCTGATCGTCACTCTTCCCATCCGCCGAAACGCCCCAGACGTTCTTTGCGAAGCGGGCGAACTTTTTGAGTCCGTAGGGTTTGATGAGGCGATAGTACGGGAGCGACACCGCCGCGAGCGTCATGCCGTGCGTGGCGTCTGTGAGCGCACTCACGGCCTGGCCGAGCATGTGCACTTCCCAGTCCGTCGTTTTGCCCATCGCGATAAGCGTGTTGAGCGCCCAGGTCGCGGTCCACATGATGTTGCTCCTGGCCTCATAGTCGTTCGGATCCTTCACCGCCGCGCGGGACGAAACGATGAGCGACTTCATCAGTCCCTCGGCGATGTAGTCGCTGGTATTGTCGTCCGTTCCGCTGAAGTACTGTTCCAGGATGTGGCTCATGATGTCGTAGATGCCGGACACCATCTGGCGGCGGGGAACGGTGAGCGTGAAGCGCGGATTGAGGATCGAGAACTTCGGGAAGACCGCCGGGCCGAACACCTTGCCGACCTTCAGGTTCGCCGCATGGTTGGTGATGACGCTTCCGCCGTTCATCTCGCTACCCGTGCCGACCATCGTGAGGACGCTGCCGACGGGAATGATGCGGCAGGACGGCTCCTCGAAACGCACGAAGTACTTCTCCCAGGGATCCTCTTCGCACCAGGTCGAGACGCTGACCGCCTTTGAATAGTCAATCGTCGAACCGCCGCCGACGGCCAGGATGAGATCGACGTTGTTCGCCTTCGCCTTCGCGACGCCGTCCCTGAGCTTATCAAGCGTGGGATTGGGCATCACGCCGCCGTCCTCGACGATGGTCTTCCCTGCGGCCTTCAACGCGCCGACGACCTGGTCGTAGATGCCGTTCTTCTTGATCGAGCCGCCGCCGTATGTGAGCATGACGGTCGGGCCGAACGCCGCGAGCTCGTCCTTGAGAAATTCCATCGCGTTCTCGCCGAAGTGGAGCCGCGTCGGGTTGTGGTATGTGAAGTTTCCGTTCATTGGTTTGTCCTTTCGCTAACTAGTTTTGCTTGATGAAAATCGTTTTCATGCCGTTCTCGTCCAAAGGGCGCATCGGCACGAGTTCAAGCGACTTGATCATGTGCGGCGTTCCCTCCTTGTACTTGCGGAAGTGCGGTGTCGCAAGATGAGCCCTGTACGCCTCCTCGCTGCGATAGATCTCGACGATGCGGATGGACGTCGGCAATTCCTTCTTCTGCATCGGGAAGATGCATACCACGCCAGGCTCCTTCGCGACGGACTCCGCGCCGACATCTCCCGCCGCCGCGAGATACGCCTCCAGCCATTCGGGATGGACTTCGATTTCCGCGATTCGCACCACGAGCTTATTATCTTCGCCTGCCTCATTTCCCTGCTTGATTGCCATGCCAAAGGAAACACATCCCGTGAGCATCGCCGCGCCTGCGACCGTACATACGTACTTGATGAATTCTCGTCTTGTCATGTCAATGCCCCTCTTGAAATCATGGAAGCGCGCCGATGCCTTTCAAGATGCCGGCGATGCCGGTCGCCGCAACGTCCTTGCAGATTTTTCCGTCAGCGTCGAACGAATAGAAGTTCATGACGGTCGTAGAGAATCTACGTCCGTTCGGCTGAAGTCCCGCAAACGGCGCTTCACCATTGAACGTACCCGAGCATTCCCACTGTACGGCAACTGTCTTCTCGTCCGCCACCATGTCCACAAGCTTCCACTGTACGTCGGGAAAGCTCTTCCGCATCAGGCTGACGACACTCAGGTAGCCTTCTGCCCCGTAGAGCGGAGTGGGCGAGACAGGCGTATCGAACGCCGCCGTCTCCGCGATGAGCTTGCGCCCCAGCTCCAGGTCGTTCGTGTTGATGCACTTCTCGAA
>CACXPT010000281.1 GCA_902769585.1 uncultured bacterium
CACCGCAGGCAGCGGCCTCACGACGATCTCCGACATCTCCTTCGCGGCGGCGAACCCGACGTGGCTCACGCTCGGCCCCGGCACGCTCCACTACACGGGCGCCGACGCAACGGTGGCCGGCCTCTACATCAATCCCGGTGCGAGCCACGCCGGCGTGCTGCGGACGGACAACGACCTCACGCTCCAGAGCGCTTCCACGGGCACTGGTTCGATCATGAAGAAGGGCGCGGGCGACCTGATCCTGCAGGGGCCGGGGCCGTTCGCGCTCGGCAACCAGGACAACGCCTATTCGTCCGGAACCAGCAGCGCGCAGGGCGTTGGCGCTCTCTCGGACGGAATCAAGGCGAACGGCGACGGCCTGACGACGATCCTCAAGCCGTTCATCGTGAGCGAGGGACGCGTGGTCGTGGGCACGTGCGGGGACGACGCGGACGCGCCGTACGTGACGAGCCCCTCCGTGTCCATCGGGCACCGCTCGGCCGTCACGGAAGGGGCCATGGAGACGGCTGGCGAGCTGGTCATGAACAACGGGACATTCTACGTGGCTGGAACGACCTACCTGTCGCTCTACTGCGGCCTTCTTGCGACGACGCCGTCTGAAGGTCTCCATCCGAAACTGACGGTGAACGGCGGCACATTCTCGACGGGCGCCATCACCATGAACCACGACTGGCAGGGCAACCAGACGGCGGCGCCCACCATCGAGGTGAACGGCGGTGCGCTTAACTGCCGCAGTACGCTCACGATCGGCAACCAGCTGGCGACTTCGGGCGTGGAACAGGTCAGCCGCGTGATCGTGAACGGCGGCACATTCACCACGAAAGACATTGTTGCCGGCAACGCCGCGCGGTCGATTGCCAGCGAGATCCACATCAACAACGGCGGCACGCTCGTCGTCTCCAACACCTTCACGCTCGGCAAGGCGTCCACGGAGAAGCCGCAGTCGCTCTACCTCAACGCGGGCGGCACGCTGAAGACGCTCGGCGCGATCGCGCACACGACGGGCGAGTCGTACATCTACTTCCGTGGCGGCGTCTGGCAGCCCGGCCTCGGCCGCAAGCGCGGCACGGGCTACACGTTCGGCAGCTCCACGGCGGCGAACCAGCACACGGGCGTCTACCTCGGCGCGGGCGGTCTGACAGTCGATCTCGGCACGTACTGGATCGAGTCCGGCGAGGACGGCGCCGCGTTCGAGATCCGGCAGCCGTTCCTCCACGATCCCGACTGTGCGGGCGAGGACGGCGGCATCACGTTCCGCGGCACGCGCACGACCATCCTCCGCGACCAGATGAACGGCAGCACGTTCACGGGGCCCGTCACGGCAGAGGAAGGGGCCGTCATCGGCGTGGCGAACGGGAGGACGTTCCTCGACAAGACGTTCGTGCTGAAGGCCGGAACCGGTTTCCGCGCGTCCGGCGAGCGCATGTACGTCAACCACGTCACGCTCGGCGAGGCGGGCGGCACGGAGCCGGTCACCTTCGACTTCTGCGCCGACCGCGCGGAGATCGGCGTGGTCGTCTCGAACGAGCTGTCCGTGCTTTCGCCCGTCACGGTGGCGTTCCACCGTCCGGGCGGCTCCTCGAACATCACCGGCATGCAGACGGGCACGTACCCGGTGCTGATCTACCCCGCGAACCTCGACGACGAGGGCATCCTCGAGAAATTCGTTCCGAACGCGCGCTTCCCCGAATACGCGATGACGTACGCGAAGGAGGATCTGCCGGCCGACAGCGCGTGGCCGGGCTGGAAGCAGATCACCGTGACCGTGACGGCGGCGGCGGCGACGGCGGGCACGACGTGGCTCGACGGCACCACGGGCGGCGCGTGGAGCGACGGCACGAAGTGGGACGGCGGCGTGGCGCCGAACGGCACGAACTCGCTTCCCGTGTTCGTGGCGGCGACGGCGGCGGACGTTCCCGTGACGGTCGACGCGGACGTGACGGCGGGCCGCATCACGCTGCAGGGCGCGTCCGAGACGAGCGGCTACGCGCTCTCCGGCGGCACGATCAACCTCACGACGGACGACGAATATGTGCGCAGCAACGAAACTGACGCGAACGGCGGCTACACGGGCGCAATCGGCCTCTACGCCCAGTCGAACGCCACGCTCGTGGTGAACGGCGCGTTGACGGTCGACCCGAAGCGTCCCGTCCACGTCAACCCGCCCGTCGAGGGCGGCGGCACGACGCGGTTCAACGGCACGCTGGCGGACGGCACCGGCATCACCGTCCACTCCGGCACGCTGGAGATGGACGACGTGACGACGCTCGACGGCAAGACGCTCACGATAAAGGACGGCACGTTCCACTTCATGGGGCAGGAAGGCTACACGACCGCGAAGCTCGTGACGACGCCGTCCTCGGACACGCGGGCCTCGATCATCCGCACGGACGGCGACCTCGTGATTGCCGGACAGGTCAATTCCACGATAGGCAGCCTCCTGAAGAGCGGGCCGGGACGCCTGATCTTCTCCTGTCCCGGCGGCACTTCAATTACGAACCGCATCGGCTATAACGGCGGCAACACGAGCTGGAACTCCACTGGCGCGAACTGGTACTGGCCGAAGAACGGCGACAACTCGAAGAAGCAGAGCTGCGGTGCGCTCAGCATCGACGAGGGCGAAGTGGTGCTGTCAGGGGCGAACGCGCTCTATCACCTCGCCAACAATGGCACGGCGCGCGACAGCTTCATCGGCGCGAACGACCGCGGCTGGGGCTACACCACGAACTACGCCGCGCTCACCATCCTCTCCGGCACGGTGCGGGGCGGCTGGCTCTACCTCGGCCACACGTTCAACCGCGGCAAAGACGCGAACGGGCATTTGATCCCGACGTATTCATTCTACAACCAGTACGGCGGCGACGTGACGTTCAGCGCATTCTGCTTCGGCTACGACGTTTCGGACTACAACACGGCGGTGCAGGCGACGGCGAACCTCTACGGCGGCACGTTGACGAACGTCGGCACGATGCGCTTCGGGCAGACGTACAACAAGACGGGCATCAACCCGCCGCATGCCACGTTCAACGTGTACGGCGGCACGTATACCCACACGGATGCGTCCGGCACGAAGGGCACGCGCATGGGCTATCTCACGAACACGACAGACGGCGGAAAGACCTCGAACAGGGGAACGGACGCGACGCTCAACATGTACGGCGGCCTGTACGACGAGATCGAGCGCATCCACATGGGCTGCAACGCCACGACCTCGCGGCTCAACCTCCACGGCGGCGTGCTGAAGGCGGAGAACATCTTCCTGAACGACGGGACGTATAACACGGGATATGCGTTCTATTCGGGCGGGTCTGCGTACATCTACTGGAACGGCGGCACGTACGCGCCCGTGGGCACGACGGCGGCAAATCAGACGTTGCAGGGCCTCACCGAAGTGCTCGTCTCCACGAACGGCGCGGTGGTGACGACGGCCGAGCTGGCAGGCGAGAGCTACACGATCGCCCAGCCGCTCCTGCACGATCCCGATTTGGAAGGGACGGACGGCGGCTTCGTGAAGAAGGGCGCCAAGCCGCTCGCCTTGACGGGCGCGAACACGTTCACAGGCGATACCGTGGTCGAGGAGGGGACGCTCGAGATCCCTGTCGGAGCGGACGCTTCAGCCCTCCCGGCGAATTCGGCGGTAGTCGTGGCCGAGGGCGCAACGCTGGAGATGGCAAGCGGCACGGCCGCGCGCGTGGGCACGCTGCGGTTCGACATGGGCACGACAAACGGCACGTTCGTGGGCTTCGCGCCGGCGGCGAACGGCGCGCTCTACGTGACGGGCGTGGGCGAGACGCCGCGGAAGGGCCTCGTGCTGCCGGTGACGGTCACTGACGCGCAGCATCCGAACAAGCTCACGCGCTGGGCTGTGTACGTGGACGGCGACCTGGACGATTCGCTCAGCGCCTTCGTGCGCAAGAAGGCCAATTCCGAGACAGAGCACACCATCGTCCTCGACGGCAAGCAGGGCCTCTACCTGATCATCAGATAATCGCGGGCTCATTTGCGGGAGCGGCCGCGCTTGTCGCGGCCGCACTGTCGCGCGTCTTGCACCACTTGAAAATTACGCAAGGTCGCGTATCGCAACTATGCGTAATTTTTTGGTATAATGATTGCATCTTTTCTGGGAGTGCCTACTTCTGGGGAGGAGGCGTAAAATGGGCGAAGAGAAGAAACAGAAAGTCTATCTTGAGACATCGTTCGCCAGCTATTTGACGGGACGAGCAACAACGCGAGAGCCGGTCGCCTCTTGGCAAGCCGCTTCACGCCAATGGTGGGAGGCCGCCACAACATGAAGATTGTCAAATGGACTGCCGGTCTCGATTTTTCGGACATTGGGAAGCCCAAGCAACGGTACCCTGCTTTTGGCGACGACATCATGGATAGGCCGCACGACGAATGGCAGCGGCTTTGGAAGGAGGCCGAAGATACGGTCATTGATTGCATCCGGCGGAATGGCTTCAAGTTTGGAGGGTACTATCATCAGGACGGAGCCTTCGGGATGCCCATGTTCGACAATGGAGAAATCTTCTTCGTCTCTTTCCGCCATTGGGGTGGATTGATGTACACGGCATGGAATCCTGATGCCACAGACCCAATGGGGTATTGCGAGTATGCATGGGAATATGACCTGAAAGATAAGGGTGGAAAAGTGCCGAAACATGAAACAGAATGAGAGCCTCTGATTCTGAACTGTGTCATGATGTGAATGACGTGAATCGTGAGGTGAATGAGGGAAATCGTGAGGGAAATGAGGGAAATCGTGAGGGAAATCTTGGACGAATTATAAAGGCAATTCGCCTTAATCCCAGAATCACAATTGCGGAACTGGAGAAAGCCCTCTCGCTTTCTCATGCAACGATTGAAAGGGCTCAAAAATCTCTGCAAGCGGCTGGACGTTTACGTCGTGTAGGTGGATCGCCGACGCCTGTTTTGAGCGCGACGTGTTCAAAACCGCCCTCGCCCGCAACATCCTCTCGTTCGTCGCAAAAGATGACCGCCGGTCATTGACCTGCGGTCGGCGATATGTTATAATACCCGCCGTCTTTCACCCCACAGGAGACTTGAAGAGTGACGAAACGGCAGGAAATAGCGCAGGAGACGCGCCACAAAATATACACGACGGCCTGTTCTCTCATCGAGAAGAACGGGTTTGCCAACGTGTCCGTCGAAGACATCACGCACGCCTGCGGCGTGGCGAAAGGCACCTTCTACGTCTATTTCAAGCGCAAGGAGGACATCATCTTCGAGTGCTGCAA
>CACXPT010000282.1 GCA_902769585.1 uncultured bacterium
CCCTCCGGCCATGTCTACGCCAGACACCTCAAGGACACCGAAAGACAGAGTCCTGTTTTGAAGACTACAACAAGTCCTGTTTTGATTTCACCCCGACAATAATATGCTGAAATCTCGCTGAGCATTATGCTATATTATTTCTATACGAGCATCGCTGGCATCGCACTGGCCGTTCACCTGATCATCAACTGGCGGCAGTTGGTCGATTGGCGGGAACTCAAGTCTCGCCCTGGGGCGCTTGAGTTCAGGCATTTCCTCTTCAGCCAGGTTTTTTTCTTCGTATCGGACATCCTGTGGGGCATATTTGCCGAATTGAAGTGCCCACGTCTTCTCTACGCCGACACGCTCCTCTTCTTCCTGACGATGGCGCTGTCCATCTACGCCTGGACGCGTTTCATCGTCGCATACATGAAGCTGGACGGCGCTCCGCGTCGGCGCATACTGTGGACTGGACGTGGCATGTTGGCGTTTTTCTGCGCCGCATTGGTCGTAAACGGCTTCACCGGCAGTTTCTTCACCGTCGACAACCAGTGCACGTATGCGGCCGGCCCGCTACGCTACGTGGTGTATGACATCCTTGTTGCGTTAAATGCGCTCAGTGCGGGCGTCACGTTGTTCAAGATGCTGCGTACGGAGGGCGTGACCCGCCGACGCCACAAAATGTTCTTCGTGTTCGGCATCACGATGACGGCCGCGATTCTGCTGCAGCTCGGAGATGCCCTCCTTCCGCTCTATTCGATAGGCTGCCTTTTCGGCAGCTGTCTCCTGCACGTCTTCTTTGTCGAGGACGACCATGACGAAATGCACCGAAAGGAGATGCTTGCGCGCGAGTACGAGGCGCAGCTAGAGGCCGAGCGCACGGCAAACCAGGCCAAGAGTCTTTTCTTCTCGAGCGTGTCGCACGACATCCGTACGCCGCTTAACGCCATCATCGGGTTTTCGGAGCTGCTCGAACGCGGAGTGCCCGACGAAACCGAGCGCACGCACTACATCTCCTCGATCCGTTCAAGCGGCAAGGTGCTCGCGCGCCTTGTGGACGACATTCTCGACCTTTCGAAGCTGGAGAGCGGCAAGCTGGAGATCATCGAGGAGCCGACCGACGTCCCGACGCTCGCCCGCGAGGTCATCGCCGCCTGCGAGGTCGTCCGGGCGCGCAAGTCGCTGGCCCTCCGATCCGAGATCGGCGAGATGCCGTGGGTCAGCGTCGACCCGCAACGTGTACGCCAGATTCTCTTCAACCTGCTGTCGAACGCGTACAAGTACACGGACAAGGGCACGGTCACCGTCCGCGTGGGCTGGCAAGACGGCACGCTGACGCTCTCGGTTGCGGATACGGGCAAGGGCATCTCGGAGGAGAACATCTCTCGCATCCTCCAGCCGTTCGTCCAGCTTGCAGACAAGAACCACCGCGACGGCACGGGACTCGGCCTGCCCATCTGCCAGAAGCTCGCCACACTCATGGGCGGCGAGCTGACGGTCGCCTCGAAAGTCGGCGTGGGCTCCACCTTCACGGTCTCGCTCCGCAACGTCCGGACCGCCGAGCCGCCGGTCGGCCATTCAGAATCTTTCGAGCATTCAGTGCATTCTCCAGCTCGCGTCCTTGTCGTCGACGACTCGTCCGTCAACCGCATGGTGCTCAAGGCCATGCTGACGAGAAGCGGCGTGACCGACGTGGAGATGGCGGAGAACGGTCGCACGGCGCTGGCGGCGCTGAAGGGGGAGGCGGGTTTCGACATGGTGTTCTCCGACCTCTGGATGCCCGAGATGGACGGCAACGAATTGGTGCACGCCATCCGCGCCGACGCGAAGCTCGCGCACCTGCCGGTCTATCTCGTCACCGCCGACGTCGAGGCGCGCAACCAGGCCGAATCCAACGGCTTCACCGGCGTTCTCCTCAAGCCGATCACGCTTGAGAAGCTCCAGAAGCTGTTCACGGACTCGCCGGAAGTCAGCGGAAGAGGATCATGAAGCGGTCGCAGTAACTGCGACCCTCCCGTGGTTCGCTACTTGCTCTCCTTGTCCGTGCCGAAATTGCCCGTCAGCCAGTCGGAGCGGATGGCCTTGCCGTGCCCGCCGAAGGAGTTGGCCGGCGAGACGGCGAAGCGGAAGCGACGCCCGCGCACCGTGGGCACCTTGTTCGGCGGAGGCAGCTCCGAGCAGGCGAACACGCACGATACGGTCTCGTCGTCCTTCTCCGGCGCCCAGTAGAAGTGCGGCGAGTAGACGCGCTTCGTCGCCCAGATCTTCGACCGGTCCGCATCCTCCGCCTCCACCGTCACCTGGAAGTCGAACGCGTGCGCGCCGCCCGTGAGGCCTCTCACGTTCGGGAAGGTCACGACGATCTGCTCCGTCTCTTTCTTGGCGCGGTTCTTGCCCTTGATCCGCTCGAACGTCACCTCCGACCCGGCCGGGAACTCGGGCACCGGCGCTTTCTTCGCGCGCTCGGCGAAAGAACTGGCGTACGCGGGCAGCGGCACGATCCAATCGGGCCCCAGAGGCAGGTCGTTCGCGAAGTCGCGCCGCTCGAGCACGATGCGGTCGTCGTAGACCGTCACCAGCTGGCCGTGCTGCGCGTCGCGTCCGGTCAGCGCCGGCATCTGCTGGAAATCGTTGTCACGCTCGCCCCAGATGAAGGAGTTCTCGCGCCCGCCGAACAGGACGAGGAAGCGGAGCGACGCCGTGCCGATGCTCGTGAACGCGCCGCGCCAGAGCGTGCGGTCGTCGGTCAGCGGCGTGTGCGAGTGGCCCGTGAAGGCCACCGCGTTCGGAAACGCGCTCAACGCGGCGGTGGAGTAGCCCTTGTCCTCGCCCCACGCCCACGGCGCGGAGCACGTGCCCTTCGGATGGAAGTGCTGCGTGTAGAAGAACGGCTTCGACCCCGCCAGCTCGCCGCGGTGGCTCTCGAGGAACGCGGCGATCGCGCCCTCCTTCAGGTAGCCGTTGTCGTGGTCGTAGTGGACGCCCACGAACTTGTAGCCCTTCACGGTCTTCACGTACATCGGCGAATAGTCCTCGTCGAACACGCGCTTCCAGCCCTCGGCCACGTGCAGCGAGAGGATGTCGTCGCCGTGCTTCTCCTTCGTGATGCCGAACTTCCGCGCGGGGCCGTAGTGCCAGCCGTCGATGTCGTGGTTGCCCGTCACGAAGATCTTCTCGACGTGCTCGCCGTCGGGGCGCTTGTCGCCGGGGAACACGCGCCGCCACGTCTCGCCCACGCGCCGCAGCTGCGAGTCGAGCCCGCTGTCGGCCATGTCGCCCGCGATCAGCACGGCGTCCACCTTCTGGTCGCGGAAGTACGCGAGGGCCTTCTCGAAGATGTCGCACGAGCCCTTTCC
>CACXPT010000283.1 GCA_902769585.1 uncultured bacterium
CTCGGTGCACCACGCGCCCTTGTTGGGGTCGCTCCAGTCGAGGTACTTGCCGCGCGGGTGGAAGTCGCGGTTCCACGCGCGCGGGAACGCCTGGTCGATTTCGTCCATGCGCGAGACGTAGCCGTTGCGGGCCGTCACGCACCAGTCGCGCAGCCATCCCTGCGGCATTACCTCGCCGGGGCGCAGCATCTCCATCTTCGCCGGATTCCTGAAGGCGTGCATGCGCGTTGGCGCGGCGGCGTGCGCGCAAGCGACCGCAGCGACCGTCGCCGCGAGAATTGTTCCGTATCGTATTCTCATCGTTTTCCTCGCCAGTTTGGCATGTGCGGAGATTTTCGCATTTCGCCGCCCCGCAGTCAACCGCCCGCGCCAAATAATTCGACAATGTGCGGCGTGGCGGCCGCAAGATATGGTATCCTATCCGCGACGAAAGGAATCCAGCAAGTGAAAGCGTTAGCAACAACATTCGCCATCTTCGCATGCGCGGTAGCGTTTGCGGACGGCTCGTCCGGCTCGCTGACGGTCGGATGCCCGGTCTCCGGCATCGACGAGTTCCGCGCGGTCGCGAAGTTCGCCAAGTCCATCGGCGCCACGCACGTCGACGCCAGCCAGATCGAGCACTCCCTTTGGCAGTGGGACACGAACAGGAAGGATCCCTATCCCAACTGGTCGATGCACCGCGCGTCAATCTTCAAGTTCATCGTGCCGCCAGAGCTGTCGCAGTACCTTCCCGCCGACTACGCGGCGAGGAATCTCCACGCGCTCGAGGAGCGGGCGAAGGTGCTGCGGGAACTCGGCCTCAAGGCCGACTTCACAGGAATGGAGCCGGCGTACTTCCCCGAGCAGGCCTACCTCGACCATCCGAAGTGGCGCGGCGCGCGCTGCGACCAGACGCGCCGTTCGCGGAGCGAATACTACGCGCCGTGCGTCGAGAACCCCGAAGTCCGGCGCATGTACGTGGATGCGGTGACGAAGCTCTGCACGGTCTGCCCGTTCGACAGGTTCAAGTTCAGGTGCAACGACTCGGGAAGCGCGCTCTGCTGGAGCGAGTCCCTCTACTCCGGGAAGAACGGCCCGGCGGCCTGCCGCGGCGTACCGTACGGGAAACGCGTGGCCGACGCCCTCTCCATCTTCCAGGAGGGTGCCGCCAAGGCAGGCCTCCCCGGCGCGAAGGTCAACTTCCGTGCGAGCCTCGGACCCGAGAACGCCATCTTCCCGTGGATGAAGCCGGGACAGAGCGTCAACAACAAGACGGCCCAAGGCACGGCAGCGGCGTACGTGGTGGGCTTCCCCAACAGGTTCGCCGACTGCTCCGCCCCCATTCTCGGGATGACGCGTCTCCCCTTCCTCGTCGCGCAGCTCCAGGCCGCGCAGCAAAACCCAGGCGCGGACGTCGAGGTCGGCCTGCGCTCCCTGCGCGAGGCCTGCGCCATCGAGCTGCTGCGGCGGCACATGCGCACGCCCGTGGGCGACGGCCCCGTCGCGAAATGGCAGGCCGTGCGGGAAGTGGCCGAGGCGTTCGTCGGCAAGGAGCACGCGGTCGAGCTGACGGAAGGCTACGAGGCGCTGGAGACGTCGCTGGACAGGGTGTCGAGCTTCTACACGGGCGGACATCTCTTCCTGCTCGGATCGCTCCACCAGCGGTGGTTCCTGCGGCCGTTCGTCGCGTTCCCCAACGAGCTCGAGGGCGAGGACCGCGCGTACTGGCG
The DNA here is from genome assembly GCA_902769585.1 of uncultured bacterium. GTDB lineage: Bacteria > Verrucomicrobiota > Kiritimatiellia > RFP12 > UBA1067 > RUG572. Next base: position 1,710 of record CACXPT010000283.1, read on the forward strand.
CGACTACATCTTCCAGGCGCAGACCGAAGAGGACGCCTGTAATCTCCTCGACCTGCAGGGACATCGCTGGCTGAGTGGCTACGGCGGCGCCGCCCTTTCGAACATGGCCTTTTACAGAGGCGCGCTTCCGCTCGCGTTCAAGGCGCACGGCATCTTCTCGCGCGCCCGCAAGTGGGCGGTGGACGCCCGCGCGGCGCGCTACCTCAAGGACCAGACGCAGAAGATCGCCATGTACATCTGCATCATCAAGAACGCGCGCAACGCCGTGCAGTTCCAGTCGATCTTGGACCGCACCGACTTCACCGCCACGCCGTGCGACACCTCCCCCGCGATCGACGAGCAGGGCGACGTGCGGCTGTACAAGATCAACCAGATCGTCCGCGATGAGATCGACAACTCCCTGCGCATGATCGACATCCTCGAGCAGGCGGTGGATCCGGTGTTCGAGCACGCGGCGTCGGACAAGGAGCAGACGATCATGCGCCTCGGCCCGAAGGCGTCCGTGATCCGCGACCTCAAGCGGCGCATCGCCGTCATGGAGGCGCACCGGCGCGATTTCACGCGCCTCTACCGGAGCTACAACAAGTAGTCCTGTTCCTTGACGGGCCGCAGTGCGCCCTGCAGATCATGCGGCGTCCATCGGAACTCCGCCACACGTGGGGCGAGACGGACAGGGCGCAGCTTGTTGCGACCGCACTATTCGCGAATCGCCGAATCGACGGAGCAGCATCGCCCTTGAGCCGTCTTTCACGTGACAAATTCCGCGAGCAGTTGCGGCGGCTTACCGGGACAGGAGGCGGTGAACGGAGCTCCACGAGGAGTAGCCGCAAATGGCGGCGACCTCATCGCGCAGCTGCGTGCGGAATGGTTGCACGGCCATCTGGGCGCGCCTGCGGCGCACGGCGCGGATTTCGTCGAGGATCGAATGCCCGAGGGCTGCGCGGAAGCGGATCTCCGCCATACGCCGCCCGCAGGGAAACGTGGCCGCCACGTCGCGCGCCTTGAGTCCCTCGCAGGCCTTCTGGCGGATCAGCTCGCACGCCGCGAGGACCGCCGGGTCGTTCTTCGCCGCGCGGAGTGTCGAGGCGCGGCGCACGACGCCGAGGGGCTTGACCGTCACATGGCGGCAGGCCGGCGGTTCACCTGCGATGAGGCGTTCAAGGAGACGAAGGTCTTCGTCCCGCATGGCGACGGTGTTGGTGGCGATGCTGGAGAGCGTGGGCCGCAGGGCCTCGCACGTCGTCTCGTCGTCGTCCACGCCCAGCACGGCCACGTCCTGCGGGACGGCCAGACGCCGATGGTCGCAGGCGGCGATGACGGTGGCGGCGACGGTGTCGTTGGCGGCGAACACGCCGAGCGGGCGCGGCAGGTTCGCGAGCCAGTCGGCGAGGCGCGCGAGCTGCTTCGGCGCCGACAGGCGGGTTCGGGGATGGACGTAGGACGCGACGCCGTATCCGTTCAGGCCGAGGATGTGTACGAAGTGCCGTTCGCGCGTCCGGCTCCACAGTTCGTCCGTATGCGGCGGCACATACGCGTAAGAAGCCAGGTTCAGGGAGAGCAGATGATGCGCGGCGGTCTCTGCCACGGCCTTCTCGTCGAACGCGA
>CACXPT010000284.1 GCA_902769585.1 uncultured bacterium
CTTGTCTACGACCTGAACGTGCCGACGAACCTGCCCCACAAGGGCTGGTACGTGCAGGCGGTCCCCTACGCCGTCAACAACGCGAAGAGCGTGGCGAAGGGCAGCTTCTCGCGCGTCGCCTACTGGTTCGAGACCGTCCGCGTGGACAACGGGCAGCACGACTGGGTGTGGGTGTCGCTCGACGCCTTTACGGACGATCCGGGCGCGATCGGCGTGCCGACGCACCGCACGGGCAAGTGGTTCCAGAAGAAGGTGACGAACCTGCGCATCTGGAGCAACAGCGCGTCGCTCGTCCATCGCAACGGCGAGCTGGTGGACGAGGGCAACATCGAATTCTGGCCGATGTCGTACAGCGGGGGGCAGAAGATGAACCTGCCGAACACGCTCGGCGGCTTCGACTTCGACGACTCGCCGGCCTCGAACTTCAACGCCACCTACGGCTCGATGCAGGTCCACGACTACAAGGCCCGTAACGTGGTCTTCGGCCTGAACCACTTCGAGAGCGGCGGCCGGATGGAGATGGGCGTGGGCACGAACACGGAGGGCGGCAACGCCGACTGGACGCAGGTCAACAAGGCATGGAACACCTTCAAGGACGGCTCGGTACGCCTCAAGGTGTACGTGCTGGACGACACGGAGGAAGCCACGCCGCCTGAGTTCCTCTCCGCCGCCACGCAGATGGCCGGCACGCAGCTCGCGCTGACGTTCTCGAAGCCGCTCGGGACGGGACAGGACCTCCTGTCCGGCTTGAAGGTGGACGGCGCGACGGCGACGCACGCGTACCTCGACGGTGCCGATCCCGCGCGCGTCGTGGTGCAGCTCGCGCAGGCGGTGACGAACGCGATCTCCGTGACGGCGGCGGGCCTGCGCGACAACACGCCGCGCGCGAACGCGATGGCCGCAGCCGAGACGCGCGCCGTGGAGGGGACCGACCTGCCGCCGGCGGTGGTCAAGTACGTGCCCGCCGCCCTGCGCGAGGGATACGATCTCGTCTACGCGCTCGACATCCCGGTGGAGGGCTTCCGGAACGGCGTCATCCCCTATTCCGTGGCGCGGAGGGACTATCCGGCGTCGTTCGACCGCGTGGCGTACTTCCTGGAGCTCGACTACAGCAACGCCTTCAAGACGAACTGGGTGTGGACGAGCTTCGACCCCTGGGTCGACGACGTCTCGAAGATCGCCGTGCCGTGTGCGGGGAACGGATACACGAACGCCTTCGACGGCACGTTCGTCTCGAACCTCGACGTGGCCTCCAACGTGAGCGGCATCCAGACGGGCACGAACCTCACGGGCGGCTACATCGAGTTCTGGTACGAGAACTACGGAGGCGGCAACGCGTACAACGTGCCGAACGCCGACGGTTCCAAGTGCGACTTCGGCGACTCGCGCAGCGTCGGTGTCGGCACCTTCGGCTCCATGCAGGTGCACAACTACGAGGCGCGGCAGACGCTGTGGGCCTTCAACAAGTTCAACAACTACAACAGCTGGATCAACATCGGCATCGGCAACAACACGACGGGCACGGGCCACCCGGACTGGACCGAAACGTCCGGCAAGGACTACTGCATCACCAACTCCCGCTGCCGCACGCTCTACGTGATGGTGCGCAAGAAGGCGCCGGCGCCGACGGCCGCGCCCCTCGTCTCTGCGCCGCAGACAATCCTCGACAACGTGGACGAGGCGAAGGACTACTCGCTCCTCTACAAGGTGAATATCCCCGCGGCGGCGAAGAACCTCAACAACAACCCCGCCAACTGGCTGGCCGTCCACGAGGTCAACAACAAGTCCCTGTACGAGGGCAGGACGATCGGACGCGTCGCGTACTACCTGGAGCTCGTGCGCAAGTCCGACGGCGCGACGCAATGGGCGTGGACGAGCTTTGACGCGCCGACGCAGGACATGGACCGAATGGGCTTCATCACCAACAAGCTGTGGAACGTGAAGACGCGCGTCCGCAACCTGAACGTGCGCTCGAACGTGGACGGCATCGTGGAGGACGACGGCATCCAAACCGGTTCCATCGAGTTCTTCGGATCGTCGTACGGAAAACCAGCCACGCAGGGATTGCCGGCTGCCGATTCGCCGTCCGATGCGTTCGACTGGGACGACCGGGAGGATACCGGAACCTGGGGCTGTCTGCAGGTGGCGAACTACGCCGCGCGGCAGATGATCCTCTCCGTCTCCGGCCACATGTCGGGCAACGTGTGGTCGCTCGGTATCGGCAACTGTCCGACCGCCGACCGTCCCGACTGGACGCAGAAATACAACGCGGCCGACTACACGGCGCGTACGCTCTATGTGTTCGTGCAGGAGGGCGGCACGCCGGCGGGGATGGTGACTCCCTCCTGCGAGGCGCTGTACGCGATCCCCGAGGTGGGCGGGCAGCGGTTCTGCGTGGCGTTCGACAAGGACGTGCCGGAATCCATGCTCAATCCGGAATACTACATGTTCGCCGGCGTGTCCGCCGAGGTGGCGCGCGTGGAGCGCTCGCCGCGCGACGCGCGCGAGGCGATCGTGACGCTCAAGACGCCGCTCGCGGCGGGGACGACGGGCTGGCTGACCGTGCAGATTCCGGGATCGGCCTACAAGTCGACCACAGTTCCCAAACCGCCCGCGTTCACGGTGCCCGACGGCACGACGCCGTCGGATCTGGACGCCGTTTCCGAGCGAAGCGATTACGAGCTCGTGTACAAGTTCACGCCCGTCGCGAGCGGCTCGTGGGTCGGCACGATCGGCCCGGCGTATGGCGTGGACGAGACGCGCTTCCGCGATTTCGCGTTTGACCGCGCGGCCTACGCGCTGCGGATCCGGTCGGCAGACGGCAAGACGAACCAGTGGGCGTGGGCGTCGATGGGCGCGTTCACCGACGACGTGTCCAAGCTGGGCGTCGCCTGCGAGCGGCGGCAGAACACGTGGCAGTGCTACGTGGACGACCTGCACGTGCAGCACGGCTACTCGGGCGTGATGGAGCCGATCCTGACGGACGGCACGTACCCGCGCGGCAACATCGAGTTCTTCATGGGCAACTATGGCGGGTCCAACGCCATGAACATCCCCGGCGCCAGCGGATCGGTGAACGACTTCGGCGACAGCAACAGCAATCCCACGACCGGCTACACGTACAACTGCCTGCAGGTGCACAGCTATCTGGCGAAGCAGACGGTCCTCGCGGTGAACGCACTCGGCGGCGGCTACAACTCGAACGGCAACGGCGCGAAGATGACGGGCAATCCCGGCGTCGGCATCGGCAACAACGTCGCCAACACCCA
>CACXPT010000285.1 GCA_902769585.1 uncultured bacterium
GGCGATGTCGATGATCGGATCGAACGGCACCCCCGCCTCCAGCTGCACGGCACGTCCGCCCTCCATCAGCCGCCTGAACTGCCAGCCGCAGAAACCGTCATGCGGCATCCCCGCCAGAGCCGGATGTCCGGCCTTGACCACGGTCGCGAAGTTGCCGGAGGTACGCCCAGCCATCCCGATGCGGTACGTCGTCGGCAGCGACTTGAACGGCCCCGCGCCGAACAGCAGCACGCGTTCGCCGCGCTCCATCGCGGCGATAAGGTCATCGCAGGAAATGTCGCCGACAACGCGAACACCGCCTTCCGTCCGTCCATTGTCATCTGTCCTTTGTCCTGCATACTGAGGGAACGCATACATCTCCCACTCGTTTTCGATCGTCTTGCCGCCGCCGGAGAGCGTAGCGCGAAGACGATACTTGATCGCGCCGACGGACGCCGGAACGCCCACGTCGAAAGCGGCAAGGGCTGAAAGACGCCCATTGGGCACATCGCCTACCTCCCGCTCGCCCATCCACGCGACGGTGCCGTCCGGCGCGGACAGTTCGACGCGGAACCTAGCCGCGGTGATCTCGGAGTCGTAGTTGGAAACGGAGAACGCCACGCGCTTCGCCGCGCCCGCGCGCACGTTGAAGTCGCTGCCGAGGTCGGACAGAATGACAGCCGCGGAATTGTAGCGCAGCACGTCCTCGACGGTCTCGCCCGGCTTGAGCCTGTAGAACTCGTCCATCATCCCTACCGAATACCCGAACGTGTGCCAGTGGGTGTTGATGTCTCCTAGGAAATCGTACCCCGCCACGCGGTCCGCAGCGCGCAGCTTCTCGAACGTGAACTTGCGGATTCGCCGCATCCATTCGCACGAGTTCCGGAAATAGGCGTCCGCGCGGTCGAGAAGCCCCTTCTCGTCCAGCACCCTGCGCGGCTCGGAGAAGATGCCAGCCTTCAGCATGGGCGAGTCGGGCGGATACATCTTCTCGAGGCCGAAGTCGACGTAGCTGCTGTCGATGCAGATCTCGTGCGAGGTGCGAGGCTTGCCGCAGTAGGCGTCGCCCCACGAATCTAGGTCGGCGGCCGTGCCCCTGCTCAGCGACTCGTAGCTCGTGAGGCCGAGCTGGTACGACGTGAACATGTCGCAGAACGGCGCGAGGCGCGCCATGCGCTCGGCATTGTGGCGGAACGGCTTCGTAACGGTCGGGTCCTTCCCCGCCATCAGAGCGTACTCGACGCCGCGCAATGCGCTCATCGGCGAGAACAGCGAGTCCGTGCGCGCATGCACCATTTCCGCCACGTCGCGCAGGTACGCCTCGGCCAGGCGGTCGATGCGCGTCTCGTTTCCCGTGCAGTAGATGACGACGGACGGATGCCGTCGCGCAAACGCGATGATCGCGGCGAACTCGAGCTCGGACACGAAGTTCGGAGACTCCATGTGCACGACCATGCCTAGCTCGTCCGTCGCCTCCAGGTATTCCACCGGCGGCACGAACGTGTGGAAGCGCACGAAGTTGAACCCCAGCTCCTTGCGCTTCGCGGTGACCATGCGGTAGTAGTCGAGGTCGCGCGGAAGATGCACGGTCTTCGCGAAGTAGCAGTGCTCGGTGACGCCGCGCAGGTAGATCGGCTTGCCGTTGAGGCGGAACTTCTCGCCGACGGCGACCAGACGGCGCAAGCCGAACTTCTGGCGGTAGACGCCCTGCGACGTGACGAGCGCGAGGTCGTAGCGTTTCGGACTTTCCGGCGACCAGAACCGGAAACCGTCCGTCGGCAGCGTGAAGTCGCCGGAGGCGGTCCCCTTCGCCACCACGGAATCGCCGTCGGAGATCTCGTACGTGAACGGAACGCCTCCCAAGACATGCACGGTAAACGTCTTGAGGTCTTTCGCCGTCGTCACGTACACGTCGCCAAGCCCGTTCCGCAGGAAACGCAGTTCGAGATTCCCGTTCACGCCGCCCGTCGCGCGAAACACCGAACGGGTAGTAAGCCCGGAGACGTAGTCGCAGTATCCGAGGTTCGGATTGTTCGAGACCGCGAGTACTATCTCGTTCGCCCCCTTCCTGAGAACGCCCTGCGGAATCTTCAGCTCGAACGGGGTGGAGAAGCCGGCGCGGAACGCGACGAAACATCCGTTCACCCAGACATGCACCTGGTTGCGCACGCCCTCGAACGCCAGCACCGCGTCGCCGGTCTTGTCAAGCTCGACCATGCGGCGGTAGTAGAAGCAGCCGTAGATGTTCGGAAGCGTCACGTCGCTCGCGCTCCCCGCGATCGGCAGGCGCTGGCGCTCGAACAGCGGATTGACGCGAAACGCGTCGTCCATTCCGGCGGCGCGGAACGCCTCGACCATGTCCTCCCAATACCCGGGGATGGCACCTGCGACCCTTACACCCGTGAACGCAGGACAGTTCACGGTCTCGTGCGCATAGGGCCGATACGCCATCTCCCACTCGCCGTTGAGCGAGACAGCGTCGTAGATGCCGTGCTGGAAGATCGCGGCTTCCTTCGGAACGTCGGACTTGCGAGACCGTTGAACTGCGTTGCCTGACATCGCCACAGCAACGAGAATCGCCGCCATTGCGACAGCAACCCGACTTGAGCTAATGCGCTCCAAATTCCTGGCTGTCATTCGGCGAGTTTGTTCAGTTCGATCTGGAGGAGAATCTCGGAAACCCAGGCGAACCCCAAGAGCGTGAGGATGAGATAGAGCGTTCCCGTGCTGCCGCCTGGCATGCCACGCTGCGTCTTCGCCTCATCGATGCGCGTTCCCATATTGTACATCCAGAACAGGCTGTAGATGCCGCAGGTCACGATCGTGAGCAGGAGCACGACAATACCACCCATCGCCTCGGGATGGCCAGATATCTTGTTCGTGTCATCGTTGAGCGTACAGAACCAGTAAAGGCCAAAGATCCCGCATGTGACGAACGACAAGACAATGTACAGCGCAATGTTCCGCTTCTGGATCGTGGATGGTGTAGAAGGTGTGTCCATCTTTTTTCCTGTGTATGGTGTGTATGAGGGTTGTGTCATTGGCGAGACTTACACACCGACCACGCAGCCGGCGTCATCCCGCCATCAAAAGCAACGCGAGTATACCATATCACATAGGCGAGGACAAGTCCCCTAGTTTTACAGTCAGACATTCCAAAAATCCCGGCTTACGGCTTCACTTCGTTTCGCCGTACCCCGGGATTTTGAAGCATTGAGGTGTTTTTTGCGCGTGCGGGGCGTTTT
>CACXPT010000286.1 GCA_902769585.1 uncultured bacterium
TTCGCAACCGGAAATGCTATAGTATGTGCCATCAACAAGACAAGAAAGGTTGAGTTCTATGGAACTGAAGAAGGTTGCGTTTTTCGACACCAAGCCGTACGACAAGGAGTCGTTCGAGCGGCTGAACAGCGGGCGGTATGACATCCGCTACTTCGAGACGCGGCTGACGGCGGCGGCATTGCCGCTTGCCGACGGATGCGACGCGGCATGCGCGTTCGTGAACGCCGAAATAGACCGCGCCGTGGTGGAAGGTCTTGTCGCGCGCGGCGTCAAGGTTCTCGCCATGCGGTGCGCGGGCTACAACAACGTCGATTTTAAGGCAGCGTATGAGGCCGGGCTTACGGTCGTGCGCGTTCCGGCGTACTCGCCATACGCGGTCGCAGAACACGCTGCTGCGCTGCTCCTGTCGCTCAACCGCCACATCCACAAGGCGGCGGCAAGGACGCGCGACTTCAACTTCTCGCTGGCTGGTCTCACCGGCTTCGATCTGCACGGCAAAACGGCAGGCGTAGTCGGCACGGGCAAGATCGGGCGCATCTTCGCTGACATCTGCAGGGGATTCGGTATGAAGGTTCTCGCCTACGACGCCTTCCCCAATCCAACGACGGGGCTTGAATATGCTTCTCCCCGAAACGAAGCACCTCATCAACGCTGACACGTTCGCCAAGGCAAAGCGCGGCTTCACGCTCATCAACACCTCGCGCGGCGGACTTGTCGATTCGGAGGCGCTACTCTCGGCATTGCGCGATGGCACGGTCGGTGCGGCCGGGCTGGATGTGTACGAGGAGGAAAGCGAATGGTTCTATGAGGATCGTTCGGACGTGACGCGGCAGAACAAGACGCTGTCGCTGCTCGTCTCGCTCCCCAACGTGATCGTCACCTCGCATCAGGCGTTCCTGACGCACGAGGCGCTTGCCAACATCGCCACGACAACGCTCAAGAACCTTGACGACTACACTTTGCGGGCGCGCCGCTCGAAAACGAAATCTGCTACCGCTGCCTTGGCACGGGCGGCGCGAAGGGCGGCAACTGTCCGCGTCGCGCCAACGGCCGTTGCCATTGAACTAGAAAGGAAATTGACGATGAACGCGATCATTGCATTGATACTGTCGGCTACTGGCTTCGCCGTGTTGTTTGCGGCGATATGGATTCTGCACCGTCCGCTTGACGTGCATTCGTGTCCGAAAGCAGGCGTGAGGTTTACGCATCGGGTTCTTGAGTGGATTCTGACGGCATGGGCATTTGTTCTTTTCTGGCAGGTGTACTGTCTGTTTTCAAGCACACAGACGGCAGACACGCCGTCCGATGCGCTTTCGGTAATTGCGCAGAGGACGTCTGTGCGGCGATACGACCAGACCCGCAATGTGTCGGACGAGGCCGTCGAGACGCTTCTCCGCGCCGCGATGTCCGCGCCGACAGCCCTCAACCTTCAGCCGTGGGAGTTCGTTGCGGTGCGCGACAAGAATACGCTTGCCGCACTGGCGGGAGCCAACCGCTTCGGAGCGATGATCGCGCAGGCCTCCGTCGCGATTGTCGTATGCGGCGATACGATTCAGGGGGTAAAGGGAACGCCGAACAAGTGGTGGATGCTCGACTGCTCCGCCGCTACGGAAAACATGCTTCTCGCCGCAACGGCGCAGGGGCTTGGCGCGGTTTGGACGGCGGTCTATCCGCACGAGGACCGTGTTGCCGCCGTCCGGCGCATTCTCGCCATTCCGGAACGGTACATGCCGCTCTGCGTTGTCCCGATCGGCTATCCCGCCGACCCTTCGGCAAAACCGAAGGACAAGTGGAAGCCCGAGAGGATACACAAGGAGAAATTCTGAAATGAAAAAAAGTCTCAAGCTGCGGGCGGTCGTTTCGCCGACGCCCGCCATCATCGCGGCGGCGCGCGCAGGCGAGCGGACTCTATTACTCTCCACCTGGCAAATTGCGCTTCCCGGTGATGCTGTCAAGTTCAATTCGGTAGATGCGTACGGCGGAGAGTCCCCAGCAGGTGTCAAGCGGCACATTTTTGAAACCGCAATGTTCGCAAATCAGCCGCAGGCCATCAAGTATTTCCTTGTCGCCCTCGACAACTTTGCACTTTCCAAAACCGATGACGCTTTCGTAGCGTGTCGTGATCCCATGTGCCTCGACTTCGTATCCGAGGAAAATGTCGCCTTCGACGCACACGCGCCCGTCAGCATCCAACATGTCAACCTTCATGCCTTTGCGGGCACAATGGAAATAAACGACTGGCTTCTCGCCGCTTAAATCCAGGCCGAAAGAAACGGGAACCACGTATGGGCCGTCAGTCCCCGTTAAGCCGATTCGCACCGTGTCGCACCGCCGGAGAATGTCGAGGATATCTTTTTTGTCTGTTACTTCACGATTCTTTCTTCTCATATTCTGCCTCCTGTCCCGTAAGAAAGACGCCGATATTATATCAAAATCGGGAATGTTGTGCGTGGCCAATGAAATCTGCTACCGCTGCCAATGAGTGAAGCCCGGCGTCGCCATCGTGAGCTGCAACGACGGACTCCGCCCCGTCATCATGAAGCTCGAAGCGACCGACGAGGAATCGAAAATCGCCTGCGAGCGGCAATGAGGTAGGATGACTTATGCGATAGGAATAGACTATGCAGATGCGAAACTATTTCCGATTACCCTATCGGCTCCAGATTGTGGGATAATATTCGCCGTTGACACCACAAGAAAGGAGCAACTACAATGAGCAAAGTACTAGATGAAGTTCTGGCGGCAAACGCCGCCTACCAGAAGGATTTTGGGGAGAAAGGAAAACTGCCGATTCCACCCGGGCGGCATTTCGCCATCGTCACGTGCATGGACGCGCGGCTTGACCCGGCCAAGTTCGCCGGTCTCGCGGAGGGAGATGCGCATGTGATACGTAACGCCGGCGGACGGGTGAACGACGAGACGATCCGGTCCCTCATCATTTCCCACAAGCTGCTTGGCACGCAGGAATGGTTCGTGATACACCACAGCGACTGCGGCATGCTGACGTTCACGAACCCCGTGATCCATTCGTTGCTGGACGAAAGCCTGGACACCGCGTCGCTCGGTCCAGATGGATGGTACAACGAGACGAAGAACGGCGGTGCCGACTCCCGCCACATCGACTTCCAGCCCATCTCCGACCTCGCCGAAAGCGTGGTGGAGGACGTGCGCAAGATTCGCGAGAATCCGCTCGTGCCGAAGTACATCCCGATCTACGGCTACATCTACGACGTGAAGACAGGTGCGCTTGTTGAAGTCCCGGCCGCGACCGAGGTCGGCAAGGCCCGGTAAAACCGAAACCGCTTTGCGTGGCATCCCATCCTTCGGTTTCCGGCTGTGAAGGGGAACCGGAAGCCGGAGGATGGATTTAGGAAGAGAAGGCTGCCATGTCGGAACCGAACGCCAGACGCACAACTCATCTCACGCGCGACGCCGCGTGGGAGCTCTTGACGCGTTACAACAAGGACGCGTTCCATCTCCATCATGCCGAGACGGTCGAGAAGACAATGCGATATTTTGCGCGCGAGCTCGGATACGCCGAAGATGAAGACTACTGGGGCATCGTGGGGATGTTGCACGACATCGACTTCGAGCAATGGCCGCAGCAGCACTGCGTCAAGAGCCAGACCCTGCTGAAAGAGCTTGGGGTCGAGGACTCCATCAACCGGGCCGTCGCCTCGCACGGCTACGCCATCGTAAACGACATCGCTCCCGAACACGAGATGGAGAAGATCCTCTATGCCGTGGACGAATTGACGGGGCTTCTCGGTGCCGTCGTGCTGATGTATCCCTCGAAAAGCGCGAAGGACCTGAACCTGAAGAGCGTGAAGAAGAAGTTCAAGGACAAGAAATTCGCCGCCGGCTGCTCGCGCGACGTGATACGGCGCGGGGCGGACCAGCTCGGCTGGACGCTGGACGACCTCATCACGCGCACCATCGCCGCCGTCCAGTCCATAATCTGAAGGCCATGAATACATTCTTGAAACATACAGCTGCCGCCGTTGCGGGCCGATGTTGGTGCGTCGCGCGTTTCGCGTGACGTTCACCCCCCATCAACCTTCAACCCGACAACCAATTTTCAAGAAAATGAAAGAATCAACTCTGCTCATCCATGGCGGCATCGACGGCGACGCGGCAACCGGCGCCGTGAACGTGCCCATCTACCAGACATCCACCTACCGCCAGCGCGCACTCGGCGAAAACACAGGCTGGGAATACTCCCGTACCGGAAATCCCACGCGGGCCGCGCTTGAAGCGCTGATCGCCGACCTGGAAGGCGGCACGCGCGGCTTCGCCTTCGGCTCCGGCATGGCGGCAATCACAGCCGTTCTCTCGCTCTTCAGGACGGGCGATAAAGTGCTCATCTCGAAGAACGTCTACGGTGGAACCTTCCGCGTTCTCGACAAGGTGTTCAAGTCGTTTGGACTCGGCTACGCGCTTGCGGACACCGACGACGTGTCTGCGCTGGATGCCGCAATCACGCCGGGCGTCAAGGCCGTCCTCGTGGAATCGCCCGCGAATCCGCTCCTCACGGTCACCGACCTTGCGGCGGTTACGTTCGTCGCAAAGCGCCGCGGGCTCCTCACGATCGTTGATAACACGTTCATGACACCGTATCTCCAGAGGCCAATCACGCTCGGCGCGGACATCGTGGTGCATTCCGCCACAAAGTACCTCGGAGGGCACAGTGATCTCGTGGCCGGACTCGCCGTCACGAACCACCCTGAAATCGCCGAGCGCCTTGCGTTCATCCAGAATGCGACAGGCGGCGTCCTCGGCCCGTTCGACTCGTTCCTGCTCGTACGCGGCATCAAGACCCTGGGCGTGCGCATGGACCGGCATGTCGCCAATGCCGAAGCGATTGCGGCGCGACTCGCGGCGCACCCGGACGTCTCCCGCGTGTGGTATCCGGGACTCAAGGACTTCCCGGGACACGCCGTCCAGTTCAAGCAGGCGAAGAACGGCGGCGCGATGATCTCGTTCGAGCTTGCGGACGGCAAGGACCACCGCGCATTCTTCCGCGCGCTCCGCCTCGTCGCGCTCGCCGAGTCGCTCGGGGGAGTGGAGTCGCTCGTCTGCCACCCCGCCTCCATGACCCACGCCTCCATACCGAAGGAGACGCGGGAGAAGGTCGGAATCACGGACAGGCTCATCCGTTTTTCCGTCGGCATCGAGGATGCCGACGACATCTGGAGCGACGTCGAGAACGCCATAAGGAAAGCGTGACCGCCATGAGGTACGAATCATACCAGGAGCTCATCGGCAACACTCCGCTGGTGAGGATCAGTCGTTTCGACATTCCCGAAGGCACGAAGCTCTACGCGAAGCTGGAACTCGCGAACCCTGGCGGCAGCGTGAAGGACCGCATCGGACGCGCCATGATCGACGACGCCGAGCGGCGAGGCACCCTGAAGAAAGGCGGAACCGTCGTCGAGGGCACGGCCGGCAACACCGGCATCGGCATCGCGTTCGCCGCGCTGGGACGCGGCTACCGCGTCATCTTTGTGGTCCCCGACAAGTTCTCCGGCGAGAAGGTTGCGCTCCTCCGGGCGCTCGGCGCGGAAATCGTGCGCACGCCGCGCGCCGACGGGATGCTCCTCGCGGAGAAGACGGCGGACGAAATCGCCGCAGCGACGTCCGGCGCGGTCGTCCTCGGGCAGTTCCACAACCCGGCGAACCCGCGCGCCAACTACGAGACGACGGGGCCGGAGATCTGGCGCGACATGGACGGACAGATCGACGCGTTCGTCGCGGGCGCGGGCTCGGGCGGAACCTTCAGCGGCGTCGTACGCTACCTCAAGGAGAAGAACCCTGCGATCCGCGCCATCCTTGCCGATCCGGTCGGCTCCACGATGGGCGGCGGCGAACACGGGGACTACGAAATCGAGGGCATCGGCAACGATTTCATCCCCGACACGATGGACATGTCGCTTGTGGACGAAGTGGTGAAAGTGAGTGACGACGAGGCGTTCGCCGCCACGCGCGAACTGGCGCGGCGCGAGGGTATCGTCGCCGGCTCGTCGTCCGGCGGCGCGCTTGCCGCCGCGCTGAAGGCCATCCACGCCGGACTGCGCGGCAACGTTGTCACGCTCTTTCCCGACCGTGGCGACCGCTACATCAGTAAGGGCCTTTTTCCGGTGGGAGAATGACAGACGAACAAACAGAGCGTTACTATCGACAAATCTTGCTGAAGGAGATCGGCCTCGACGGACAGCGGAGACTGATGGCCGCGAAGGTTCTTGTCGTCGGTGCCGGCGGGCTCGGCTCTCCGGCTGCACTCTATCTCGCCGCCGCGGGCGTCGGACGGCTTGGAATCGTGGATTTCGACGTAGTGGACCGCACCAATCTCCAGCGGCAGATACTTCACACGACGGGCGACATCGGCAGACCAAAGGTGCAGAGCGCCGTGGAGAGGGTAACCGCCCTCAACCCAGACGTAGAGGTCGTGGCGATCCATTCCGTCGTGCACGCCGACAACGTGCGTGAGTTGATCCGCCCCTGGGACTTCATCATCGACGGCACCGACAACGCCGCAGCCAAATATCTCATAAACGACGCCTGCGTCCTTGAGGGAAAACCGTATAGCCATGCAGGAGTCCTGCAATTCCGGGGGCAAACCACGACCTACGTACCTAACCATGCGCCATGTCTCAGGTGCATCTTCCCGTATTCGTCCGAGCATTCTGCGCCATCGTGCGACACGGCAGGCGTGATCGGAGGCGTTTGTGGCGTTATCGGAACACTCCAGGCCATGGAAGCGGTCAAGTACATCGTCGGCGCTGGTGAACTCCTCGCGGGATGCCTCCTTGTCTATGACGCGCTAAAGTCCAGATTTCACGAAGTTCGCCTTCCACCTCCAGGCGGAAGCTGTCCTGTCTGCGGCAAGAATCCGTCCATCACCCAGCCGATCGATCTAGACAACTGCTCACGACGTTCTAGACAACTGCTCACGACGTCTCCTTTTTCGACAGACACACCTCTGACATTCAACAGCAAGGAGCTCTTCGTCGGATGCCATCACGCATTCTGTTGAAATAACCGTTACCTATTGCATTGACATGGAATTTCCAATCATGAACTACGATTTTGACACGATCATTGCCCGGCGCGGGACAGACTGCGAGAAGTGGGATTTGCCCGCCGAGGACGGCGTTTTGCCGCTCTGGGTTGCGGACATGGACTTCCGCGCCGCACCCGCCATCGTCGATGCCCTG
>CACXPT010000287.1 GCA_902769585.1 uncultured bacterium
AGCCGCGCAAAACGGCGCCTATTCGCCGGCGCGCGGCGTGGTGCGCTCGGGCGTGACGCTCGTGGCGGACGAGGGGCCGGACGTCACGTTCATCACGGGAGTGCTCGGAACGGGGAACAACAACAATCTTGGAAGCGATGCCATACGCTGCCTGACCGCGCTTCCCAGATCCGTCATACGCGGCTTCACGCTCCGCACGGGAGCGACCTTCCACACGACCGGCGGCGAACGCGACGAAAACATGGGCGGATGCGTGCTCGCGCCTTCCTGCTCAGGCAGTCTCACCGGAACGGCATTCATCGAGAACTGCATCCTCACCAACGGTTCCGCACGCACGGCCGGTTGCGTGGCGGGCGGCATCCTGAGCCGTTGCATGGTTGTCTACGGCGGATCCACCTCGGGCGCAAACATCTCCATGCACTCGCGCTATGAACACTGTTTAATCCTAAACAACCGCGGCAACAACTCGGGCATCCGCAATTGCGGCGGCATGGCGTCCACCACGTACATCTCGCTCGGCGGCAGCTCCCACACGTCCAACGGAGAATTGCTGGCGACGATGTCCGGCGCGCGTTTCGAAAACTCAATCCTGATCACGCAGAATCGGGACTACCAAGGCAGCCATACGGCGTTCAAGAACGTCCGCAACTGCATCTGGGCCGTGGGCGGAGACCGTCTCCAGATCGACCCTGCCACATCTGCGAACGTGATCACCGGCACGCTCGAGACGGCGATGCTCGACGCTGCGCACGGCTACCGTCCGCTCGCCGGCTCCCCGGCGATCAACGCGGGCGGCAAGACGCTGCTCGCCAACTTGATAGGCGACGCCTCCACCGACTACGCCGGCGTCCAGCGTATCTACGACGGCGAGGTGGACATCGGCGCGTACGAATACGACATCCGTCCTGCGATGGCCGCCCTTCTCTACAAGAACGCCACCGTGACGGCCGCCGCGCCAGCTGCGACGCTGGCCGGCGAGACGATCGTGCTTCCCTCGGGCGAAGTGGCGGCGACGTTCGCATCCAGTTCGACCGCGCGCTTCCTCGTGCCCGTGCAGGTGACGGGAACGGGCACGTTCGCGATCTACGTGGGCGACGCGGCGGAACCGGCCGCGACGGCCACGGCCGCCGACGGCGCGCCGGAACTGCGCCTCGCCGTCCCGGCGGGCGAGACCGCGCGCTTCGTCTACGAGCCAGGCGCGAACGACACCGGCGCGGCGATCCTCGGTTCGCTCGTCAACGCCAGCGGCATGACGATCATCTTCAAGTAGCCTGCGGCTCACCGGGGCGAACTGCGCACGAAATAAACCGGCGAACTGCCAAACGTCACCTTGTAACGCGTTCCCTCAAGGGGGAAGGTGGTCGGCTTGCCGTACAGATCAAAGAACGAGACTTCTCCGCCATTGACGTATCGCGTGCGTTTCCCCGCGACGGACCACATCATACCGGCCTCTCGTCCGTCAGAGCGCACCCACGCGGGAAAATACAGCGCGTGATCTTCGGTCCGCCATTCACCGGGGACGTTCGTGGACCCCGCCGGCCGCATGCGGACGAACTGCTGCCAGGCATTGAAGGCCGCCTTGGGGCTGAGGTCTGAATGCACGACGCCGAAGTGGTCCTGGGAATTGTCGGGCGCGGTCTCGTTCGCCTTGAACTCGTACAGGAAAACACGTTCCACGCCCTCTGCCGCGACCAGGCCGAGTATTCGTGCCGACTCGATGGCCTGCTGTTCTTCCGTGCGCGGGAACCAGAACCGGTTGTGCAGACAGGATACGACCACCGCGCCCTTCCAGTCCGAATTGAACTTGAGGACGGCGACTTGCATGAACTCGCGTCCGTCCGGTGCCCGTGCCGAAATGATCGGCGTGATCCGGTCACCCTCCTTCAAGCCGTCTCCTGTCAGGAAATAGCGCCCTGCAAGCGCAAGCGGTGGCGTTGCAGACGGGAGCTTCAGCGTCGAGCGGTTGACCTTGGCATCCAAGAAGTTCCCCACAGGGAACCTGAACCTGCGCGGGAGGTCCTCCGACGGCGTCCCCGTCAGCTCGCGGCCCGACTGCCACCCGCCTCCTTCTCGTGGCTTCAGCTCGTTCATCAGCGGCGTGCCCCCGCAGACGACGAGGGTTCCCCCGTCCTTGACGAACTGCTCGACGGTGTCGTAGTCCACCTGGAAATGAAGCCAGTTAAACGAAAGGAAGAGGATGTCCGCCTCCTTTGCCTTCACGCGGACGGCGACCTCGCCGGGACGGCAGGGAGCGACGGAATACCCGCTGCCGAGCGTGTCGCGGACCAGATCGACGCCTCCCGGCTCCAATTCGCCGGAAACCGGGACCTCGCCGACGACGAGCACCCTGCGCGCCTGAGGGGGAAGATGAAGTTCGTCAATCGCCTTCCTCAGGACGTCCGCGTTCCATCTCTTGCCCTCGGCCGCAGCGGATTCGCGATGGGTCGGCGATCCCGTCTCGGTGAGCCAGACGGGCTTGTGCCCATCGCCATGGCTCGACATGAGCTTCCTCAGCACTTCCAGCCGCGCGTCGAAGTTGCCCTCGGGGGCGTATCGGATGTCATGCGTCGCGTACAGATGCACGTTCATGATGTCGAAATATCTGGCCGCGCCAAGGGCATACAGCTTATCCAGCATTTCCACAGGGATCCCGGCGAAACCGCCTGTCGCGACCTTCGCCGTTGGATCGGCCCGCTTGATCGCCGTGTATGCGCTCTTGAGAACGGCGAAGTAGCGTGGCGCGTCGTAGCCGTGGATGTTGGGTTCGTTCATGATCTCCCATGTCCGGACACGACCCTTGTAGCGCGAAACCGTCTGGTACACGTAATTCGTCCAATACGCCTCGTTCTCGGGAGAATATGGCGGCCAGTGCGCAGGGGGCTTGCCGCGCTTGTTCATCGTGCCGGGGAATGCGAGGATGGGCAGCGGTTCGAGTCCGGCCCCGCAGATCGCATCCACGACGGCGTCGACGCGGTCGAAGTGCCACTCGCCGTTCGCGCCGATGACAGAGCGCAGCGGACAGTCGAACCTGATGGATCCCACACCCAGCCCCGCCACGAGATTGACGATCCTTTCGCGATCCTCGAACTCGTTTTTGGTCAAGTGGGCGCAGACGCCGTATGGATTGGACGCCGCGCGTTCAAGGGCGTGTCCGGCCAGCGAAAGCGCCAGACCCCCAAAGAGCATGATGCATGACTTTGTCATT
>CACXPT010000288.1 GCA_902769585.1 uncultured bacterium
CGAATGGGTGTGTTCGTGGGCTTCATGGCAGACGCGCTTGACGGACTTCGCGGACGGGCCGAAGTGCAGATACCTCTTGCCCGTCCCGAAAAGCCTGTCGCGCACCTTCCTGAACTCGTAGCCGATGAAGTTGAGCACGGAATGCTCCGCGTCAAGGTCAAGGGCGGCTCCCGCCGTCGCGATCGTAAGAAAGGCTTTGCAATCCATTGTTTAATTCCTTGATTTTGTTGAAAGTTCAGCGAAAGATGACCTGTAATCCCGGTATGGTACATCTGCCGTCGGACACCGCCCAGGTGAGATAGCGCGGCTCGAAGTCGGCAGACGGCGACGCGCTTGCAGACACGGAGTCGCCCACGGACATCGCTTCGGCGGTCTGGTCGCCATACCAGAAGCGGTATTTGACGGTAACGCCGTCGTTTTCATAGATTATGGCGTTGCCGTAAACGTCTGTGTCGGCGACCACGGCTGTCGTCACAAGCGCCGCTGCGGCTACGAGAATTATTCCGTGCCATGTTCTCATTTTACTTTCCTTTCTCCTTTCGGTTTGATTTCAATCGTCTCAAGCGGGGCGAGCGTACGCGTTTCGACGCGGCCATCGGAGTAGGTGATCTTGAGTTCCGACGGCTCGCGGCGCCAGTTGGACGCGAAGCCGACGCGCTCGCCTTTCGCGTTCTCCCAGAACGACGTGAACACCTCCTTCGTCTCCACCTCTCCCGTGCCGCCCCACAGGCAGTAGCGCACTTTCGCCGGACGAGACTCGCACGCAACGAACGGACGAATCATCCGCCCCTCCAGCAGGAACGAGGGGTCTTTCTTCCTGATGGCATTCAGACGCCGCACGAGCGGCACGAGCGCGCCCTGCTCCGGAAACTTCTCGCGCCACGGACGGCACCAGGCCTCGACCAGGCCGTCGTCGGCGCCTAGAATCAGCGACAGCATGTCGCCGTTGTGGAAGCTGTACATCCACCGCCAAAACGGGTCGCATTCGCTGATACCGCATTGGTTGCCGGAGAAGTTGCACTGCCACTCGTGGAACACGAACGCCAGGCCGGGGACGGGCCTGCCAAACCGGAATCCGATCATCGAGCGGGCGTCGTTGTAGAAGAGGCTCGGCACGTAGGGCGTGGCGGCGGCGGACTCGCAGCCGAGCGCCATGCCATGCGATCCGGCAGACGCAACGAGCCTCTTCTGGAGAGTGGACATGGCATCCGTCGCCCACGCCCCGGGAATCGGCGGGTGGCTGTGGTGCTTCGCGTAGCAGAGGAGCCATCCGCCGCCGAGGTTCTGGTCGAAGAACTGGCTGTAGTCGATGCCGAACCGGGCCATCTTGCCGACCTCCTCTTCGACCGTGCGGATCGACCAGTCCTCCGCAAGGCACATGTCGTATCCAAGACGCTGCCCGTATTCGATGTGGTTGCAGATGGCCGCCGTGATCTCGCCCTTGGGGCCGCGCATCATGTGGCGGCCGAGATGCTCGTCCTCAAAGCGCTGCTCCAGCGAATACCGGGGGAAAATGCAGCTGATCTGCGTCCAGGCCGTGCCGGAGCAATAGACGCCGAGCAGGTCGCCGCGCGCGTGGAGCGCGTCCCTGAACTTGGCGAGTTCCGCCTCGCCGCCATAAGGCGGCCATACGTACGGCGGCGCCCACGGGGCCGTCCCCTCCCAGTGCATGAGAAGCGCCATGATCCTTGAATCGAGCGCCTTGCCATACTTCTCCACCGCCGACATCGCGTTTACGTACGGGAAATAGCAATTGGGCTTCATGTCGCGCGGGCTGTGGTCGCTCCCCACGCCCCTGACGGGATAAATCAGGTTGACGGGTGAATCGTACATCCACTTCGGGCGTGCCGGCGGATGGTCAAAGCCCGGCAGCGCGCGTACCCAATCGCGATAGATCTCACACGCCTCCATCCACGCGCCGTTGTAGGGACGGAGCGCATAGTGGAACTTGGGCCGCCATGCGCCGTCCGTCAGGTCGCCGCAGAACGTCTGGAGAGAGAGTCGGACGGCCTTGTCGCCGACCCGCTCCCACTCCACGCCTTTCGGCGTGTGACGGCCGTCGACGGCAGAGAAGTAGACGCCCTTCCCGTCCTTGTACGCCGCCATGAACTGCATCTGGCAGAACCCCGGGTAGAGAGAGGCGATCGACCCACCGAAACGTTCGACATATCCGATTGGACGGTAGTGGCGGCAATTGAAATCCGTCACCTCGCAACCATCCCAATAGGGCCAATAGAGCGTCGTGTCCGGCGAAATATACACCTGCGGTCCGTCAAACCACTCCAGCAGCATTCCGGCGGGGATACCCTCGACAGACGGCTTGAAGCGGAACTCGCCGCCCGCCGCCGCCACCTCCATGCGCACGCAGAGGCCGTTTTGATGCCGCCATGTGATTCTTTGGCCGTCAAACACGAACTCCGACGACTTGAGCCGCGTCGGTTCGCCCTTCGCATCAAGGAGCTGGAGCGTGAACGCCTCCGCCGCCGGGACGACGCGTTCCGCGCCGTCCGCGACAAGCGACTCGACCGCGCCGTTTGCGTCAGCAAGGCGAAGCGTCGCTCCGCCAGACTTGAATTCAATGGACGCGAACGTCGTTGCGGCTGCCAGCGCAACCGCCGTCGCAATTAGAGCCGATTTGAAGCCTGGTTTTCTCATGTCGCCGTGGATTTTATCACGGCGCACGGATCGGGGTCAATGGATTTGCGTTTTCTTTATGGCAACAATAAAGTTGACTTTCAAGCAAAGGATTTGATATCATTTCCCTCATGAAACACATCAAAAGGATTGCCATCGTCCTACGAATGTCCGGCGCGGCCGGGCGAGACATCCTCTCGGGGATATTCCACTTCACGCGCAGCCACCCGCATTGGCACACGCGACTGTTTCAGATGCCGGACGAATTTACGCCCGAGAACTTCCTGACGGAAATGTCCAACGGCATCGACGGCATCATCGCCAGCGAACCCGGGCCGGACGAGACGGCACGGCAGGTGTGCGCCTCCAGCGTTCCCGTGTCCTTCATCGGCGATCCGGGGCCGATTCTCGCCAAGCGCAGGGCGCATATCGCGTTTACCCGCAACGACGACGAATTCATCGGCCATCTGGGGGCGCGCCATCTCGTCTCGCTCGGCTCGCACCGGTCGTACGGTTTCGTGCCGACGGTTTCCAACCAGTACTGGAGCGTATCC
>CACXPT010000289.1 GCA_902769585.1 uncultured bacterium
AAACATCCTGCACGCCCGCCACGGAGCGCGTCTCCCACGTCATCTTCGCCTTGTCGTCGTTCGTGGCGAACGGCGCGGAGATGGTGGCCTTCACGGCGGCGTTCTTCGCCCCGACAACGCGCACGGCGAGGTACGTGACCGGACGCGAGAACACGTCGAGGTCGTCCGTCAGGCGCGGCGACGTGAAATCAACCTCTGCGGAGAGGCCCTTCCCGTCAGCGAAGCGGTAGGACGTGACGGTCGCGCCCACGCGGCACGATGTCTGCGGCAGCACAGGCATCTCCACGCCCCGTCCATCTCCGCGTCCGCAGAGACGGTACGTCACGCCGTCCGCCTCCAGCAGTACGGTCAGCGGCTGGATGGCGCCGGCCCAGTGCGTGGTGTCCACGTCGTAGAGCCGGTCGGCCCTGCTCCACAGGCTGAAGTGCGGTTCCACCGACACGAGCGGCACAGCCGGCGGTCGAAACGCCGGTAGTGTCGCGCTTGTCGCGACCAAAGCCATCGCCACCATCGTCTTCTTCATTCTTCGTCGCTCCTTGTTGAAACCACGTCGCTCACGCGGCGGTCGTTCGCGTCCGTCGGCACGTCGTCGAGGATCTGGAACGGATACGCAACGGAAAGCGCGACCGCGTCAGGCGCCGCCGCCGCGAGGTACCTGTCGTACCAGCCGCCACCGTATCCGATCCGCCGTCCGTCGCGCGTGAACGCGAGTCCCGGCACGATCCACACGCCGATGTCGCACGGCGCGATGTCGTACGTCTCGGCCGGCTCCATGATGCCGTGTCCGCCCTCGATCAGCGTCGACGCGTTCGTGTAGATGGCCAGACGGTATGCGCCAGACTCAGCATGCCAGTACGGCACCGCCACCGTCACGCCTTCCGACCACAGCCGCTCGATGAGCGGCGCGAGGTCGATTTCGTCGTCGTTCGCGAGATATACGGCGAACGGACTCTTCGCCGCCACGGCCGCCTGCACGTCGTCGCGTGCCCACACGGCATCGCATATCTCAGCCGACACCTCCTCGCGCGTCTCGGGATCGACTTCCCGACGCCGCGCGCGCATGCTTCTTCGAATATCCGCCTTGGTCACGTCTTGCATCATTCCGTTTACTTCAGAGGTTAGCGGAAGAAGAGCACCGTGCCGCTCGTGTTGCGCAACGTGATGTTGCCGTTCTCGACCGTACAGGCAATGTGCTCCGCCGGTTCGCCCGCGACGGTCACGGCAATCTTCGCCTTGGCCGCTTCCTCGGTGAGACCGTAGAGCGGGCACACCGGTATCCTGCCGCGCGTCGGCTTGTCCGCGTAGTCCACCGTGATCGCGTCCACGTCCGCGAGCATGTCGGCCGCCGGGTTTTCGAACGCGAGCACGTTCGCCAGGTCCGCCGTGTTCGGCGCCACGTTCTGGAACGCGAGCGTGCCGCCCTCGAACTTGAACTTGCCGGCAAGCGTCGCGCCCACGCCGGTCGCCGCCACTTCGCCGTAGATCACCGCCGCGTTCTCCGCCGCCCCGTTCGCGAGCGTTGCGCCCGAGGCAAGCGTCACGCCGCCCTGCACGTAGCCGTCGGGGCAGAGCGAGAGCTGGAGCGTCGCCTCGGAGAACTGCGTCTGCGCGCCGCCCGCCACCTGGTAGGAGAGTGTCGGCTTGGCCGTCGACCACGGGCCGGCGTCGCCCGCATAGTCGGCGATCTGGATCTTGAAGCTGTGCCAGCCGCGCGCGAGGTTCACGGTGTAGCTTTCCGTGTTGTTGCCGGGACGTCCCGTGAGCTTCGAGTCGACGCCGTCGATCCACAGGCCGAGGTTGTCGTCGTACTGCGCGCGGAACGTCCAGTCCTTACCGGCGTTCTCCTCCGTCACGAGGAACCAGCCCTCGAAGCGGTTGATCGTGTAGCCGGTCAAGTAGTCCGGTTCGTTGTTCCCCTTCCAGTCGAGCATCTGGAGGTTGTTCGTGATGCAGCGGAAGTCCCACGCGAAGTCGCCCTTCCACAGGGTGCCGCCCGCGTTGGCCAGGTCGCCGGTGCCCACCTCGGCCGCCGTGCCCTTGTAGTGGCTCCAGCGGACCGTGTTCGCGTTGTCCTTCGCGCCGCGGTCGGCCGCGGGACGCATCTTCACGGTATGCACGCTGAACGGCGTGTAGGTGGACGAGCCGTTCGTGTTGTAGGCCATCGTCGGCACGCCGCCAAAGTCGCCGCCGAGGTCGACCGAGACCTGGCGGAACGTATGCCAGCCGGCCGCCAGCTCGTTCGTGCCGTACCATGTCGCGCACTTGGCGCCGCCGATGGAGGAGAGGACCATCTCGCCGTCGATCTCGAGCAGGATGTAGTCATCGCTATACCCCTTGAAGTACCACTTGCCCGCCTTCTCCGGCTCGACGTAGAACTGTCCCACCGCGTACGCGGCGGAGTGGTTCCGGTTGCCGAACGGACGGCTGGCGGCGGCATACTTGTTGGTGAGGAAGCTTTCGACGTGCGTGATCGTGCCGCGCGTCGTGCCGCCGACCACCCGGTTGAAGCGGCTAGTGATGCAGCCTTCCTTGCCGAACTCGTCGCCACCGTCGCGCGCCGTGAACACGGCGCTGCGGTCCGCCGCGATGTCTACCGTCGCCGTCGCGCCCTCGCCGAGGTCGAGGCCGCCGAGGAGCGACGCCGCGCCCTCGAGGCCCGCCGTGAAGCCGTCGCCGACCGTCCACTTGCCGCCGACCGCGCCCTGCACCTCCTTGTCGCTCACGAGCGTCGCCGCGCCGTTGAGCGTCACGTCGCCGTTTCCGAACAGCGCGGTCTTCCACGTGGCCGTCGTTCCGTCCGCCTGGTTGAGCGTCCAGCCGTCCGCCGCGCCGTCCTTGAAGCAGAGCGGGATAAAGAACGGGATCGACCAGTTCTTCGTCGCGTTGAACGTGCCGCCCCTGAAGATGATGGCTCCGTCTTCCGTATTGTCCTCGAATTCGTTCGACGTGAAGCCGGCGCCGCCGTAGTTGAACGTGCCGCCGTTCTGGCGGAAGACGCTGGAGCTGTGCCCGCCGAGGTGCGCGTAGTTCGTAGTGGTGTTCCCGTGCATCTGGATCGCCGCCGTGTCCACCGTCACCGTGCCGTCGTTCAAGACGAACTCCGCGCGTGGGCTGGCGTAGCTGACGTAGAAGGTTGTGCCCGTGAGGCAAACCGTGCCGCCGGTCAGCGTGGTGCCCGCGCCGATCGACACGTTGCCGCCCTTGACGAGCGCGTTGCCCCAGCCGAGGTAGAAGTTGTAGATGTCCAGCGTCGAATTGCGGAACGTCGTCGTCACGGCTGCGTTCGCGAGGTCCGCGATGCCCAGGTTGAGGCTGTTGATGCTCACGCCGTCGTAGTCGCCGCTTTCACGGATCCGCACCAACGAGGACGGGGAGCTGAACGTCCAGCCGGAAGCGGAAAGCTTGCCCAGATAGATGGTTCCGCCGGTTGCGTTGATCGCGCCGCTGACGGCCGCGTTGTAGTAGATGTCGCCGGAAGTTTGCGTGAGCGTGGCGCCGGGGGCGATCGTGATCGGGCTGTTGTTTGTCGCAATGCCCGTGCCGTTGTTGATCTTGTTCGCGCCCGATTCCACCACGACGGGCAGGGACGCACTGAGCATGTTGCCGCCGTAGTAGGACAGAACGCCGCCGCGCATCCGGATGCCCTCGTCAAGGTGCCAGTTGGCTGTCGAACCCTCCACCCGGAGGCCGCCGCCGTTCGTGACGACGATCGCCTTGAGGTCCACGGACCCGTTCACGATGCCGAAATACGAGGGGTTCAACACG
>CACXPT010000290.1 GCA_902769585.1 uncultured bacterium
GACCAGTATAGCAACTGCCGCCGGAATAAGCCTTGTAAAACCGTATTTGCATAGTTTCACCACCATGATTGCCAAGATACAGTTTTTCCATTCCCCATCCAGAATCGCCTGTTTCAGACAGAAGAGGCGACATGATGGTCGTCCACTCACCTCCGTTGAATCGTGCCTGTACTTCAAACACATTGCTTAGCGCATACTGGCTACGAATATGGAAGGTTAATACGGACGCGGATGTCAACGTGTAAATGGTTGGGAAAGTGTAGTATGCCGAATTTAAAGTTGCATACCCATTGACTTTATACGAAGAAATGCAACTGAGAAGATTCCCGTCGTATCCTTGACTGTCAGTGCCGACCGCAAAGATTCCCGTATCGCCAGACGGAACACCATTCGGATCGGAGAAGTTTTCTGCAAAAGTCGTTGTCTCCGTCGCCGTCTTGGATGCGGTCACCGTGAAACCGGTAAGGTTGTTCGTGTAGAAGTCGGGGAAGTGCCAATTCAGCACGAGATCCGTGCCGCACACTTTCGGCAATGGGTCGATCTGCGGCTTCGCGCGCGGATAGTGCCCGACATATACCTCCTCTATCATCCCGGCAATGTTGTAGTAACCGTCATTGCTGCCGCCCCAACCGTAATTGAGGTAGATGTACGTGTTGGTTCCATCGGTCGCCCAGCCGTGGCCCACCACCGCATGTCCAGGAATGGATACCTGCACCGGTACGCCGTTCGCAATGTCGGCGGGGACGCGCGCGTCGTCAGCGGAAACCCATGTTCCAGACGTGTACCAGTCGGTTGCGTTTGCACCCACCGTGCCATAGTACGAACTGGAACCGCTGCTCTTGAAGGACATGTGCGCGAGAACGTCCGCAAACAGGACAAGACGCGCGATAGGATAACGCACGGACTCGGCTACATGGCCGCGCAGATCATAATCAGACTTCCACCCCCAACTGTATCCTCCGCCTGGATAATAGTTCGTCACACAATAGCTGGCATAGTAGACATAGTCATCTTCAAGCGAATCCCAGTCAATCGGGACATGCCCGTCGAAGCGGATCGGGAACGTCGTCTCGACATTGTTGGCGTCCGTGAAAGAGTGGTTAAAGGAATCAACACGGTCCATGCGCGCGGGCCAGCGGAAATGTCGAAATCCCTGCGCAGCGGCGGTAGCGGTGCATCCGCATGGGCAACGTCCGCGATAGGCACCTAGGTTGTTTGTGCTGGATTCGTACACGGGCGCGTAGTCGTTGTAAGGCTGCCATTGGTTGTAGTGCGGTTGCAGAAACGGCGGGATCACGACTGTTGACGGAGATTCAATGTCCGCCGACAGGAGCTTCAGGTTCGTTCCGCCGCCGAGCAGACGATCCCATCGGGCGTGGCGCACGCCGCCATTCGACTCCTGCGCCGCGAGCGAAGCGCTGATTCCCGCGAGATAGACATACGCCGGCGAATCCGGGTCTGGCTCCGCGAAGTCGCTCGTGGAAAAGCCCACGATCGGGTCGCCCAGGTCACTTCCGCTCAAGATGACGTGCCCGGATGGCGAGAGTGAGGCAATCCAGAGTCCATCGCGTTCGTACACGAAAGAGACCGTCCGTCCACGCAAGACTGCAGAACCGACAGGATCGGCCATGATAAATGCGGACGCGGCGGCACGCGCCTCACCTTCCGTGACGATCGCCGCAGACACAGCGCCCGCGAGGGCAACAAACACTCCTGTCACCCACAGGGCAACAGAACGTGATATTTTTCTTGTCATTTTCATTTCTCCTGTTCCTTAAATTCGCTACGGTACGTTCGGCGCAAGTTTAGCAAAAGGATCGCCGGATGCCTAGCGCTAAATCATATCATCTACCGGACAGTCGCCGCAGTGTTCGCGTCGGCCGCAGTCGCGGCAGAAGTCGCCGCGCCAAACGGAATCGAACTGCTCAAGGAGCGGCGCGACGAGCGCGGGATCGTCGGTGAGCACGCCGTTCTCGAAGTTGCGCTTCCGCTCGCTCTTCGCGCCCATGCCCGCGCCGGTGAGGTTCGCCGAGCCGAAATACGCCGTGCGCCCGTCCACGATTATGCACTTGAAGTGGACGCGCGGACACAGCATCCGCTCCATGCCCTCCCACAGACCCGGATACCGATCGAAGTCCTCCCGCCAGTTTGGCCCTGGTTCCTTCGCGTGGATGAGCCGCAGCTCGACGCCTCGCTTCAACATCCCGTTCAGCATCTGCAGGAACGGCACCATGTCGCGTCCGCCGGCATCGACGTACATGTCCTTGATATCGGCGGTGGCGATCCACAGCCGTTCCCGCGCAAGCGGCACGGTCTCGCGGATCACCCGCTCGTAGATTTCACGGTTGGAGAGGAAGGTGATCATGCGATTAGTGACCGATAGGCATTTGCATGTTGATCGGAATTTTCATGTGCTTAGTTTATCATAATTCGTGCCGATCGGTCATCCTCTGCGCCGAGTCGCGGGAAATATGGTAGAATAGTCGCACCAAATCTCAACCACAACAGCGAGAGGCAACATGAAGAACCTGATCCTGATGTTAGCAGCTGGCCTTATGGCCACGATGACGTTCGCCGCGCAGTGCGCCGGCACCACGCAGGAAGGCAAGCGCTGCAAGCGCGAGGCCGCCGAGGGCAGCAAGTACTGCATCGGACACGCCCATCAGGCGAAGCCGTCAGCGCAGTCGAAGGAGAAGGACGACGGACACTGCTGGTCCGTAACCGCCGCCGGCACCCGCTGCAAACACAAGAAGGTGGGCGACACCGACTACTGCGCGCAGCACGCCGCCAACGTCAAGCCAGCCAAGCCCGTGGACCAGTGCTGTGCCATGACGTGGGAAGGAACGCGCTGCACGCGCAAGCCTGACGAAGGCTACCGCTACTGCTCGCAGCACCGCAACCAGTCCGCCGCCGCGAAGAAGCCGGCCGACAAGAAGCCTGCCGCGAAGAAGTAACTCCAAAAAACTCCTAGCCGAGCAGCTCGCGGACAGCGGCAAGCGCGCGTCCGCGATGGGAGATCGCGTTCTTCTCCTCCGCTGACAGCTCGGCGAACGAGCAGTCATATCCGTCCGGCACGAAGAGCGGGTCGTATCCGAACCCGCCCGTGCCGGATGGCGCTTCGGCGATGCGGCCG
>CACXPT010000291.1 GCA_902769585.1 uncultured bacterium
GCGACTACAAGCTCGTCGTGAAGAGCCGCGCGGGCGACGCCGGCGGTCCGCTCCAGACCTCCTTCCGCAAGGTCAAGTACCTGCGCGTGGTCGATCCCGCGCCGGAGCCGACGGTAACGGCGATCAACGACGGCACGTTCCACGAGGGCGAAGACAATATCGTTACTGGCGTGAACATGCGCTTCGAGGAGAACAATCCCGGAGCCCACATGGTCATCAAGGACAGTGGCGGCAACATCGTCAACGCGATGACCGGCACGACCGGCGATCCGTCGGCCATGGACCACGAGTTCTCGCTCGCGATCACGCCCTACGAAGAGCTGACCGACGGTGCGGTCTACACGTTCGAGTTCGAGATGCTGGATTCGGCGGGCAATCCCGTGACGGGCTCCTGCACCGCGACCTTCCACGCGTCGTAACGGCCGCGCGGCGGTCGCGCAGGAGCGCGACCCTCCCGTACGAAGCGATGGCCCTTGGGGTTGGCAACAACCTCAAGGGTCTTTTCTATTTCAATGTTGCCAATGTGGGAGTGTTGCCAGTGACAATGTTGCCACTTATCAGTTCGGGGGCGGCGGTCGCAGTAATGCACCCTTCCAAGGACGGGTTCTTCAACGTACGGAAAGGAGCAGCCCTTGGTGGCCGGCCGGAATGATGACATGACCGTTCCAGAACGCCGCCAGGTCGGGACGACCCGAAAGCTCTCCCGCGTCAAGGAGCTTAGGGTTCTGCGGATCGGCAAAGTCATAGACGGCATAGCGCGCGCCGCTGCGGTTCGTTAGCGCCACCAGCCGGCCGTCAGAACGCGGAATGCCGGTAAAGGCGGACGGGCCGTCTTCTGGAACTCCGGAACAGGCGGCAACGTGCGCAGTTCCGTCTTGGAGCCGTCCGGCATCACGAACTGATAACGGTCGTCCACGGTATAGAGATAGCGATCCCTAAACGCGCAGATGCCGTTGACCTGGGCGCCCGCCGGCTGCTCCCCGCGCTTTTCCCGTGCGCCAGCCTTGGGCTCCGATCCCGAGAAATCGCACCAGACGAGTCCTGAATAGGGGTTCAATATCGCGAGCTGGTTCCCAACAAGGGCATCCGGAAGATACTTGTCCCACAGGCAGGTTACATGCAATTTGCAGAATGGGTCAGGACGCGTGAAATCGTCAAGCCCCACCACGCAGTACGGCCCGTTGCGCGGCGAGAGCACGGCATGCTTCGTCCCAGCCGGCCAGCACCAGAATGCGACGGTCGCAAGAGGCGTGGTCGGGCGACGCGCCACTTCGCGGAACCCTGTCGGACCGTCCAGCGAGTAAACGGCCCAGCCGTCGAGACCTTCCGCCGTCACCAGCCGGTCGCCGACAAAACAGCAGTCGGTTACGCGCCTGCCGCCCGGCAGTTCGCCCAGCTTCTCAAACCCGCCCTCGGACTTTATCCTGAGAACGTGGAGCCCCGCGTCGCCAAAGGCCGCATAGACCACGTCGCCGCGCACGCACGCCGTGCGGGCCTGTCCCGCCGCGGCCGGACGGTAGACGTGGAACTTGCCTTTGTCCGTCGGATACGCCTCGGCCGCGGTCGCGTTCGCCGGCGTCGGTCCCTTGTCGCGGACCGGAGGCTTGACGCCGGCGACCGGAACCACCCAAAGTCCGCCGGGGAAGCTTGTCACGTAAACGCAGCCCTCGCCGACGGCAACTGAGCTGATCGCGCCGGACGGCCAGTCCTTGCCAGGCTCGGGAACGCAGAAGCGGTCGATGACCTTCGGACGCGCCGGATCATGTACGTCGACGATGAAGAGCCCGTTGTGGCTGTCGCAGCAAAAGGCCAGGCCGTCGGCCACGCGCACGGTCCAATAGTCGTCGTTTCGCGGTTTGAAGACCGGGAAATCGACGCGGGAGACGTGCCGGGGTTTCGCTGGATCGGCGAGGTCGAAGATATCGAGCCCGCGCCCGGCGCCGACCAGCTCCGCGTTGTTTTTGGTCGGGTCGGCGAGATCGTCGATCTTGCGCTCCCGATACCCTGCCAGCAGCTGGGCCGCGCGGTGATGGCGCGCATCGTGTCCTGTCGAGCAGTAGAGATAGCGCCCGTCGATTTCAAGGCCGTCCCCGAAGCCGCCGAGGTCAAGCGTGCCGATCTCGCGGAACGCGCGCATGTCATGCGCGTCGAATACGGTGACGCGTCCGGTTCCCCATTCTCCGGAGTACAGAAAGCCGTTTCTGTAGCGATTCGACTGCGACTCGCCAGTCTTGCGGATGCAGAGGTGCCGAGGATGGTCGGGGTCGGAAACGTCGACGGCCTCGACACCGTTGATTCTCTCGGAGAGGAATACCGTCTTGCCGACGACGTCGAGTCCCGTCGCGAACTCAACGGAATCGTAGCGCGAGCGGAGGCGCATCTTCCGCGGATCGCGCACGTCGACGATCCGCAGTCCCGTTTCGCGCGAAACGACGTAGGCGAAGCCGTCCGCGACCGCGACCTGGCGGCGGTTGTCCATGCCGTCCAGACGCCCGATTACCTTTGGTGCCAGGGGATCGGCGACGTCAAGGGCGTAAAGCGACCGCCCCGCGATGCAGTAGAGCGTCTTGCCGTCAAGCGCAACGCCCATCGCCCTGTCGTCGACGCTTGAGGTTCAGGCCCATCTTGGCGAGATCGACGTCATCGAAGCCCCATGGCTTCTGCGTCTTCCACGCGCCGCGCGTGAAGTCTGGCACGTCCATGCTCCGGCCGCGGTTGTCGGCGGACTTCTCGGTGAGCTCGTTGAGCGAGCACCAGGCGGCGAGGTCGTAGACGTTCATGTCGAGCGGCAGGCCCATCTGGAGACACCATGCGAGGCGCAGGAGCATGAGGAAGTCCATGCCGCCGTGTCCGCCGTGGATCTTGGCGTACTCGCCTGCGGTCTTCCAGAGCGGATGCTTGTACTTCTCGCGCATCTCGGCGGTCGCCTTCTCGTCGAAGGCATGCGTACCTTCGCCGAGGACCTTTTCCAGGGCGATGCGTAGCGGGTAGTCCTGAAGCATTCCCTTGGTTCCGGAGATGAGGTTTATGCGGCTGTACGGGCGCGGGCCGGTGACGTTGTGCTGCACCATGATGGTGCGTCCGAGCTTCGTCTTGATGATGGTGGTGTTCATGTCGCCCATCTTCACCTTCCAGCCGGCCTCCGGACTGCCGGCTCCGAACTTGCCCTTGCCGTACTCCTGGAAACCGGCCTGGATCGAGTCGACGGACACGAGGTAGTCGAAGTTGTCGCCGCGGTTGATGTCCATGTCGATGCAGATGGGGCCGAGACCATGGGTTGGATACTGGTTGCCGCCGTGCGCGCGGTTGTAGCGCAGGCGCCAGTAGTCCCAGTAGCCGCCCGAGCCGGTGGCCGGGTCGAACTTGCCGTAGCATGACTTGCGCAGGTCGTGGATGTAGGCGCCCTCACCGTGCACGAGCGTGCCGAACAGGCCCTGTCGGCACATGTTGAGCGCGAGCATCTCCGTCTCGCCGTAGCAGCAGTTCTCGAGCTGCATGCAGTGGCGGCGTGTGCGCTCGGAAGTCTCCACCAGCGCCCAGCAGTCGTCGAGCGTAAGTGCGCTCGGCACCTCCACCACCACGTGCTTGCCGTGCTCCATGGCGTAGAGGGCGATGGGCACGTGCAGCTGCCAAGGGGTACCGTTGTAGACGAGGTCCACCTGGTCCCACTCGCACATCCGCTTCCACGCCTCGGGGCTGCCGGTGAATATCCTGGGGGTTGGAATCTTGTTCTTCGCGCACCTGGCGAGCGCACGGTCGATGCGCGACTGCGTGATGTCGCAGATGGCGGTGATCTTCACGTTGGGGAACTTGCCGAGGTCGATGCCAAGCGATCCGCGCCCCAGCCCCACCACGCCAACGCGCAGTTCCTTGAACGGCTTGTCGGCGTAGCCCGACATGCAGCCGGGCGCGCCGGTGCAGCATGCCGCCCTGGCCTTGCCGCTCGTGCAGCCCACAGTTGCCGCAGCCGCGCCCATCCACAAGGCGCCCATCAGGAAGTCTCGTCTGTTCGTATCCATCTCGTCATGTCCTTTCTTGTTTTGCCTGGATCAGGAAAGCTTTGCCGCGGACGCGGGATCGAGGAACATCCAGCAGTCGGGATGCATCTGCAGGATGGAGCTGGGGAGCATGTTCGTGACAGGCCCCTGGACCGCACCCGCTACCGCGTCGGCCTTGCGCGAATCAGGGCAGGTGCAGACGATGCACCTGGACCACATGATCTGCTTGATCGTCATAGAGAACGCGTGCGTCGGCACGTCGTCCTTCGTGGCGAACCAGCCTTCGCCGACCTGCTGCATGCGGCACTTGTCGTCGAGCGGCACGACCTTGTACGCCTCGTTCGTGTCGAAGTCGGCGGGCGGGTCGTTGAACGCCAGATGCCCGTTCTCGCCGATGCCCACGCATGCGACGTCGATCGGCGCCTCGCGGACGAGCCGCTTCAGCCGCTCGCACTCCGCGGCGACGTCCGGCGCCTCGCCGTTGACTTCGTTGAAGGCCTTCATGGGCTGCGGCGTCTTGCTGACCAGACGTTCGCGCATGTAGCCGCGGAACGACGCCTTGTGCGTCACCGGCAGGCCGACGTACTCGTCGAGGTGGAACCCCGTCACCTTCGTCCAGTCGATGCCCGGCTCCTTGACGAGCGCTTCGAGGAACTCGAACTGGCTCGCGCCTGTCGCGACGATGATGCGCGCCTCTCCGCGCTCTGCGATCGCCTTGCGGATCTTGTCCGCCGCCGTGTCGGCCGCCTTCTGGGCCATGTCGTACTTGTCTTTTCCTGTGTAGATCTGCATTGTCTTGCCTTCCTGTTAAACAACAAAACCGCTAGCCGCTTTCGCGACGCGGCCATTCTACCATATCCCCGTCTGTACCGCACAGCGAAAATTCAGCATGATCCATGCTCACTTGAAGTCGATCAGCGCCGAGACGGCGTCGTGGTCGGACGGGTACTTGCCGTCCGGGCGATCGTTGTGCGTCCGATGCGAGAGGACGCGGAAGCCGTCCGAGACGAAGATGTAGTCCAGGCGCGAACCCGGTTTCTGCGAATATCCGTGGCTGGACAGGACCGGTCCCGCGTGGGGTGTCATGCAGATGTCGAGGGAGTCGGATAACACGGACTTGGCGAGGCGGATCGACGTGCCGACGGGATACCGCTCGTCGAACGGTGCCCACGCGTGGATCGACACCGCCCCCTCCATGTCGTTCATGTCGCCGGTGAGGATGACCAACTCGCCCCTCTCCTTCGCGGCCTTGACCTTCCCGATGACGAGCTCCATGCCCTTTACCCGCTGCTCCATGCTCTTCCAGTCCGGATGCTCGCTGAACACGCGCACGAGGCGTCCCGTCGCCTTGTGCCGCAGGAGCGCCCACTGGCACACGCGCACGCTGGACGAACCCCAGGTGAGAGTCTCGAAGTCGTCGGGCTTCTCCGAAAGCGCGAAGCGCCCCGAGTCAAGCCGCTCGAAGATTTCCGGACGGTACGCGATCGGGTTCGGTCCCTGCTTGTCGGGGCC
>CACXPT010000292.1 GCA_902769585.1 uncultured bacterium
GGGGATGAAACGGCTCTGGAGTCCGTTGGCGTTGTCGGCGAGCGCGCCGGCCTGGTTGAGGCGCGTCGTGCCCGTGCCGGCGAGGTGGAGCGTGCCGGGACCGGTCTTCACGAACGAGCCGCGCGCCTGCACGAGGTCGGAGGCGAGCGTGAGGTCGTGGTGGATGTCGTAGATCGCGGCTTGGGTGTTGACCGGCGTGTCGTTCGTGAACGGACGGTCCGTCCAGCCGCCGTCCGGTCCGTCGTAGCGGAACGTGCCGGCACCGATGGAGACGAGGCCGGACTTGCCGAGGCTCGACGCCGTGCCCGCCGCCGCCACGCGGTCCGCGACGAGCGTGCCGCAGCCGAGCGTGGTGGGGGCCGCGTAGTCGTTTTGCGCGTTGAGATGCACGATGCCGCCGCCGCTCGTGCCCGGGTTGACGCGCACGGCGGAGGCGGAGGCGATGGGTGCGACGTTTGTCTCGATGCTGTTGCCGGGATGGATGACGACGTCGGCGGCAAACACACCTATTGACAGGCCGAGGCAGCCTGCCGTCAGGCAAATGAGGCTTTGTGCGCACGCTTTCATCGTCGCGACGTTCTTCCGTCGGAGGATATTCTATCAAAATTCGGTTTGTTTTGCACTGAGAGCGCATGGATAGGACTGTAGCGCGAACTGAGGCAAATATGCTATACTTGAACCGTTTCCACCAACCATAAAAGGAACAGACATGAGAAAGTTGCTGATATCTTCGTTGGCCCTGGCGGCCACAATTGTCGCGTTTGGCGCGAAGCCCGACGCCGAGGGATTCGTCTCGATCTTCAACGAAAAGGACCTCGCCGGATGGATCGGCGCCACGAACACGTACGTCGTGGAAGCGGGTGGCGTGCTGGCATGCCGGCCGCCCATCGACGGCAAGCAGGGCGGTGGCGGCAACCTCCTCACCGCAAAGGAGTACGACAACTTTATCCTCCGTTTCGAGTTCTGCATGCCGACGAACGCGAACAATGGTCTCGGCATCCGTACGCCGTCGCCCAACGTCGACGCCGCCTACCACGGCATGTGCGAGCTGCAGATCCTCGACGACGGTGGCGACAAGTACAAGACGCTGAAGCCGTACCAGTACCATGGATCTATCTACGGCATCGTGCCATCGCTGCGCGACAACGTTGGCAAGCAGATCTGGGGCAAGGAGAAGAACTTCGCCGGCAACGGCTCGTACCTGCGCAAGCCTGGCATGTGGAACTTCGAGGAGGTGCGCGTGATCGGCAGCCGCATCCAGGTGATCCTGAACGGCATCATGATCGTCGACGCCGACGTTGCGAAGATCAAGGGCGACGGCACCGACACGCCTGACGGGAAGAAGCATCCCGGCCTGCACCGCACAAAGGGCCACATCGGCTGGCTCGGGCACGGCCATCATGTGCAGTGGCGCAACATCCGCATCAAGGAGGTCTCGGCCAAGCATGTGGTCGGCTCCGACACTGTCAAGAAGTGTCCGGCAGGGTTCACGCAGCTCTTCAACGGCAAGAACCTCGAGAACTGGAAGGGCGTGACCACCGCCGAGAAGTTCGACAACCCGAAGGTTCGCCAGGCCGCGACGCCCGAGAAGCGCGCGGAGATGCAGAAGATCGCAGACCAGGGAATGATCGACCACTGGCACATTCGCGACGGTGCGCTGTTCTTCGACGGCTTCAAGGGCGGCTACTCGCTCGCGACCATCAAGGACTACAAGGACTTCGAGATGTGGGTTGACTGGCGCATCATGTCTGTGCAGGGCGACTCCGGCCTCTACCTGCGCGGCTCGCCGCAGGTTCAGATCTGGGACGCGCACAACCAGTGGCACATCGGCTCCGGCGGCCTCTACAACAACAAGAAGAACCCCAGCAAGGCGCTCTCCATCCAGGACCGCATCGTGGGCAGCTGGAACACGTTCCACATCACCATGCGCGGCGAGCGCGTGACGGTGGAGCTGAATGGCGTGAAGGTTGTGGACAACACGGTGCTCGAGAACTACTGGGACCGCTCGATGCCGATCTTCCCTGTGGAGCAGATCGAGCTGCAGTGCCACGGCGACCCGATCGAGTTCAAGAACATCTTCATCCGCGAGCTGTAGCGGTTTGGCTGGCGGCCTGACTGGCCAGATGGCGAGAGAGCGAACATTCAGGTGGATTGTCCGAAGCGTCTTCTGGACGGGTCTGCTCTACACGTATCTGGCCATATTCCGCCAGCCTGTCTTTGCTCCGTACAGGTTCCTTCTTGAGAACCTCTTCTTGGCGTACGTTCCGGTGGAGCTCTCGTTCCACCTTGAGGGGAAGACTCCGCGCGTCGTGTTCTGGGCCGTGTTCGCGGTGTGGTTCTTCTTCTACCCGAACGCGCCGTACATGCTGACGGACTTCTTCCATCTTGCGCTGTGCGACCCGTACATTCTCCGTCCAGACGGCGCGCGGACGGGTCTGCTGCGGCCTGACATGCGGATGTGGGCGATGTTCGCGAACATGTCGGCGCTCGCGCTTTTCTGCACGTTCGTCGGCATCCTTTCAATGCATAGGGTCGTGTCCGCACTGCTCCAGCGCTTTGGCCGGTGGACCATGTGCTGGCAGGCGGCGCTCGTCCTGGTCGTCACGACGGCCGCGTCCGTGGGCATATATCTCGGCCGATTCCCCCGCCTGCACACGGCGCATCTCGTCACGCGGCCCGTTGAGACGGCGAAGCTGCTGTCGTCGATATGGGACCTTCGTCTTCTGGAATTCGTGGTGATGCTGACGGCGCTCCAGATGGCGGTGTGGGGGCTGCTGCTTCTCCTGCGCGCCGCCCCGTCAAGGAATGGAGGCTAGTGGTGCCGGAGGAGGGACTCGAACCCTCACGTACTTGCGTACGGCAGATTTTGAGTCTGCTGCGGCTGCCATTACGCCACTCCGGCCAAGAAGTGGGAACAGTATACCATAACCGCCTGTGCGGCACAACGGGTAAACTGGCGCGTGTCGGGGTGAAATCAAAACAGGACTTGTTGTAGTCTTCAAAACAGGACTCTGTCTTTCGGTGTCCTTGAGGTGTCTGGCGTAGACATGGCCGGA
>CACXPT010000293.1 GCA_902769585.1 uncultured bacterium
GCGCGTACAACGGCAACGACGCGTACGTCAGCTACAGGGGCGACCAGACGCGCGGCGACAACACGCGCGGGTGGGTGCACGACTGGTGGACGATGGAGGCCGGCTACGACTACCAGCGGAGCGCGGCGGACAAGCCGATATTCAACACGGAGAACCACATCATCTCCGACCGGGAGAAGCGGTTCATTCCCGGACGGCACGTCTACGCGGCGCTGTGGCAGAACGCCGTGCATGGACAGTCCGCCACGACGCACTGGGTGTGGGAGCGTGCGTACGATGACGGGAAGAGCGACTTCAACGGGCTCATCCTCGAACGTCCCGTCTGCCTCGCCGCGTGGGCGCATGCGTCGCTCGACCTGAACCGCCTTGCGGACGCGCTTGCGCCGATTCAGAACCAGGAACCGACCATTCTCCTCCACCGTTCGCTCTCGTCCGAAATCCTCGGACGGCAAGGTGCGTTCCTCTCCTGCTACCGGGCGGCGAGTTTCCTCGGCCAGCCGCTCGGCGTTGTGACGGAGGAGATGCTCGCGGAATACGCGCGGACAGGAGTCCGGGCACGTCCGCTCGCCGCGGCGCGCGTCGTTCTCCTGCCGCGCGTTACGCACCTGCCGGACGCGGCGCGCGACGGATTGAAGAAGCTGGCCGCGCAGGGCGTGAAGGTGTTCGCCTGCCGCGGCAAGCCGGCGTTCGATGACTGCTGCCGTCCGCGCAACGCGGACGACTTCCCGTATCTGGACGCTCCGGCGGAGAAGAGCCTCTCGCTCCTGTTCGCCGAGCGTGCCGGGGAGTGGAACCTGCCGGACTTCCCGCGCGTACGCGCCGTCGATTCCGAGAAGGGCGTCTACGGCGTGGAGTCGCATGGTTACCGCACGAACGGCGTCTCGCGCGTGACGTTCATCAACCACCGGGCGAAGCCCGTGCGCGTGCGTCTGGAGGCGCCCGGCCGCGATCTCCTCTCCGGCACCGCCGTGCCGCAAACCCTTGATCTCCCTCCCGGCGTCCCCCTGTTCGTGGAATACTAATGTGGCAAGGGCATGTAGTGGCTTGCACCTGCCCGATGGATGTGGTATAATTCATCGCACCTGACGAATAATAGACCTTCACACTATCTGTTTCGTCAGAAGAGACGAATAATGAAGATAGCAATTACATCAACAACACAAGAAGTTCTTGCGGAGATCTCGCGGAGACTTCAGGTCTTGCGGTTGAATCGGAGATGGACGCAAGGCGAGCTGGCCGCACGTGCCGGCGTCAGCAAGAGTTCTGTTGAGAGGATGGAATCCGGTGAAGGCAATTGCAAGATGGACATTTTCATTGCAGTTTGCCGTGCATTGGGTCTTGCCGACAGGCTCGATTTGTTTCTGCCCGAGCCGACGGCGACGCCTTATGACGTCTTTCGCAACGTCAAGACGCCGCAACGGGTACGTCATGCGGCAAAGGAAAAGAAAAGGATCCTTTGGGGAGATGGGAAATGAACACATCAGCGCAAGTCCTGCTTTGGGGAAAACGCATCGGTATCGTTTCGCAGCGCGACGGCGCACCCTGCGCAGAGTTCGCCTACGATCCGGAGTTCATCGGAATCGGGCTTGAACCATCGCCGCTGATGATGGCGGTCGGTCAAGGCGTGTATTCCTTCTCCCATCTTTCCGAACGGTCTTTTCATGGTCTCCCCGGCATGCTCGCCGATTCGTTGCCGGATAAGTTCGGCAATTCCGTGATTGCGGTGTGGCTGCAAGCGCAGGGACGCCACCCCGACAGCCTTTCGCCGATCGAGCGGCTGTGCTACACGGGCACGCGCGGCATGGGCGCGCTGGAATACATGCCGGCGCTCCTCGGCGAGGACGACGAAGCGCAGGTCGTGGAGGTAGAGTCGCTTGCCGCCCTCGCGAACGAGGTGCTGCGAATGCGTAAGGAAGCCCGGGCCGAGCTGCGTCCCGATACGACAAAATACGCGTCTATCCTCAAGGTAGGCTCATCGGCGGGCGGTGCGCGGGCGAAGGCACTCATCGGTTGGAACGAGGCGACGGGCGAGGTGCGTTCCGGGCAGGTCAAACTGCCGGAGGGTTTCGGGTACTGGCTCATCAAGTTCGACGGGTTGGACGGCAACGGCGACAAGGAAGGTGACGACGTCAAAGGCTACGGGCGCATCGAGTACGCCTACCACCTGATGGCGAAGGCGGCGGGGATTGAGATGACAGAGTGCCGTCTCTGGCAGAATCGCCACTTCATGACGCGGCGGTTCGACCGCCTTGCGGACGGCGGAAAGCTGCACGTCCAGACCCTTGGCGCGCTCGCCCACTTCGACTTCAACGATCCGACCGCCTATTCCTACGAGCAGGCGTTTCGCATCACAAAACAGGTCGTCAACGACGCCCGCGCGCTGTCGCAGTTGTTCCGACGGATGGTTTTCAACGTTCTGGCCTGGAACTGCGACGACCACGTGAAGAACATCTCCTATTCGATGGACCACTTCGGCGAATGGCGCCTCGCGCCCGCATACGACGAATGCTACGCCTACAATCCTGACGGTGCCTGGACGTCTCGCCATCAGATGAGCGTTCACGGGAAGCGCATCGACATAACAGACGACGACATGGTTGCGGCGGCGGCGATTGCGGACCTCTCGGCATCGAAGGCGCGGAAGATCATCGGCGAGGTGCGCGAGGCGGTCTCCCGCTGGCGGTCGTTCGCCGACGAAGCCGGGGTGAAGCCCGTCCACGCGGACGCAATCGCCGCGAGACTCGGATGATTCCGAATTTCGGATTGCGAAAAAAGGCTGGAATGTGATATGATAGCCCCACGTACAACTGGAGACAGGTACATTCTGCGCGCCGCGTGAGCGGTGCGCGCCGCGTGAGCGGTGCGCGCCGAAGAGAAGGAGTGCAGAAGATGAGGAGATTGGCCTTTGTGGCTTGCATGGCGGCGATCGGAATCGCGGCGCGGGCGGGCGTCGTCACGAACACGTGGATCAACCCGAGCGGCGGCGGATGGTTCGCGTCCGAAAACGTCGTGAGCACGAACGTGCAGGACGAGGTGGAAGTCGTCACGACG
>CACXPT010000294.1 GCA_902769585.1 uncultured bacterium
CGCCTTTACCTTTGAAAGCGAACACGACGCCGCTCCCCCGACGTGCGGCCTGCGTTTCAGGCCGACGAGATTCGGATCCTTGTCGAAGACCCAGCGTTCTATGACAAACGGAAGCGTGTACACGCGTGCGGAATGTGCGGGGACCGTGCATCCGCCCTCGGGCAACCGACCCTGCGCCGTCTCGCCCTTCACCTTGAGCGAAATGCGCAGAGGCATGTCCGTGCAGTTGGTGAAAGTGGCCCTTATCGCCCTTGCGCCGGAAAGGTCGGCCATCTCGCGGTAGACGAACTTCACATTCGGGAATGAGTTTGGACGGCAACGGCCCGTCTGGACAAACACCGTGCCGCCGCATTCCTTGATCGTTGCGCCCTGTTGCGCCTCAAGCGAGACATCCGAGCTCGGCCAAATCGGCTTGGCGGCGGGTTTGCCCGCCGCCGACACGGCGTACACACACAGCACCGCCCAGGCGGTAACCGCGAGACAGCTCTTTCCGATTGTTTTCATAGTCCTTAAATGCCTACCGGACGATCAGTGTGGTGCCGGAGGCGTAGAGAGGTTCGACCGAGTAGGCGGCAACGCCGTCAAGCGCGTCGAGGGTGAGCGTGCGCTCCTTCGTCGCCAGCTCGCCGTTCACGATGAATCCCATAAACCGCCGCCCCGTGTCAGTCGCCTCCAGCGTGAGCGGATGCACCGCCGAGACGAACGGCGTCCCAAGCCCGCCCGTAATTGAAATGCCTCTCATGTTCGTGACCGTCACGGGAATCGTCACGTCGAACGACGCGCCGATGCCGAGCCGCCCCGCCGGGAAGCACGCCCCGTGGAAACCGCCCACTGTGAATTGACTGTAGGCCCACACATTGTTCGTGGTGCCAGCCCCGAGGACGGACGAATCGGCAAGCGGACGGAAGTCGCCCGCCGTGCGGGCGGTGATCTTCGCGTCGGACACTTTCAGGTAGTCGTTCGTGAGGGCCAGATCGCTTGACGTCTCGATGCATAGGCCGGGCGTCAATACCTTGATGAGCGGCTGGAACGTGGGGTTGTTGAGGTCGAGTACGTTGTAGTAGAAGGAGTCCGCCGAAAGGTGCTGGATGTGACTCGTTTCGTTGATCGTACAATTCCACAGCTTGGAATTCTGATCGATGCAGACCGTCGTGAACGTAT
Source organism: uncultured bacterium (assembly GCA_902769585.1). Classification (GTDB taxonomy): domain Bacteria; phylum Verrucomicrobiota; class Kiritimatiellia; order RFP12; family UBA1067; genus RUG572. The sequence goes on from CACXPT010000294.1 coordinate 1,162, forward strand.
TGGGGCCGATCACGCAGCCAGACAGGTAGCTGTAATAGACGACGCCACGACGTGCCAGAGTGCCGACACTGTTGGCAGGATCAGCTCCCTGCTTGCAACCGACGATCCGGCAGTTCTGCAGCCAGCACTTGTAGGAGGCGGAACCGCGCACGGCGATGCAATTCGTGATCACGCAATCGACGATGTTGGCTTTTTCTTGCAGACCCGAGAACACGCCGCCACCGATACGCATGTTGTCGCTGCAATTCTCTCCATTGCTGCATGTCCGTCCGCCCGTGAGCGTGAATCCCACCACGCCCGCACCAGAATCAATCCCGTCTTTGAATGCCACGCACCGGTAGGCGTTCGTGCCGCATCCGTCCGCGTTGGCCGGATTGCCGTTCGCGCCGACGATGAACGTGTTCTCCGGTCCGTCCACCGCGCGGATGCACAGACTTCTGGGGATGACCACCCGGGCGTTGCCCCAGAAGTCGTCGCCGCCCGCATCGTAGCGTCCCGCCTTCGCCTTGATGAGCGTTCGATTCGCGGAGGCGTCCACGGCCGCTTGGAGCGTCGTGTACGGCTTGGTCTCGCTGCCATCCGAATCGCCGCCCGCATACGAGGGATCGGCCCAGATGACATTCGACGCATATTGCAGATCGACGCAGGTCATGTTGTCGCGCGAAGCCGGAGGGGCGGTGACGACGAGGGAACCGTCCACGCCGGGGAAGCGATAGAGGGAAAGGTATCCGCCCAGCCAAATGCAGTAGAGTTCCTGGTTCGACTTCAGCAACGGCTTGATGCGATACTGGGCAGGCGGGTTCGTCGAATAGAAGTAGCCGTTCAAGGGGCCTTCGAACACGCGGCCGTCGATGCTGTAGCGATCGCACGTGATGGTGATGCAACCACCCGCCACCTCCACGCCGTCCTGGATCGCGCCCGCCGTCACCGCGTCGTTCGCGTCCCACCGCGCGTTGCCGAAGAAGTCCTTGTTCCGGTCGTCCGCCGGCAGCCAGTCCGGCGAGCAGAACGCCTTGTTTCCGCTGCCGAAGAGGTGCGGACGGTAGGGATGCGCCACCGGACGGAAGTCGCCGTAGATCGGCGCGACGAGCTGCGAGTTGTTGCCGCGGTCGGTCATGAAGACGCAGTTGCCGCCGAAGGTGGAGACATCGCAGTCGGTGACGCAGTTCGTGAACGTGCCGGCCGTCCATGACGACAGCCATGCAGTAGACGTCGTTTTCGCATTGCGCTGGATGAGCGAATTGTAGACAACCGCACGTTGGTTGGCGTTATTGCTCCGCAGGATGCCCTTGTTGTTGAAGAACGTGCAATTCACGGCGGCGATCAGATAGTTGTTTTCGATCGGGCGGAGCGTTCCTTCGTAGTTGACCGCGCCGTTGCCGTCGAAGATGCAGTTGGCCGCATTGCACTGCACCGTCGCGCTCCCCCAGTCGCGGTACGTGTGGTAACCGTCACGCGGCACCGCACGAGCACCACGCCGTACGCCGCCGCGCCCTCCGCCGCCACGCAGTTCGAGATCACGCAGTCGACCACGTGGATCTTCCGATGCGTCTCGGTCGGCGTGTAGTTGAACAGCAGCGCGCCGCCACGATGCGCCGCCCAGCAGTCGGAGGTCGTGGCAATCCAATTTCCATTTTCTTGTTTGTACGTCTTGCCCGTTTGGTAGGCAAGCGTGGCGCCGTCGCGGAACGTGAAGCCCTCGATGCGCGTGCCGGGCAGATAGGCGTTGCCGGCCAGCGAGATGCAACGCACGGCATCCGGCCCCATGCCCGTCTCGGTATCCGCGTGCTTGCCGACGATATGCGTCACCGCCGCGCCCTCCGACGACTTGAGCGTGATGTGCTTGTTGTTGATCCAGATGCGGTTCTTCTGGTAGGAGTAGTTGTACGTGCCCGGCGCGACGAGCACGGTGTCGCCGCTCGCCGCCCGATCCACGGCGTCCTGGATGCGGTGGTACGCCAGAGCCCAGCTCGACCCGTCGTGGCCCGTGTAGTCGTCGAGCTTGTTGTCCACGTAGTACGTGGCCGCAAGGCCGGATAACGGCAGCAGCGCGCACAGGCAGGCTAACTTGCGCCAGTACCCTAAGACGATTTGCATCCTCAGTTTCATCATCAGGCTCATAGCATCCTTCTTTCTTTCGTGGTCTAATTCGACTGTGCAATTATACGCAATTCAGCACCGAAGCGCAATCGGCATTTTGGCCTTGATGCAAAAACTTGATATGTCGCGGCCACGCCGCCAAGATGGCGGCTCTCCATGCGGGAGGGGCGCAACTTGTTGCGCCCGCAATTGACTGGGAACGCCGCCATCTTGGCGGCGCTTGTGAAAGGCCAAGGCCCCGTGATTGGCTTGTTAAGATTAAAGTTCCTTCACCTTCAGGTACTTGAACCGGACGGCCTTGCCGCCGTGGATGCCCTGTAGCGCGATGCGCCCGTGCATCGGGATCGTGCCGAGCGCCGGAAAACCCTTGTGCCACTGTTGCCCAATAGGACTAAGTTACGTTCCGTGACATGCCACGCAATCGCCCTAGGGCGCACTACATATCATCCATGGACAGGCTGCCACATGAGAATTTCCTTGACTTGAACTGCGGGTTCTTGGCAAGGAACGCCTCCACCTTGCGACCCAGCTGCACCGCGTCGAAGCGAGATAGCTCACGCTTGACCTCGTAGAAGCGAAGTTGCCCGGAAAACTCGTTCTCGCAGACCAAGTCGATTTCATTTTCACCTTTACGGTCCCACCAACCACCAATTCTCGTGTAGGCATGCTCCCCGATGAACTTTGCGCGGAAATACCCCTCAAGCGCAATACCGGAGAATACCTTGTAGTCCCTGATGACGATTTCCCGCAGCTCGTCGTAGTAGCGCAGTTCAAGAAGGTAAGCATATTTCCAGATGAAGCGGAACCAAAAGCGGAGAAAGTTGTCCTTGATCCAATAGACGCAGTTCTTGTTCCCAGACTTCTCGAAAATCGGTTGCCTCTTCGCGATCAAGCCGTATTCGTCTTCCAGTTTCGTGATGTAGCCCCCGGCACTCCCTCCAAGCAACTGCTCGATTTCCGTGCGACGAGTCCTTCCCGATGCAATGGACGAAAGAACCGTGAAATAACTCCCGTAGTCTTTGCCGAATTCCTCGACAAGCAGAGCCTTCCCTTCTCCTAGAAAAGGCGATCCGATGCGAATCATGGCTTCGACCATTCGCTCCATCGATGTCGCGCCTTCGTCCATCAACAAGGACACATGGCGTGCGATACCACCTGTGAATGTCCAAAGCGCCAGCAAGTCCTCGTGCGACCAGTCCGGCTTGTGGCGAAGCATGATGTCCTTGAGCAGCGGGATGCCGAACGGCTCGATCCGAAACTCGGCCGTGTTGCGTCCGTAAAGCGGAGCCTGGTCATTTTTGAAGATTTTCCCCATGAGCCGGTCAATCGACCCGCACACGACGAGGTTGATCTTTACCCGCGCATGATAGTCATCCCACTCGCGCGCAAAGTCTCCGATGATTGATTCGTCAACCTTGAGGAAATCTTGAAACTCGTCAATGAACAGCGTCAGCGGATGCTCGACCGCCCAGTTCAGAACGAACTTCAGAATGTCCGCGAACCTTTCGACACGGCCAGGGAACGGGATATGGAGAACAGACTCGACAATCTGCCTGAATTCCTCGCATAACTCTGGTTGAGCCTTCTTGGTGACGTAGAAATAGAGATATGGTTCGTCCCCCAAGGCCTTCTTGACGAGTTCAGTCTTTCCGACACGCCGACGCCCAGTAATGACGGTAAAGCGGGCATTCGTACGCGAACGCTCGCGAATCCTTCTCAATTCCTGTATTTCGTCCTCTCGACCGACAAATTCCATTTATCTTCTCCTTCTGAAATGCCCGTTTCCGCAACGGCTGTTTCAGTCGGCGTGGATTATACCAAAGGTTTTGCTGTTTCGTCAATGCTCGTGATGAGATTAAAGCTCTTTCACCTTCAGGTACTTGAAGCGGACGGCCTTGCCGCCATGGATGCCCTGAAGCGCGATGCGTCCGTGCATCGGGATCGTGCCGAGCGCCGGAAAGCCCTTGTGCCACTTCGGCACAGTCGTGCCGTCGGGGTTGACGAGCGGATCCTTCCAGTCCGTCAGGTAGGTGTCGACGACCTCCTCGCCGTTCACGACGATGCGCACGCGCGACCCCTCGCACCAGCACGTCATGCGGTTCAGCTCGCCGGCGGGCCTGGATGCGACCTTCTTCGGCGCGCAGCGTCCGTAGATCGCGCCCGTCAGCTGATAGGGAACCTCGTTGGAGTAGCAGGGATGGTGGTCGTCGAGGATCTGCACCTCGAACTTGTACTTGGGATGGTCGGTGTCGTAGAGGAACACGCCGCTGTTGGCGGTCGGGTCCATCACGTAGGCGAGGTCGAGCACGAAGTTCTTGTAGTCCTTCTTCGAGAAGAGC
>CACXPT010000295.1 GCA_902769585.1 uncultured bacterium
CCGCGCCCAGCCGCTTTTGAAGGGCATACTCTGCGGACACGGTCACATCGGCGTGGTCTCCCCGTTCTCGCCGACGGCCAAACAGTACGAGGTGGCCGGCAATTTCATGTTCCATGCGCAGGAGTTCACGGTGTCGTGAAAACAAAGGCGAAGTCGACAAAATGAAGCAGATGAGATTTTGGATTGCACTGTCGGCCGTTACGACGGCGTTCGGCCTTCTGGCCGGCGAAAGGTCCGTGGCGACGGACGGGCGCGGCGGAAACGGTCCTGCGCCCGTGGTGTTCAACACGCCCGCCGACGACGAGAAGGGCGTGATGATCCTCGGGAACGGCGAACTGGGCGCGACGGCGTGGCTCGGCGCCGACGGCGTCCTGCATACGGTGCTGCAGAACTCCGACAGCTGGAACGAAGGCGGGCGCCATGTGAAGACCGGCGCGATCGACTACGAGACGGGGATGCCGGTTGATGCGGGCACGTTCCGCCAGGAACTCTCGATGGTACGCGGCGAGTTCGAGGCGACGTGGAAGAGCGGCGGCCAGCCGGTGTCGCTCCGCTACCGCATCCAGCAGGGCACGGATTCCATCGCCGTGTGCGACGTGCGCGGCGTGCCGAAGGCCGAGGCGAAGGTGGTGAACTGGCGCCTCTACCCGGGCGGCGCGAAGGAGTTTGGAGTAGGGGAGTACGAGCTCGGCACCAGGTTCTGCGAGGGGGCGTTCCAGAAGAACGTGGCGGACATGAAGTTCACGATCAGCGCCGACCGCCTCGTGCTCGGCGGCTGGTGCCACGTCAACCGCAACGAGACGGTCGCGGAGCTGATGAAGGTCTACGACCACTATCAGGCGACGGGCGATCTGGGCAAGCCGGATCTGCTTTCCGATCGGGTGTTCGGCGGGGTGACAAAGCGGATGGCTGGGACAACCGACGTCTCGTCCAGCGTTCTGTTCCTCTCCGCGATCACGTGTTTCCATCCCTGCAAGGACGAGGCGGAATGGCTGCGCCGCACGAAGGAGATGCTTGACAAGGACGGCTGGGACATCGCGCGCGAAGAGGCGAAACGCGCGGAACACGTCGCGGCGTGGGCGAAGTTCTGGAACCGCAGCCGCATCGAAGTCACTCCGGCGGCGGGCGTAGCGTCCAAGCTGCGCAAGACCGTTGCCGACGAGTGCGCCGCCGTGACGCGCGCATACGCCGCGCAGCGCTACCTCACCGCGTGCGCCGGACGCGGACGCCTCCCGATCCGCTTCAACGGCTCGATCTTCACCATCTCGCACAAGGGCGATCCCGACTACCGTCGCTGGGGCAGCGGCTACTGGTGGCAGAACACGCGCCTGCCGTACTATCCGATGTTCGCCGCCGGCGACCTCGACATGCTCCAGCCGCTCTTCAGGATGTACCTCGGCCTGCTCGACTTCAACGTGAAGCGCACGCGCAAGTACCTCGGCCACGGCGGCGCGTACTTCCCCGAATGCATGCAGCCGTGGGGCGACCACTTCATCGGGTCGTATGGACCCATGTGCGAATGGAAGGACCGCGCGGACAAGCTGCAGGCGAGCGGGTACCACAAGTACGAATGGCTCGGTCAGCTGGAAATCTCCCTCATGGCGATCAGGTACTGGCAGTACACGCAGGACGACGCCTGGTTCAAGGAGCAGGCCCTGCCCGCGATCCGTGAATACGTGCGCTACTTCGACGAGCATTACGCGCTCGACGCCAAAGGGCGGTACCACATGAATCCCGCGCAGGCCGCCGAGACGTGGTGGGACTGCACGAATCCGATGACCGAGGTATCGGGGTTGACACGCGTGACGGATATCCTGCTTGCGCTGCCCGATTCCGCGCTTGAACCGGGCGACCGCGAACTCTTCACGCGCATCCGTTCGCGCGTTCCCGACCTTCCTACGCGCAGGCTTGACGGCGGCGGTGTGGTGTTTGCGCCGGGCGAGAAGTTCGCGAATCACCGCAACGTCGAAACGCCGGAGCTCTATTGCGTGTTTCCGTTTAGGCTCTGCTCGTTCGAGAAGCCGAACGCGGAGATTGGGCGGCGCACGTACAGGGATGGACGGTTCCACAAGCTCTACCGCGGCTGGTCCCAGGACGAAATGAACGCCGCATATCTCGGCATGACGGAGGAGGCGCGGGAACACATTGCGGACCGTGCGCTGACGCACTCGAAGAAAATCTACCGCTGGCCGACGTACTGGGGGCCGAACTTCGACTGGTGTCCGGACCAGGACGAGGGCGGCATCTATCAGAACACTATCCAGTCGATGCTGATGCAGTTCGAGGGCCGGAATATCTTCCTCATGCCCGCGTGGCCGAAGGACTGGAACTGCGACTTCAAGCTCCACGCGCCGTACAACACCACGGTTGAAGGCCGCGTGGAGAACGGCGAGGTGAAGGACCTCGTCGTCACGCCCGCCTCGCGCCGCGCGGATGTGGAAGTTGTGTTGTAATCTTGCCGCATGTGCGGCGCTCGTCTATCTCCTGAACGACAGGTCTTATCATCACGTTCCAATGATCTTCAACGGCTGCGCACGCGCGCCACGGCCTGATGCCAGAGGTCCATCGCCTTCACGCGCGCTTCGGGCGCGAGGGCGGGGGAGAAGGTCGTCAACCCAGCGGCGTTCGCCTTGAGTTCGGCTTGGTTCGTCCAGTATCCCACGGCGAGGCCCGCGAGGAACGCGGCGCCGAGCGCCGTCGTCTCGATGCAGGCGGGGCGCTCCACGGGCACGCCGATGACGTCGCTCTGGAACTGCATCAGGAAATCGTTCGCGGAGGCGCCGCCGTCCACGCGCAGGGCGGTGAGCCCGATTCCGGCGTCCTTCTGCATCGCCTCCAGCACGTCCGCCGTCTGGTAGGCGAGGGATTCGAGCGTCGCGCGCACGATATGGTTGCGGTTGACGCCGCGCGTGAGGCCGAGCACGGCGCCGCGCGCGTACTGGTCCCAGTACGGCGCGCCGAGTCCGGTGAACGCGGGCACCACGAAGCAGCCGTTCGTGTCCGGGACGGCGCGGGCCATGGC
>CACXPT010000296.1 GCA_902769585.1 uncultured bacterium
GTCGACGTGCGCGTAGTGGCGGTTCGCCGTGGCGTACTCGACGTGGGACGAGGCGATCGTGAGGATCTTCGTCGCGTCACGACGGCCGGCGGACTCGGATGCCTTCGCCACCTGGTCGTACTTGATCTCCTCGCACAGGCCCTTCAGCGCCTGGACGTGCGTAATAGCGGCCGTAAGCGTGGTCTTGCCGTGGTCGACATGGCCGATCGTGCCGACGTTCACGTGCGGCTTACCGCCGCGATCGAATTGTTCCTTAGCCATTTTTAGCTCCTGTGAGTAGTGTTTCCTTTGCCCGCCACAAAATGGAGCCATCAAGCAGAATCGAACTGCCGACCTCTTCCTTACCAAGGAAGTGCTCTACCAACTGAGCTATAATGGCGCTGTTTTGCGACAAGCCCGAATAGAATACCAAAAAGGGTCCGCGAACGCAAGGGGGCAAAGTTAAAAAGTTGAAAAGTTGAAAAGTTAAAAGGTTAAAAGGTTAAAGAGTCAAGGTTTGGCGGGGTTGGATGTCGAAGATCGCGGTCGGGCAGACGTGCTGGCAGGCGCCGCAGCCGACGCACTTAGCCGCGTCAACCACCGGACGGCGAACCTTCTTCCCCTCTTTGTCCTTCTCCTCCACAACCTTGACCGCCCCGTAGGCGCAATGCTTCTCGCAGAGCGCGCAGGGATGGTTCTCCGCGCTCGCGAGGCACTTCCCCTCCCACCCCGAAACGAGCGCCGCCAACCCAATCTTCGTCTTTTCCTTCTCTTCCTTCGCCAGTCGCCGGATCGCGCCCGTCGGACACGCCTCGCCGCAGACCGTGCATCCCTTCTCGCAGAATCCCCGCGCAAAATCCATCACCGGCATCATCGTCCCCGCAAGGCCGTATTCGAGCGTAGCCGCCTTCAGCACCTTCGTCGGACACTTCGCCACGCACAGGTTGCATCCCGTGCAACGCGTGCGCAGACGCGTCCCGCCGTCCGACCCCGGCGGCGCGATCGCTGGTAGGGCGCGCGCCCCGCGCGCGCCGCCTCCGGCCTGCTCTCCGCCCGCCGCGCACGCTCCGGCCACCGCCCCCAGCAGAAATCCACGTCTCCTCATTTCCATGACATCGCCCCCTTCTTGCACGCGCCCAGGCAGTTGAAGCACCTCACGCACCGGCTCTGGTCGACCTTGCCGCCCGCCACATCGATGCACTCCGCCTTGCACGCCTTCGCGCATAGCCCGCACTTCACGCACTTCGCCGCATCGAGCCGAATCCTGACCGGCGCCTTCGCCGACAGCAGTCCCAGCACCGCGCCCACCGGACATACGGTGTTGCAGAAGAGGCGGCCCCTCCATGCCGCCACCACCGCGAGCGCCACGAACGAGATTCCCGCCACTCCCAAAGCAGCCCAGCCGCGCACGAAGATTTCCGTCTTCAGCATGCACGGATGTCCCCACCGCGCGGCAAGGTCCGCCACCGCGTTGGCGCACATCGCCGCGAGCGGCTCGAAGAGGTGCGTCGCAATCCGTCCGTATGCGCTGTACGGCTCGATCACACCGGCAAGCGCAGCGCATCCGCACAACGCAAGCACGACGAACGCCGCCGCACACGCGGCACGCACGACGATCCGCCCTTGGCGATAGGAGAAGTTCGTTTTTACGAACAGCTTTCGAAGCCACAGCACGATGTCCTGGAAGACGCCGAGCGGACAAATCACCGAGCAGTAAACACGCCCTGCGAGCAGCGTCACTGCCGCCACCGCGCCGACCGCCACCAGATTGAACGCCATGCATGCCGACGCGAACTGGATTCGTACGAGGATTCCCGTTCCCTCCGCAAAACCGAGGAAGAAAAGGTTCAGTCCGATGAACACGGCCGCCGCCGCCAATATCCTCAGTACCCTCAGCATGGCAGCACTCCCTTGCCGGTGAGGCGACCGCCCTTCGCGAGGTAGGTCTCGCGGACTCGCTTCACAGTCTCCGCGATCTTCTCCATCTCCGTATAGATGCGGAACACCCACTGCGGACACCCCTCCTTGCACTTCCTGCATCCCGTGCAGCGATCGGCACGCGCGTGCTCTGGAATCGTGTTGTAGTAGCTCACGAGGAATTCGCGGCGCAGCTCCTGCGAGTCGTTCGGCCCGCCGTCGTCAGCAGGGAGACGTCCTTCGCCCTGGAACGAGTTCCACCAGGTGAACACCTCGGGAATCTGGATGCCGTACGGACACTCGCAGTACCTGCAGTTCGTGCAGGCGACCGGCTTGTACTTGTTGTAGAGATCGATCGCCTCGCGGTACACGGCGATGTCGGCTTCGGCCAGCTTCTCGAACCGCTCGCGCGAGAAGGTGCGCACGTTCTCGACGGCCTGCTCGACCTGCGACATGCCGCTCAGCACGGTCTGCATCCCCTCGAACGACGCCGCGTAGCGCATGCCCCACTCCGCCGGAGTCACGCCCGGCTTAGCCGCGCCCTTCGGCTCCGCTCCGTTGAACGGGATCAGCGTTAGCGCCCACGGGTACTCCTCCACCAGCTCGGCGAGGAACTTGTGCGTGCCGTGGTAGGAGAAGCCTATGCGCCTGATCTTGCCCTCCGCCATCATGTCCTTCAGGTAGTCGAGCACGCCGATCTTGCGGTAGACGTTGTCGTACTGCGACGGACTCGAGATCGAGTGCAGCATGTACACGTCGAAGTAGCCGAGCGCGGCTGTCCGCTCGCACTGCTCCCTGAAGATGCGCTTCGCGTCGTCGAGCGTCTTCACGTGCCACGTCGGCATCTTGTCCGTGAAGAAGAAGCTATCGCGCGGGTACTTCGAGAGGACCGAGTCGAGGAACTTCTCGCTGTCGCCGCCGTGGTAGACGTAGCCCGTGTCGAAGAAGTTGACGCCGTGCCGGTAGCAGTAGCCGAATATCTTCGTGGCGAGCTCTCGGTCGATCCTGTTCTGGTTGTTGCGCTCCACGCATAGCCGCACGCCGCCGCATCCGAGGAGCGATATCTCGCGCGACGGATCCGTGCCGAACGGACGACGGAGCACGTGGAAGTCCTCCGGCTCCACCTCGTCGCGGTCGAAGAACTTCAGCCAGTCCGCCCGCGTGCGCATGCCCGCAAGCGCCGCCGCGCCCGCAACAAATCCTCGCCTGTTTATCCTCGCGTTCATCCGTGCCTTTCCCGCCGCGTCACCGGCCCTCTGCGCCTGCGCGAGCGGCGTCGAGTATCTCCTTGTGGAGGGCGCGCAGGAAATCGTAGTCGAACTTCACGATCGCGCGGTCGAACGTCACGAGGCCGCCGCCTTCCCAGAACTGGTCGATCGACTCGGTGAACACGCTGCCGCCCAGGCCATCGTGCGCCATCTTGACGAGCGGACGCACGAGGTCCTCGTAGCGCTTGCGGTTGTCTTCGCGCCATCTGCCGCCCTCCACCGGCACCGGCGAATGCAGGCGCCCCTTGAGGTCCTGGTAGTGCCCGATGAGGCACGCACCCGCGCCGCCGAACTCGCCCGCTATCGTCACGCGTTTCGCGTTGGGCGGACACATCATCGCATGCGGGTAGTTGTGGCGGTCCACCACGTCGCACGACGGCACGGGATCGGCCGGTTGCTTCCACTTCGTGTAGCCGTGCGCGATGCCGCCCTCGTAGTCGTTCCAGCCGGAGGGGCCGTTCACGAGGCGCGAAGGATCGTACCGCTTGAGCCACAGGTTCGTGAAGCGCGTCTTGTCGGCGGAGGGCTGCCCCCAGCCCTCGTTGTAGGGGATCCACATCACGACGGACGGGTGGTTGCGCAAGAGATCGACGATCTCCTTCAGCTCCTGGCGGTAGAAGCCGTAGCGCTTGTTGGCGTACTGGCGGTCGCTCTGGAGGTTGTCGGCGCGGCAGGACGGGATGTCCTGCAGCACCATCACGCCGATTCTGTCGCAATGTGCGTAGAAGGCGCGCGGCTCGATCTTGATGTGCTTGCGGATGGCGTTGAAGCCGGCCTTCTTGTGGAAGTCCACGTCGAAACGCAGCGCGTCCTCGCTCGGCGGCGTGAGGTAGCCGTCCGGCCACCACCCCTGGTCAAGCGTCGCGAGGAAGTAGGTGAACTCGCCGTTCACGGTCGCGCGGCGGATGCCCTTCGCGTCGAGCTTCGTGCCCATCGTGCGGATGCCGAAGTAACCCTTCGTGGCGTCCGTGCGGCCGTTGGCCGTCACCGTGATCGCGAGGTCGTAGAGGTTCGGCGTGTCGCAGCTCCAGAGCTTGAGCGGCTTCGGGAGCGCGAGCGTCACCGCGTCGGCGTCCGCGGCCAGCTTGCCCTTCGCGAGCTCCTTCCCGCCGAACGAGGCGGCAACTTCCACCTCCGCCGCGCGCACCTTGCCCTTCAGGAACGGCGTCACGGTCACCGTCCCCTTCTCGGCGTCCGTCTCGATCTTGTAGTCGACGAGGTACGTCTCGGGCACGGTCTCCATCCACACGCTGCCGCAGATGCCGCTCGTCGCGGGGAAGAAGCACGTGCGCAGCTCCAGCACCTGCTTGCCCGTGCCGCCGAGATGCGTGTCGGTGGGGTCCCACACGAGCAGTTTCAGCTCGTTCGCGCCGTCCTTCACGTACGGCGTCACGTCCACGCTGAACGGCGTGTTGCCGCCCTCGTGCGGCACGTCCGTCGCCTCCTGTCCGTTCACGAACACGTGCGCGCGGAAGTCGACGCGCTCGAAGTTGAGGATCGTGCGGAAGCCCTTCCGCGGATGGACCGTAAACGTGCGCCGGTACCAGATCTGGTCCTCGGGCAGCACCTTCCGCCGTACGCCGGAAAGCGGAGTCTCCACGCCGAACGGCACAAGGATCGTGCCGTCGTACTTCGTCGGCAAGTCCGAGACCGCCGACGTGATCGCGTACTCCCACGTGCCGTTGAGGCACGTCCAGTCGGCGCGCACAAGCTGCGGACGCGGATACTCGCGCCACACGTTCTCGGGCGTGATCGCGCGCCCCCACGACGTCGTGAGGTCGTTCGTCATCACGACCTTCTTCACCTCTGCCCCGACCGCAAGCGCCGCCAATGCGCCTGCCGCCAGGATGCCGACACTGATTGTCCTGCGTTCCATCATGCGTATTCCTTTATTCGAACAACACCATCTTCCTGATCGCGACGGCCACGCCGTCCTCGTCGTTGGAGAGCGTCACGTGGTCGGCCGCCGCCAGCACCTCCGGGCAGGCGTTGGACATCGCCACGCCCATCCCCGCCATGCGGACCATAGTCAGGTCGTTCGCCCCGTC
>CACXPT010000297.1 GCA_902769585.1 uncultured bacterium
GCGAAGGGTCCCTCATCAAGCTGGCCGGGACCTACTTCCAGTGGCGCACGAACTTCTGGTCGCAGGTCAACGTGCGCAACGGCGGCACCGTGCAGCTGCTAAACCTGGCCAGCCGTGGGGTCGGGTTGGCGCAGGCGGGACTCTCCGAATCGTACGTCAGCTTCGACGGCGGAACCGTGCGCCTCACGTCCACAGCGGGGAACATCTTCGGCTCGGCCACCGCGCACGACAAAGATCCGACCGCCGTGGTGGTGTATTCCGGCGGCGCGACGATCGAGACGGAGGCCGCGAACGCCGTGTGGACCGCTCCGCTGGTGCGTCCCACCGGCCAGTCGATCACCTCCATCACGTTGCCGGCCGACGTCCTTTCGCCCATCTCCTACAAGAAGATGATCGGTCCGCCGCGCATCGCAATCGGCGGCAACGGACACGGCGCGACCGCGATCGCCGACTACGACGACGCCACGCGGACGGTGAAGGGCGTGATCGTCACCTCGCCCGGCTACGGCTACGACGGCGAGACGACGGTGACGGTCGACAGCTGGGACCGCAAGTCGACGCTTCCCTGCACGTACACGCTGGGCGAGGTCGCGGGCGGCGGCTTTACGAAGAAGGGCGGCGGCAAGCTGACGCTGGGCGGCGCGAACACGTACGCCGGCGCGACGCGTCTGGAGGGCGGCACGCTCGTGTTCACGGATCCGAACGGCTATCCGGGCGGCGACTTGGAGATCGCCGCCGGTGCCGTGCAGGGCCAGACGCTCGCCGCTCCGCTTCTCACAGCCGATACCCTTACCTTCGCAGAGGGGAAGGGCGTGCGTGTGACGGAGGCGGACACGCTGGACGACAAGACGTTTGGCGCGATGAAGATTGTTGCGACGTTCACGAATCCGATTGCGTTACCATCCCTCACGCTTGTAGACGCCGACAGCACGGTGTGGGCGAACAACCGCCAGTGGTGCCTGATGCTGGCCGACGGCGGACGCACGCTGAAGTTCGGTCCGCTGCGCGGCACGCAGATTCTCATTCGATAGTTGAAAGTTGAACCCAGTGAAGGTCAGCTTAGAGGTGTTTTCAAAAAGGAACTGCGTCATGTCGAAAAAAAGGATCGTGTTTGGAAGGTTGGCGGTTTTGTGTCTGGCGGCGGCTTTTTGCGTTGGCGCGGCGCAGGGCGCCGTGTACGACGAGACGACGGGATACGTCCGGCTGCTGGTCAGCGGTAACGCGGGATACAGCCCGCTCTCGGAGACTACGGACAAAAACGACGGCGTAACGTATTTCTGGAGCGACCACCTCGCACTCCACTCCGGCACGAACTACTACGCGAACAAGTTCTTTCGCACATGGACCCGCATCGACGGGCAGGCGGCGATGGATTTTAATGTGGACTGTGGGCGCTTTGTGCTGGACAACGCCGCGATGAACTGGAAGTGCGCGCATCCCTCCCGGATCGTGTTCGGGAACGACGGGCTTTTCGTGCTCGCGGGTGCCACGTTGGTCATCAACCAGGACAACGTGCTGCTCGGGGGCGTCGGCGGCACGGTCACGTTGCAGGGGACCACCCAGGCGAAGCCGTTTACGTGGCAGACATCCACGGCCGGCTATGCCACCCTCGGCCACGGCTTCTGGGTGACCGCGAAGATCGTCGGCGACGCGGACCAGATCATGCGCATCACCACGCCGACGGATTCCTCCGGGCGCGTCTACTTCATGGGCGACATGTCGGAGTACCTCGGCACGATCAACACGATCAGCAATGTCCTTTACGCAGGGTCGTCGCTCGTGGCGAAGGTCGTGAACGCCACGAAGTGCGGGGAAGTCCGCACGTTCGGCGCGGACGGGGCGACGATCTCCATCCCGAAGGTGACGCTGGACGCCACCTCGTCGATCGGCTGCGCGGCCACGAACACGCTCGTCGTCGGCACGCTCACGCTGGCGGACGGCTCCACGGTGCGCGGATTCAGGGATGCGTTCGGCGCGGGCGGCATCGTGGAGGTGACGGATTCCTTCACGGCGCCGGGGAAGATACGCGTGTCGTTGGACATGCCGATCGATGGGGCGACGAACGACGTGACGCGCCTCGCCGTGCTGCGCGTGGCGAAGACGGCGGGCACGGTCTCGCAGAGCCAGCTGGAGTTTGGCGAACAGTCGCGTCTCGCGGGCGCGAAGCCGTCCGGCCTGCCGAACATGACTGGTCTTGAGGTGGAGGAAGACGCCGACTGGACGACGGTCTACGTGACCTGGCGGCAGGTCGTGAGGCAGGTGGTCCCCATCTCGTCCGCCAGCACCGCCAGCACGTTCGATCTTGCGACAACGTGGTCGAACGGCAAGACGCCTGCGCAAAACGCGGAGCTCGATTTCTATTCTTCGCTGGCCTGCTACATGCTGAACACGTTCCACGGCCGGTCGTTCACGACGACGACGTGGCTGCGGCTGAACAACAGCGGCACCTACTCCTTCTCCAACCTGACGATGAACGCGGGGCAGAACATTGCCATGTGGCCGGGTTCGCTCATCACGTTCGACGTGCCGGTGACCGTGGTCGGCGGAAGCGGAAGCACGTTCACCTGGACGCTCGGGCAACACACGACCATCCGTCTGGTCCGTCCGATTGTCGCGTCCGCGACGCAGCTCGTCACGATACGTGCGGTGTCGTCGAACTCCGACGCCTATCCGAGTTCGCTTCGCCTCGCGGCGGACAACACCGAGACGTTCACGGGGAAATGGATCGTGCGCCACGAGTCCGCCGCAAAGGCGAACCCCACGCAGTACATGGAGTTCGCCGTGTGCGACCAGCGGAGTCTGGGCAAGCCGTTCGCCGCCTTCACGTATGACGCGCTGAAGGTGGAGAACTGGCAGTCCCTCGAGCCTGATGCGGAGTACGTGACGCTGGACGACATGACGCGCGGCATCTGGCTGGAGGGCAACGCGCGCCTGATCACGCCGCAGGACGACCAGACGCTTGCCCTGAAGAGCCCGC
>CACXPT010000298.1 GCA_902769585.1 uncultured bacterium
GGAGGTGATGAAGGCGCTCGTGCGCCAGTACCACGCCAACGGCGGGTGCGTGGTGCACTTCAACGTGTTCAGCGCGGAGGAGCTGCGCGACGCGCAGGCGCATCCCGAGAAGTACGAGAACCTCCAGGTGCGCGTCTGCGGCTGGAATGTGCGCTGGAACGACCTCGACAAGATCGAGCAGGACAAGTACATCGCCCGCGCCGAGGCGATCATGAGGTGAGTTAAGAGTGAAGAGTTAAGAGTTAAGAGTGAAGAGTTAAGAGTGTGAAAGTTGAATGTCGAAAAACCTTAGAGGAGGTAAAATGAACAATCCCAGAATCATAGCTGTCGCATCAGTCGTGTTATGCGCGATTGGTCTGCGGGCCGCTGTGCCGGGTGCACCAAACCAGACCTGGTGGGGTGTCATCAACAACCACCTGGAGGTACGCTTCGTGAACGACAACGGCGTGACGAAGACGTACCGCGCCTACGTGAAGTACGCAGGCGAGAGCACCTTCTCGTTGCTGGGCAACGTGGCGTGTTCGGGCGGTACGAGCGGACAGATCATCCACTTGCCCGCCGACGGTTCGCAGCCGGCGACCTTCCGCGTCTGCCGCGTCAACGACGACGGCGAAGGCACAATGAGCTCCGACCTGAACTTTACCGCGACGAACGCGGTGCTGGGCACGCTCATCTCCTCGGACCCGTACGACGGCAATACGGGCAACAAGCTCGCCAACGCCGCCGACGGCGACTACAACACGAGCTTCAATTCCAAGGCCGAGGACAACACATGGATCGGCGTGGACCTCGGCGTGCCGCGTTCCGTCACGGGCGTCAGGTTCATCCCGCGCAACCAGCGCAATGCCCGCATGAAGGACGCGGTCATCGAGGTGGCGGACGCCGCGGATTTCTCGGACGCGACGGTTGCCTACGTGCAGGCGGCGGCGAGCGATCCCACAACCGTGTTGCATACCATCCTATTCGACACGCCAGTCACCGGGCGTTACGTGCGGTGGCGCGGACAAGATTCAAGCAAGTACCTTTCCGTCGCCGAGATCGAGTTTCTTAACACGGCCTTGTCCGGGGACACGGAGATACCTTCGGAACTCGTACCGGCCGACGTGACGGCGACTTCGGACGCGCTTTTTTCCGGTGGCGTGCCAACGGTCGGGTGGACCGATGCGTCAAGCGGAGCCTTCCCCGTGTTGGTTTCGCGCGCCACTGCGGCGGGCGGTCCATACGAACCGGTCGCAGGGCTTGCCGCAGGCACGACGAGCTGGACGGACACGACCGCCGTTCTCGGCGTACGCTACTACTACACAGTCCAGTACACGAACACTGTTTCCGCAGGGCCGGCGAGCGAATGGGTGGCCTACCGGCGCCTGCGCCGCCTGGAACGCACGGCGGAAGACAACACGAAGCTCAAGGACGGCGTGACCGTGCTCCTCTCCAATACCGCCAATGAAGGAAACGCCTCTTGGAAATCGTCAAATGCGTTTGACGGCAACACCAATACGGTCGTTTCGTGTCCGGTGGCCGACACGCGCATCGCCCTTGACTTCGGCGCGAACAAGGTCGGCGTTGCACTTGTGCGCGCCCATCAGGCGCCGAACCGAAGCGGCCGTCTGCAGACGGCGCGCGTCTATGCGACGGACGGGGACTATTTTACTACCGGAGTGCAGGTAAGCGACGGCGGCATGCCGTTCTCCGAAACCTGGGTGACGCTCCAATGCAGCGATCCGAAGTGCTACAAGGTTTTCTACATGCGGCGTCCCGATCGCGTGAACTTCTACAGCTGCATGGCGGAACTTGAGTTGTACGGCTGGGAGGCGACTGACGAAGCGGCGATACTGATTGCGCCGACGCGCCTGACGAAGACAGTTACCGCATCTTCCGTGGCGCTTGCATGGGATGCCTGCAACTTGGCGGCGTCCTATCGCGTGGAGAAGCTAGTCGGCGGCACTTGGACGGCGCTTGGCACGACGGCATCGCCGAGCTTCTCGGACGGCAACGTCACGCTTGACGGCACGTCCGTCTCGTACCGCATCGTCTCGATCGCCACGGGCGGCGAGGAGGCGATCTCGCAGACGTTCACGTTCGTTCCGTATGTTCCTGCGGACGGCACGGGGTTGACGGCGGTCTACACCCGTAACTACCAGAGCACGGTGTGGAGCGCGAACGAGGAGACGGTTGCCGTTACCAACATCGCGCCGGCCATCGACTTCGAATGGTATCGGTCGGCACTTGTTCCTGGATGTGAAGATCCAAATGTCGCGGGCCTCCCCGGCGTATATCAAGTGCGCGGACGTTGGTTCGGGAAACTCGTCGTTCCGTACGCGGGGCGCTATACGTTCACGGCCGACACGTTCGCCGGCACCGTGGTCGCCGCCGCGATTGACGGCGTATGGGCGGTCAATTCCGCGAACACGACGGCGGACGGGCTTTCCCGTACGCTCGATCTTGCGGCGGGGGAGCACGACTTCTACGCCGAATTTGCTCGGCCGACCTCTGCCGCCAATTCCGCGAAGTTTGTCCTGAAATGGAGCGGTGCGGTGGCAGCGGAGGTCATTCCCGCGACGCAGTTCAAGCCGGGCGAGCCTTTCGAGTACGGCGACTGGACTTCGGTGCGCACGTTCGGTACCGTGCCGCAGACGGGCATGGTGTTTCCGTCGGCGGACGGCTTGTCCTTCCGTTTCAACAAGTGCACGCTCAGGTATGGCGACAACGCCGAAAAGTATCTGGCGATGTCTCGCGCCGTCAAGGGCGATTTTGATTTGACGTTCCATGTGGCGCTCCTGTCGCCGAACGTACCGTACGGGCAACGGTTTGGCGTCAAGGTCGCTTCGTCGCTCGACCCGACATCCGCAGGCACGTTCTACTTCTTCGGCTACAGCGCGAATGACAACGGAACTGGATGGACCTTCTCTAGCTTGCGCACGACGGCTGGAACTGGCTACACATGGCCCAACGGAACCTCTTGGGGGAGATGTCGTAACCTGCTACTACAAGGATCCCGAAACGTCGCAATGGGCGGTGGACTACACGCTTTCGGCGGCTTTCCTTCCGCAGACGGCGCAGGTCCAGCTGTTCACGACGGCCCACAACGACCAGATCGCGGACGTCATCTGGGAGATTTCGGACATCGTGCTAGAAAAGATTTCCGGCGTCACGATCATAATCCGATAACCTGAGGTTGAAGACATGGAGTTGAAACGATTTGCCTGTACCGTCGTCCTGCTGGCCGCATTTGCGGCGCCGGCGGCGGAGTTTCGTCCGGTGTCCGTCACGGCCGCCACCGAGACGTACGGTGCGCGGTACGCCGCCGCCAAGATGATCGACGGCGACCTCGCCACGTACGCGTGCTTCCAGGACGACTCGCGCACGGGGAAGGACACGAAGACCGATCCGCCGTTCGCCGCCGCGCCGGTGACGTGCTCGTTCGTGCTCGACCTCGGCGCGGCGCGCGAGGTGGCGGGCCTGAAGCTCGTCTCGCGCAACTGCTGGGCGCCGACGATGGCGTCGGACCGAACGTCGCGCTGCCGCCCGTCATCAACTCCTACGCCGCCTACGTCACGTGGCCGAAGACGAAGGCCCGCTACCTGAAGGTGCAGGTGAACGACGCGAACCGCAAGCCGATCCGGGGCGGCTGGTTCACGCACGTGATGTGGGAGTGGGCGCGGATGCACGGCGACCCGATCTCTGGCGACGGCAAGTGGTACAACTGCCAGATCGCGGAAGTGGCGGCGTTTGACGCGCTACCGTCGGATGCGCCCGCTCCCAACACCAACGACGTGGCGTTTCCACGCGAGCGGCTGGAACGCGACTGGATCTACCAGGACGCGGGACTCAACGTCGCGAAGGTGTTCACCTCCGCGAAGGACGGCGAGCTGGAACGCAAGATGGTGGCGAAGGCGCTCGCGGGCGTGCCGGAGGGCGACGTGCGCGAGAAGTTTCTCTCCGAGTTCGGCGCGCTCGTGGTCGCCGAGGCCGTGGGCAGCGACCCGCGCTGGCGCGACCTCTACCTGCGCGCATGCGCCGTGCGCCGTCAGGCGCGTCTCGCGAAGCTGCGCGCGAAGACCGCGCAGTTCGTCTACACGAAGAACCACGTGTTCGGCGGCGAGCAGGGACTCGTGAGCGCGTACGACCAGTGGGACGATCAGGTGAAGACCGAGTGCGGCAACTGCAAGGGATGGTCGGGCAGCCGCGCGGACTCGCAGGACGGCATGCCGATGACGGAGATCGGCTCGCAGCTCTGCCTCGGCACGATCAACGCGGACGGCTCCGTCTCGCACGAGGTGATCCTCGATAAGCCCCACGGGCTCATCGCGAACGCCAACCTCTCGTGGGACGGCAAGACGCTCGTCTTCGCGATGCGCGACAACTACACGAACGACTGCGTCTCCCTCTATACGATGGACCTCGCGACGCGCAAACCCGTGCGCATCACGTTCCCCGAGAAGGGCGCGGACGGCAAGGACCTTGCCGTCACGGACACGGAGCCGGTCTGGCTCCCGAACGGCGATATCGTGTTCACCTCCACGCGCTTCTCGCGCATCTGCGACTGCTGGTACCGCGCGGGCGGTGACATCTACCGCTGCCGGGCGGACGGCTCCTTCCTGCGCCGCCTCACGACTGACGAACTGATGAGCGACCTTCCGCAAGTGACGATGGACGGACGCGTCGTGTTCACGCGCTGGGAGTACAACGACCGCACCGCGCTCTATCTCCATCCGCTCATCGTGATGAACCCGGACGGCACGGGCCAGACCGAATGGTACGGCAACAACTCGGACTTCCCGAGCTCCATCCTCCACGCGACGCCAGTCCCAGGCACGCAGAAACTGCTCGCGCTGATCGCGGGCCACCACGCACCGTACAAGGGCAAGCTCGCGCTCATCGACCGCCTCGTGGGCACGCAGGCCGGCGAGGGAATCGAGTTCGTGGCGGGCGCGGCGCCGGACCGCACGCCCGGCCGCCACCGGCAGGAGGTGAAGCCGCGCAAGTGGAACGACTTCCGCATCGACATCTTCGGACAGGACGGCCCGCAGTGGGCTTCGTGCTTCGCGTTCGACGAGACGGACTACCTCGTCTCCTTCCAACCCGAGGGCTGCTGCATGATGTACGGTCCCTACTGGCCGCGCTTCGGCGCGTACTGGCAGAACGCGGACGGCGCGCGCGAGCTGCTCGCCTACGACTGGCGGCAGTGCGTGGGAAGGGTGGTGCCCGTGATGCCGCGCGAGAAGCCCGTCCAGCGTGTGGACCTTGCGCACGCGGAGGAGAACGACGGCACGTTCTACGTGCAGGATGTCTACCTTGGGCCAGGCCTCCATGGCATCCCGCGCGGTACGGTGAAGAAGCTGCGCGTGATGGCGCTCGAATACCGCACAGCGCGTCTCGGCTGGTGCGGGAACGGCGGCGAGTACGAGACCGGCCTCAACCAGACACCCATCTCGCTCAACTCCGGCGCGTGGGACGTGAAGCACGTGCTCGGCGAGGTGGACGTGGAGGAGGACGGCAGCTGTCTCTTCAAGGTGCCCGCGCGCCAGGCCGTGTTCTTCCACCTGCTCGACGGCGAGGGGAAGTGCGTTCAGTCGATGCGCAGCTGGGCGACGCTCCAGCCGGGCGAGTACTTCGGCTGCATCGGCTGCCACGAGCCGAAACGCGGCGCGCTGCCGCCCGATTCGCGGAACGTGACCGCCGCGATGAAGAAGCCCGCGCAGACGCTGAAGCCTTTCGCGAACGGCACGAAGGAGCATCCGCTCGTCCAGCGCCTGCGCACCGAGAAGTGGTACGCGAGCGTCGACAACTTCCTCGGCGTGAACGCGGCGCGCTCGACGGATCCCGACGCGCCCGTGGACGGCTTCAGCTTCCGCCGCGAGATCCAGCCGATCCTCGACCGCAACTGCACGCGCTGCCACGACGCGAAGCACCCGACGCTCAACCTCACGGGCGCGCCGTTCCCCGACGACAAGGTGTGGCGCATCTCGAAGAACTACTACAACCCGAAGCGCGCCTGGACGCAGAGCTACGTGAACCTC
>CACXPT010000299.1 GCA_902769585.1 uncultured bacterium
CCCGCCGACGAATGGGAACGAGCCATCGGGGTTCTTGCGCTGCTTGACGCCGTACCCGAAGAACGGCTTGCCGCTGCCGTACAGGTGGCACATGAGGAAGCGATTGCGCTTGTCCGAGACGGTATTGTCTATCGCGGCGTCGAGGAGCGACCAGTCGTTGCCGCTGATGTTCCCGCTGGCCCACGAGAAGTCGATGCGGGCCTTGAGTCCCGTTTCGGCGTTGACGCCCGTGTCGATGTACTGCGAGCCCGTCGCCTCGATGTAGTCGAGGAACGCGTCCGGCTCGGCGGTGACGGTCTCGCCCTTTGCAAATATGCCGGCGCACAGAACAGCCACGGACACATACATCTTCAGGAACTTTGAACATGTTGCTTTCATGTTGCCTCTACTTTGGCTGGTGACGAGAGGACAAAAGACAACCGACAGAAGACAAAGTATCGAGGTTTCCACCTCTGTCATCAGTCCTTTGTCCTCTGTCAGTCTTCCTTCAACCCTATAATCTTATTAACCCTATAACCCTTTAATCTTTTAACCCCTTAACCTTTTAACCTTTTCCCAGCAGTCGCTGCGCGGCCAAGGCGATGTCGCCCACGCGGTTGTCGCCGCCCTCGCGCTCGATCGCGAATGCGCCCTTGTAGCCAGCCGCCTCCAGCGCTCCGAGGAAAGCATCCTGGTTAACCTCGCCGTCGCCCCACGGCACTTCCGTGCCCCACGTGCCGGGCGTCTTCGTCTTGATCGCGTCCTTCACGTGGATGTGGCGGATCCACGGAGCGAGCGTCTTCGCCGCCGCCACCGGATCGCCCTTCGCGTACAGGATCATGTTCGCCGGGTCGAAATTGACGCCCGCGCCAGGCATGGACGAGAGGAAGTGCGCCAGATCCTCGGCGGACTCCTGCCCCGTTTCGAACGCCACCGGCACGCCCGCCTCGCCGCACGTGTCGACGATGAACTTCACGCGCTCCGTGTACTTCTTGAGCGCCACCGGGTCGCTCTCGTCCAGGAAGCCCGCATGCAGCGCGAGAAGCGGCGACTTCAGCTCGGCCGACAGCTTCGCGCCCGCGCGCACGATCTTCTTGTTCGACTCCCACACGTCGTCCGGCACCACGCCGCCCGTCTTCTTGATCGTCTCGAGCGTGGAGTAGTCCTCCTGCGGGAAGCCGATCATCGTGGCGGAGAGCACCCACTCACCGGTTGCGATCCGCTCCTTGACCTTCTCGAGCGAGGCGGCGTTCTCGCCGGCCCCGTGGCGCGACTCGCCCTCGAGGAACGGCTGGAGCGCCAGGTGTATCCGCTTCAGGCCAAGCTTCTTCATCTCGGCCGCCACCGAGTCCATCGGCAGGCGGAACGACCAGCTGCAGACGCCGACCCTGTCGGCCGTCACGCATTTCTTGGAATCGCATCCAGACATCAGCTGCGCGCCCGATGCGGCAAGCGCGCCTTCGATAAACGTTCTACGGCTCATGTTCATGGCTTTCATTATATCACAAAACCGTGGGCCGTCACAATCCGTTCTGCTGGGCGATGAGGGTGTCCGCACCGTACATCTTGCGCAGCTTCGGCTTCTCGATCTTGCCCGTCGGGTTGCGCGGCACGGGCGCGAAGATGATCTTTCGCGGCCGCTTGTAGCGCGGCAGGTCTAGGCAGAAGTTGTTCACTTCCTCCTCGGTGATGGTCTGTCCCTCCTTGACCTCGATGATGGCGGCGGCGATCTCGCCGAGGCGCGCGTCCGCGAGACCGATCACGGCGACGTCCTTTATCGCTGGATGCGCGCGCAGAAAGTCCTCGATCTGCACCGGATAGAGATTCTCGCCGCCGGTGATGATCACGTCCTTCGCGCGATCCACCAGGTAGATGAAGCCGTCGCGAAGCTCGGCCATGTCGCCAGTGCGGAGCCAGCCGTCGTCCGAGAGGATCTCCTTCGTTGCCTCCGGGTTCTTGTAGTAGCACTTCAGGACGCCCGGACCCTTCACGGCCAGCTCGCCCACCTCGCCCCGCGCGACCTCGCTGCCGTCGGGGCGGATGATCTTCGTCTGCCACCCGTATCCGGCCACGCCGATAGCGCCCACGTGGTCGATGTTCTCGATGCCAAGATGGACCGCGCCGGGGCCTGTGGACTCCGAGAGGCCGTAGTTGGTGTCGTAGTCGTGGTGCGGGAACACGGCCTTCCAGCGCTTGACGAGCGACGGCGGCACGGGCTGCGCGCCGATGTGCATGAGCCGCCACTGGTCGAGCTTGTAGTCGGAGAGCTTCACGTCGCCGCGCTCGATGGCATCGAGGATGTCCTGCGCCCACGGCACGAGCAGCCACACGATGGTACAGTGCTCCTCGCTCACCGCGCGGAGGATCCACTCCGGCTTGACTCCCTTGAGGAGGACGGCCTTGCCGCCCACGAGGAAACTGCCGAACCAGTGCATCTTCGCGCCAGTGTGGTAGAGCGGCGGGATGCAGAGGAAGGTGTCTTCCCTGGTCTGGCCATGGTGGTGGCGCTCCACCTCGCAGGAGTGCGAGAGGCAATGGTGCTGGAGCACTATGGCCTTGGGGAAGCCGGTCGTGCCAGAGCTGAAATAGATGGCGGCCTCGTCGTCGGGCGTGAGCGCGATGGCGGGCTGGCGCGACGAGCAGTAGCCCACGAGGTTGCGGTAGCTTTCCGCGAACGTAGGGCAGTCGTCGCCAACGTAGAGGCGCAGCTTCACGCGCGGCACGCGATCGGCGATCTGCTCCACGCGGCCAATGAACTCTGGGCCGAACACGAGCACGTCGGCGTCCGAGAGCTCGAGGCAGTACTTGATTTCGTCGGCCGTGTACCGGAAGTTGAGCGGCACCGCCAGGCAGCCGGTGCGCAGCACGCCGAAGTAGATGGGCAACCACTCCAGGCAGTTCATCAGGAGGATGGCCACCTTGTCGCCCTTCTTGAGGCCGCGCGAGAGGAGGAAGTTCGCGAAGCGGTTCGCCTTCTCGTCGAA
>CACXPT010000300.1 GCA_902769585.1 uncultured bacterium
GCAATCGTCTCCGCCGCGAAACGGGTGTTCCCGCTCCACGAGTAATAGATTACCATGCATTTCTTGTCCATCTTCCTTGTTCCTTCCTTGCTTGTTTCCTTGCCGTCTGCGGATTCTTTCGCGCAGCCGACGTTGAAGAACGCCGCCGCTCCTGCGAGCGCCAGCGAGCCTTTCACGAATTCTCTTCTGTTCATTTTGCTTTCTCCTTGAGTTCCTTGACCATCGCGACGGGATTGTCGAAACCTTCGACAGCCTGCTCCATCGGACAGCTGGCAGTGAGATTGTGGTTGAGAATCTTGGGAACGGTCTTGTCCGCGCCGGACTCGATTCCATGCGCCTTCAGAAGCGCCACCGCGTCTGCACCCATGATCGACGCGTACACCCGTTTCACCTTGCCGACGACGCAGATCGCCGCCGCCGCGCGTCCGACGACCTTTGCGACGACAAACGTCTGTGCAAGCTTCCCCTCGTCAAGGAGCTTCAAAAGCGACTTGACGCCGAATCCCGTCTCCTTACCGACGATCACACCGTCCCGCGCCGCGACGCACGACGCTCCTCCATCGATGAGCGCCTTCATCTCTGCGAGAAGGCCTGCATCGTCCATCGGACGGACAATGCGCTGTCTCTCGAAGCCCTTGACGAAGATCGCGGGCATCGGCCGCGCCGGGCAGACGTGCTCGCACGCGCCGCATCCGATGCACTTGCCCTTGTCAACGACGGGAAATCCCTCGACGACGTGGATCGCGCCGACGGGGCATTTCCGCGAACAGGCCGTACACTGCACGCCCTCCGTTTCGCGGATGCACAGTTCGCGTTTCCATATCGCATGGCCGACGTGGACATTCTTGCGTTCGACGCCGTCGAGCGGACGTATCGCGCCCGCCGGGCAGACTTTGGCGCACTGCTGTGCGCATCCGGTAAGGCAGTAGCCGTGACGGAAGTCCATCTCCGGCTGCCCGAAACGTTTGAGGCTGGTCGAGACAGAGAGGCATCCTCCGCGACAGTTCGCGATGCAAAGTCCGCAAGCAACACACTTCAGGTTGAAGTCGCTTCGATCAACCGCGCCGGGCGGAAGGGCAGGGACGGGACGTGCGGGCACGCCAGGCAGCGAAACGTCCGCGAATCCGCCGTCCGTCGTCTTTTCCGCCGCCTTGACCGCCGCGAACACGGCCACGCCCTTCAGCGCATCGCGGCGCGTGACACCTCCATCGACGAAAGGCACAGGTTCTTCTTCTTTCTTCTTCTGCGCGAAACATGCCCGGCAGTTGCCGCAACCCTTGCCGACCTTGTGTACGCAGACAGACTTCTTTGAAAGAAGATTGAAGAGCGTCCCTACGGGGCACACCCAGTTGCACCAGATACGTCCCTTGCCGAGCGCGGCAAGAACGGCGACGAGCGCAAAGAGCCCGACTCCCGGCCAGAACAGCGTTAGCGCCTTGCCATAAATGGAGTAAGGCGTCACGAACCACGCGACCGCGCCAAAGCCGGTCAGGGCCAGCACGATGGCGAGGGCGAGTACGGTCCAACGGACGATCTGTTGCGCCTTCGTCTCCGGAAGGCGCGTGCAGACGCGGCGAACGTGCGTTTTCGGATGGAAGAGCCAGTTCACGGCAGTCTGTATAATGCCCAGCGGACATAGACACTCGCAAAAGAGCCGCCCTACGAGCGGAGTCAGCAAAAGGACGACGAGGAAGGTGATCGTCGCGGACGGCTGGATGCGGCATGCGAGATATGTCGGCGCGCCGAAGAACGCGGCGGTGACGCAGCCGAGCATCGCGGCGGAAATCGCTATTTTGAGCGCTTTTTTCATCGCCCGGCCTCCTCGTTCTTAAGGGTGTCGATCCACTTGTCTATCATGGCAATTTCCTTGGGAATGTCGATTGATTGCGGACAGTGCGGATTGCATCTGCCGCATCCCGTGCAGTGTTCCGCGCGGCGCAGCTCCTCGGGTATGGCCTTTGCGTACATTTTCAGCGTTTCGCGGGCTGTTGGCGACGTTGGCATGGAGAGGATCGTGTTCCTGAACGTGAGGATCGACGGTATGTCGAGTCCGTAGGGACACGGCATGCAGTACTGGCAGCTGTTGCAGGGAATCGTGTTCAGCTTCAGCAGGGCCTGCGCCGCGCGTTCGAGTGCGGCGAGTTCCGCCTCGCTGCACGGCTTGAGCGGCGAAAACGTTTCGACGTTCTCCTCGATGTGTTCCATCCGCGTCATGCCGGAGAGAACTGTCATCACGTTCGGGAAAGTGCCGCAGAAGCGGAGCGCCCACTTCGCGAGCGTCGCCTCGGGGTCGAGCGGCGTCAGTTCCTTCGCAAGCGCATAGTTGTAGCGCGCGAGGCGTCCGCCGAGAAGGGGTTCCATGATGACGACGGGAATCTTCAGCGCCGTGAGACGCTCGTAGAGGTACTTCGCGTCCAGGTTGCGGTCGTTCACCTCCTTCGCATGCCGCCAGTCCACATAGTTCATCTGGATCTGGCAGAAGTCCCACTTGTATTCGCCGTGGTGGTCGAGACACCACTCGAACGCCTTGGGATCGCCGTGGTACGAGAAGCCGAGATTGCGGATGCGCTTCTCTTCGCGCAGTTTCACGCACCAGTCGAGTGCGCCGTTTTCGAGGTAGCGTTGGGAGAAAGTCTTAAAACCGCCGTTCCCGATCGCGTGCAGAAGATAGTTGTCGATGTAGTCCGTGCGGAGAAACCTCAACGAGTCCTCGAACATCTTCTTGCACGCCTCCAGAGGATACTGCTGCGGCGCGAAATTGGATAGCTTCGTCGCGATGATGTAGTCGCCGCGCGCGTAGCCGCTTGTCGCGAGGGCGCGACCGAGTCGTTCCTCGGACTCGCCCCGGCAGTAGGCGGGCGACGTGTCGAAGTACGTCACGCCGTGGTCGAGCAGATACTTGATCTGCGCGTCGAGCATTTTCTGGTCGATGCCGGAGGACGAGTAGCCGGTCTTGACCCATG
>CACXPT010000301.1 GCA_902769585.1 uncultured bacterium
CGCGAAATACGGAACCGGGACGCTCACGGTGTCGAACACCAACACCTACAACGGCGCGACGCGCCTCGGCGGCGGCACGCTCGCCTTCACGCACGCGGAGGGTTATCCGGGCGGCGATCTGGAGATTGCGGCGGCGGCCGTGCAGGGAACGCTTTCCGCGCCGCTCCTTACGGCGTACGAGCTCGCGTTCCGCGAAGGGAAGGGCGTGCGCGTGACGGAGGCGGACACCTTGGACGACAAGACGTACGGCCGGATGAAGACAGTGGCGACGTTCACGACGCCGCTCGCGGCCGTGCCGTCGCTCACGCTCGTGAACACTGATGGTACGGAATGGACGGATAGCAAGCAGTGGTGCCTGCTGCTGGCCGACGGCGGCAAGACGCTGCAGTTCGGCGCGCTTCGCGGCACGCAGGTGATCCTGAGGTGATATACCGATCTCGGCATTGACAGGGATAAGTTCTATATGATACACTTTCCGTGTTTGGGAACATTGTTATTTGCCACGAAACGATGTTTGAAAACATTGTTTTATGGCATGAGATAGTGTTTGCAGACAGCAGAAGGAGTTTGATATGGAAGAAAAGGATGTATTGCGACTATATGAAACGTCAAGGCGACTTGTTCACGAGGCGTCAATGGCGTTCCACAGGTATCTGCTTCCTGCCATAAACTGGGGAAATCGTCTCATCTGCCTAAAGGGTGCAAAGGGTACGGGGAAGACCACGCTTCTGCTCCAACATGCAAGAGAAACTTTTGGCGAAGCCAACGACAGGTGCCTGGTTGTTTCTCTTGACAACATATGGTTCGCGGCGCATGATGTCATTGACCTTGCGGACTGGCACTGGAAGCATGGCGGGACGCATCTCTTTCTCGACGAGGTGCATCATATTAGGTTGTGGCAGACAGTTATCAAGAACATATACGATTCGTACCCATCGCTGAACATCGTCTATACCGGTTCGTCGCTACTTCAGCTGGAGTCCAAGGGCGGAGACCTTTCGCGCCGGCGGGTCCCGTACACGTTGCCATGCCTGTCGTTCCGGGAATACCTGAAGTTCGAGGGGGTGCTGGATTTCAGGCCTTGTTCGCTCAAGGAAGTGCTTGAGAAACATCGGTCCATCGCTTCGGAAATCGTCGGTAGCATAAGGATCCTCGAGCATTTCGGTCGCTATCTCAAGCATGGCTGCTATCCATTCTACAAAGAAGGGGTGGACGAGTTTGACATCAGACTCGCCGAGGTCGTCAACCAGGTGCTGGAGATAGACTATCCCAAAATCGAGGATGTGTCTGCGGCCACGATCATGAAGGCGAAGAAGATGCTCATGATACTTGCGGAGAGCGTTCCGCAGACTCCGCGGATGGCCCAGCTCTACAGGGAGCTTGAGACTGACCGGAACCAGGGTCTAAAGATACTAAAGGCGCTTGCACGCGCCGGACTTTTGCAGCTCCTGTCGTCGCAGAAGGCGTCGCTGAAGGACATGTCGCGTCCGGATAAGATATTCCTCGACAACGTGAACCTGATGTACGCGCTCGTCCGGGATGTAGACACGGGCTGCGCACGTGAGACGTTCATTCTCAATCAGCTTCGTTCGGCGGGGTACGAGGTCACGTATCCAGCGCAGGGCGACTTTCGGATTGACGGCAAGTGGCTTGTCGAAGTCGGCGGGAAGGGCAAGAAGTTCGGGCAGATCGCGGACGTACCAGACAGTTTTGTCGCGGCGGACGACATTGAGGTCGGTTACGGCAATAAGATACCGCTGTGGCTCTTCGGGTTTCTTTACTGATTTCAATGCGCGGCAACGCTTGGTCTCGCCTCGCATGATTGAATATGGGGCATCTGCGTGAACCGCAAAATTCTGGTATAATTCAAGCGAAGGAAAAGTACTATGATGAAAAAGACACTGATCATCGGATGCGCAATGGCGGCGCTGGGCGCGTTCGCCGAGGTGCCGGCGGACTGGACGGGAACGACGCACGACCTGACGTCGGGCGCGCTGACGACCGCGGACGGCGGCGCGTACTGGGTGACGGGCTCGGGCAACGTGATCGTGGTGCCGGACAACGTGGTCTGCACGGTGGCGCTCGACACGGTGACCATCGCCACGCCAACGGGCACGGATGCGTTCACCATCGGCGCGGGCTCGACCGTGCACCTGCAGCTGACCGGCACATCCACGCTCACGGGCACGAACGGTTATTGCGGTGTTTCACTGAGCGCGAACGGCGCGGGGCTTGTCGTAGATGGTGGCGACGGCACGTTGTCGTCGACTGGCGGCTTGGCGCGTCCGGGCATCTTCGTGCCCGACGGGGCGTTCTTCACGCTGGACGCCTCGAATGCCACGGTGAAGGCGACGGGCGGCGGAAAACCGAATAACAACACGAAGCCATCCCATGACGCGCGGGCGTATTCTGCCGCCGGGCTTGGCGCATACGGTGCCTTTGACAGCGGCACGGTGACGATCAACGCCGGGCGTCTGGAGGCGAGGGGCGGATCCCAGGGCGCGGGTATCGGCGTTGGGTCCTCTGACAGCGTTGACGGCCCGACATGCGGGGACGTGACGGTGAACGGAGGAACCGTGATCGCATGGACGGTGAATTGGGGGTGCGGCATCGGCGGCGCGACGACCTATCACAAGGCGGGCGGCAACTTGAAGAACTACACGCAGACGGGCGGAGATGTGCGTGCTCATGGTCAAAACTGCGCGGGCGTGGGCGGCGGATCGGGCGGAAGCGCCAATGGATCGACGGGTAACTACGGTGGCTACGTGAAGGGTCGCATCCGCATCACGGGTGGACGCCTCTACGCGACATCGACGAATTCCCAGGCCGTGATCGTGAGCGCGGCCATCGGCGGCGGCGGCGCGCGGCACACGTCGAACAAAAACCCCGACTCGACGAGCGGCGGCGAGATACTCATCGAAGGCGGAACGGTGATC
>CACXPT010000302.1:0-402 GCA_902769585.1 uncultured bacterium
GAGCTCGTCAAGGCGATCCGCACCGTTTCGCGCGAGATGTACCAGAGACGAGCCCCGGTTGCCATTGCCGATGCCGCTGCGCCGCAGCTGGATTTCTCCGTGCCCGGCTCCCTGCGCGTCACGCGCGGAGCGTTTCAGGATGGCGCTGCGGGACAGATTTCCTACAGCGCGGGCGGGGCGACGGTGAAGCTGGACGCGGCGCGCGTGAAGGCGAGCGAGCCGTCCTACTATGCGCTAGCGCCCGTGCCCGCGTGCAAGACAGACTGGCGCGACCGGCGCGTCTCGCTCTACGTGAAGCTGGGCGATCCCTCGCCCGTGCGCCGCTCGCTCTCGCTCGACTTCCGCGATGCGGACGGCGAGACGTTCCGCTACAAGCCCGTCTCGGTGCTGTGTCTGGGGGAC
>CACXPT010000302.1:480-3670 GCA_902769585.1 uncultured bacterium
GATCCCTCGCCCGTGCGCCGCTCGCTCTCGCTCGACTTCCGCGATGCGGACGGCGAGACGTTCCGCTACAAGCCCGTCTCGGTGCTGTGTCTGGGGGACATGACGCGCCTCGACTACGTGGTGACGGAGAAGGGCGTGAGCCTCAAGACGTGGGGGAAGAAGACGAACGGGCGTTTTGACGGCACGGTGCGTCTGGGCGCGCTGCTCGGCTCCTACGTGCCAGAGGTCGGCGCGGGCGAGGTGGTCTACGTGAAGCTCGTGTCGGCGGAGGCGAACCTTGCTCGCACGATCGACGCGTACATCCCGATCTCGGAGGACAAGACGTTCCCCGGCCCGAAGCCGCACCCGAAGTTCGAGGAGGTGCTTCCGGACGCGTGGGGCGTCTGAAGACGACGGCCGTGGAGGCGCTGGACTTCGACGTCGACACGGGCGATCCGCTGCACCTCATCCGCGGCGGACGCGGCGTGCCGACGCTCGTGTTCGGGAACCTCTCGCGCGGGACGCGCCGGTGGAAGGGTACAGTCCGCTTCCGCGACCACTTCGGGCGCGGGTTCGAGCAGGCGGTGGACGTGACGGCGGCGCCGGAGGCGCGCGTGCGCGTGGCGCTCGACCGTACGCTGCCGTTCCAGGGCATGTGGTACGTGTCGGCGGAGCTGACGGGCGATGACGGGCAGACGGGCGTGGCGGAGGCGCGCTTCGCCGCCGTTGACCGGCACGAGGCGACGCCGATCCTTCCCAAGCCGTACTTCCGCATGGGCATCAATTTCCATGCACAGCGCTACTGGAACACGCCGCACTTCGAACGCGTGATGGACGCGCTCGTCGCGAGCGGCGCGAAGCTTGTGCGGTCGGGCGGGTTCAAGTTCGCCGACGTGGCGAAGGCGCGGACGAACGACTGGACGATGACCGACGCGCTCGTGAAGGCGTACCGGTCGCACGGCATCGCCATCAACGCGAACGTCTATCCCGCCCCTGCGTGGGCGCTTGCGGAGCCTGCGAAGAACCGGAAGGGCGTGCGCCACCGGATGAACCTGCCGCCGCGCGAAGGTCTGTTCCGCGAGTTCTGCGCGGCGATCGCTGCGCGCTACGGCACGGAGATCGACTACTACGAGATGGGCAACGAGTGGGACCTCACGTCCAACGAGATCCTGCCGCCGGACGAAGCGCTGCGCCTGATCCGCGAAGGATACGCCGGCGTGAAGGCGTCCTGTCCGAACGCCACCGTCATTCCCTGCGGCTGGGCGTGCGCGAACTCGTCCGCCCTTGAGGACAAGCACAAGTATAATCACGGCCTCATTGAGACGTTCGCCACGCAGGCGCAGGATGCGTTCGACGTGTGGGCGCTGCATCTCCACGGTTCGTTCGAGTCGTACGCGAAACGACTGCAGACGCAGTTCTTCCCGCTGCGGCAGCGCACGGGTCTGGAAAAGAAGCCGTGGTACTCGAACGAGACGGCGCTCAACACGGCGGGCGGCGAGGAGGACGCCGCCGCGCGCGCGGTGTGGCAGAAGATCCTCTACGCGTGGGCGTGGGGCTCGACGGACTACATCTGGTACAACCTGCGCGCGACGGGCTGGAACCCGAGCGCGAGCGAGGATTCGTTCGGACTCGTCACGCCCGACTACCGTCCGCGCGCGACCTACGCCGCATTCGCGGCGCTCGCGACGCTCATCGAGGGCGGCACGTTTGACGCGCGGCTCGTCGACGCCGACAGGCGGTACATCTACCGCTTCCACACGCCGGGCGGCAAGGGACTCACCATCGCGGGATGGGACGCGCGTCTCCGGACGGGCGAGGCCGTACGCATCCGGTCGGACGCGCGCGCGGCGCAGGCCGTGGACCTGATGGGCAACAGGGTAAATCTGAAAGCCCAAGACGGCGTGTGGACGTGGACGATTTCGCGCGAGCCGTCGGCCATCGTCCTCGACGGCGCCACGTTAGCCACTCTCGAGCCCACCGCCCACGCTACGCTCCCTTAAACTCTCAAACTCTCAAACTTTCAAACTCTCAAACTCCCAAACAAGTCATAGGCATGAAAATGAAAATGAAAAAGCAACTCAACCGCAAGGAATTCATCGGGCTTGGAATGGCGTTCGCCGCGTCCGGCTGCAGCACGTGGAACGGCGGCTTCCCGGCCATCACCGCCGTGCGCAGCCCCAACGGCCTGCTGCGCCACGCCAGCATCGGCACCGCCAACATGGCCGGTGGCGACATCAAGAGCCTCCGCACTCATCCGAAGATCGAGATGGCGGCGTTCTGCGACGTTGACGCAAAGTACCTCGACCGCATGAGGAAGGAGTTCCCCAAGGCGCACTTCTACCGCGACTGGCGCGAGCTGCTCGAGAATGAAGGCGACGCCATCGACTCGATGAACATCTCCATCCCCGACCACAACCACACGATCGTCGCCGCCGCCGCGATGCGTAAGGGTAAGCACATCTACCTCCAGAAACCGCTCTGCAAGAGCCACGCCGAGGCGGCGCTCTTGCGCGACCTCGCCGTGCGAAACGGAGTCGTCACGCAGATGGGCGCGCAGTACACGGCGTTCATGGCGGACCGACAGACGGTCGAGCTGCTGCGCACGGGCGCGCTCGGTCCGATGGAGCGCGCATATTTCTTCTCCACGCGCAAGGGCCTCTCCCGGCGTCGCCGCTACCTGCCGGCGTCGGTGCCCGCGCCCGCGCACCTGGACTGGGATCTCTGGCTCGGCACGGCGGCGGTCCGCCCGTATGCGCCCGAAGTCTACCACCCGCTCATCTGGCGCGTGTGGCGCGATCTCGGCTCCGGCTGGATCGGCGACATCGGTTGCCACCTCATGTCCGCCGTCTGGAAAGGCATGTCGCTCGGGAAGGCCGCGCCGCTCTCCGTTGTCGCCGAGACGGAGACGAACGCCGAGGACAACGTGAAGGACATAGTCTGGCCCACGGCCACGCACATCGTCTGGAAGTTCGCCGGCGTGCCGGCCTCGGGCGGCAAGCCGTTCGAATGGGAGTGGTTCGACGGCTGCAGCGAGCCGGACAACCTGGCGCCCGCGCAGTTCCGTCCGCCCGCCGAGATCGATCGTCTCTTCGAGCAGACGCCCGCCAAGAAGCGTCCGCACGAGGGCAAGGCCATCAAGTGCCGCGACGGCTGGATCCTCCAGCCCCACGCCAAGGACGCCGCCTACGTCATCCGCAACGACGGCAAGCCC
>CACXPT010000303.1 GCA_902769585.1 uncultured bacterium
GACGTACATCCGCCCGAGGTTGTTCGTGATCCCCTCGCCCGGACCGATGACCACCGTGCCGGCCCAGTCGCCGCGCACCTGGAACAGGTTGTTCGTCGTTTAGTCGAGGCCCGGGCTCGGCTCGGTCTTGATCTCGCCGCCGATGACGAGACGCCCCTGCGAGCCGGTGTAGAACGTCTTGCCGCTCTGGACGAAGATCATGCGGTTGGAGTGGATGCTCATCGTGCCGCCCTCGCTGAAGAGCGTGTGGCCGCTCATGATCCAGATGTTGGTGGCCGGCGTCGCGGGCAACGCGCCAAGGCTTGAGTCGCCGTAAGCGCCGTTCAGCGCAAAGATGCCGCTGCCCTCCAGCCACGTGCCGCCGTTGTAGGTGGAGTTTTTCGCGCGCCAGTAGAGCACCGAGGAGTTGCCGCTGACGTGCAGTCCGCCGTCCGTCTCCCCTTCGCCGACGCCGCTCATGAAGGCAGGGTAGACGGTTGCGTTCGCGCTCAGCTCGATGTGGCATCCGCCTTCCAGCACGGTCGGCGTGACGAGGCTGTCGGTCCACGTCTTGTTGGAATCGCCCTGATAGAAGACCGTGGCGGAGGTCGGATGGAGCACGCCGCCGTTGAAGTTGATGCGCCCGTAGCGCGAACCGTCGTCCTCCCAAAAGTGTTTGACGTACAGCGCGCCGCCCGCGTTCAGGTCGATGCTGAAATACTCTTTCTTGGCCGCCGTGGCCGCCTCTGCGCCGACGGCCCGCAACTGCCCGGCCTTCACCACGCCGCCGTCGTTGATGACGATCCGCGACGACGGGAACGTCCCCGTAAAGCCGTTCATGAGGTCGTTGCCGAGACGTACGCGCCGCCGGTGATCTTCACGGTCGCCCCGCCGTCGACGATCAGCTCCTGGCCGTTGTTGACGAATGCCGCGTCCCCGTAGGCGCCGCTCGACCCGGCGCCGGAGATCGTCGTCTCGCCACCGTGGAAGTTCAGCGTGCCGCCCGAGGACGTCAGCGACGTGAGCGAATTCGTGCCGGTCACGACGAGTGTGCCCTTGCCGCTCTTCGTGAAGCGCGTCGTGTTCGTCACACTGTCCAGCGTCTGGGTCTCGCCCTCCGCCACGGTGTACGTGTCGCCGCGCGCCGTGGAGATTGCGATTGTCGCAACCACCGCCATAACCATCATATTCTTCATGCCAAACTTCCTTTCAGCCAAACTTCCTTTCATTACTATAAACTCCACTATAAACTCAAAACTCTCAACTCTTAACTCTCAACTCTTACCTGAAGATTATCGTCACGCCAGGGCGGCGGACGTCAAGCCAGATGCCGGTCGCGTCTTTCACCACTGACACCTTCATTCCCGCGACGACAGCGCAGTCTACAGCCTGGCCGTTGAGCGTCACCGTCCAGCCTGCGAGCAGGTCGCCGCCCGAGGTAAACCGCGCAAGCGCGTACTCGCCCTTCACAGGAGCTTCGCCCGTCGTGGGGAACGTGACGTCGATCGTGCCGCTCGCGGGCGCGCTTTCCAGCGTGCCCGATCCAATGCAGCCAACCGTGTTGTAGAGGCTGTTCGTGCCCTGCGTGAAGTCAACGGGCATCGTGTAGCTCTTCACGGTCTCCGTGTCCGTGAGCGTGACCGTGCCCGTGAAGCCGGAGAGGCGCGCAGGCAGCATCCCGATGTCCGTCGCCTTCACCGTGGCCGTGGACAGGCAGGAGTTCGTAATGTCGAGCGTCGTGCCGTTTGCCACGTCCGAGTGGTACGTGTAGTTGAAGCATGTGGACGCGGTCACCTTGCCCACCTTCACGTTGACGTTCGTGGAGAGGAAGAGGCTGCCGGCGGCCGAGGACTCGTCCACCACGAGATTGCCGATCCCCTTGCCCGTGGCGCTGCTGAAGAAGCCGGTGCCGCATCCCAGATCCTGCGGGCACCCCACCACGTGGACGGCATGCTTCACATTGCCAACATGGATCGTGTTGCCGCCCCAGATGCCCAACGCGCCGCCGCACCGCCAGCGCTTGTTCTTCTTGTCCGTGATGTCGCGCGCATTGCCGTAGACGGACGCGACGTAGAACTCGTGGTCGGCCGTCGCGTCGCTGTTGTGCTTGCCGAAGAAGATGCCGTTCACGTTGTGGCTGCTATTCGTCTGGTAGGTATTGCCGCAATCGCTGAACGTGACGCCGCTGACCGAGCTCGTCACCGCCAATGAGTCCACCCACAGCAACTGCCCGTTCTGATAGCCCGTCACCTTGCCGTTGAACGCGAAACCGCCCATGAACCGCGCCTGGTTGCCAAAGTTGCCGAACTTGAACTCGCCGTTGCCGGTCAGGAGCCCCGAATACTCCTGCCTGGCGAGATGCGTGCCGTCGCCATAGACATACAGCGTGCCGACGACGTTGAGCGGCGTCGTCATCGTGCCGCTGCCATCGGTCGTCAACTTGTACTCGTCGGGATTGCTCTGCGGCACCCAGTTTCCGGGCTGGTAGCGCAACGTCACGCCCGACGGAATGGTAAAGGGAGAACCGTCCGCGAACACCTGTTTCCCGTGGAGCAGGATGTACTCCGCGTGGGTGAAGTCGACCTCGGAGAACACGCCGTCGGGTATCGTGTCGAGGATCGTATACCCGACGAACCGGACCTTCGCGCCCGCAGGGAACAAGAGTCGATCCCACTTCGGCCAGTCCGCCACGATGTACCAGTTGTTCGGGCGCCAGGTCCTGCCGCCGTTCGCCGACGTGATGCCGAACTCGTACCAGCCGTCCGCAGCCGGAGTCGGGACGGTGTCGGGGATCTCGGCGCTCCGCGAGCCCGCCACGCGCACCACGCCATCGCCCTCGAGCCAGCTCACCTGCGTGCCGACCGGCCCCGTGCCCGTGTAGATGCCGCGGGGAACCGCCACGCCCTCCACAGAGACTGTCTTCACCGCGACAAACGCATCGGACGCCACGTTCAAGGTCGCGCCGTTAGTCAGCGACAGCTGCCAGAGCCCCAGCTTGTCGCTGGCCGCCACGTTGACCTTCGCGTTCGAGATTTCCACGCACATGTTTGTCAGGGAGAAGGACGAAGCTGACGAGACCGCGGCACGGCCGAACGGCATGCTCCATGCGATGTCGCTCCAGTTCTCCGTTGCGCCCGTGCCGGTGTAGCAGAGATAGTCGTCCGCCATCCATACAGGGTCGGAATTGATGTCGCCCCCGCTCGTAAACGCCGATCCGGCGGCTTTCTCGAGGATGTTGCCGGTCATTAGGTCCTTGAGGCCGACCACCGTTCCGTCCGCCGAACGATAGGGCAGATAGGCGTGCTTCAGGACGCCTTCCTCGTAGATCGCGAACGAATAGAGCTTGAGCTTGCCGTAATTGTTGAAAGACGTCCCCGACGTATTGTTGCAGTTCGCGAAGATCGCCAGCGGCCAGGCCGACGTGTTGGTGCGCGTGGACGTGATGGTTACCGACTTCGTGACTGTCCCGCCGGTCAGCAGCCGCACCCGGGAATTGTAGCTGTCGAGGTCCAGCGTCCGGCGGGAGGTGTCGACTGGCACTTCCAGGCTTTGCCAATTGCCGTATCCATTCTGGATCGCCCATGCGTACTTGCCGTTGCCGTTGATGTAGTGCGCGCAGGAGAG
>CACXPT010000304.1 GCA_902769585.1 uncultured bacterium
CTTCACCTCCATTGACAAATGCTGGTCAGTCTATGGTGCCCCATGAACGCCTAACCCCATGGACGCGCCATTACTGGGCCAATGCTACTGTGTCAACGGGAGCTCCTCCACCGTCTTCGATCCCCACGCCGTCGCCTTCAAGCGTGCGCACCCGCTGACCTTTCAGCGCCGCCAATCCGCCAGACATCCGAAAGAACCTATTTGCGCTCCACAATAAATGCACGCCCTTTGTCCGTCAAGCGATACTTCTGAAACCTGGAATGCTTTACTTCTGGCCTCGTCTGTTCAATAAGGCCAGCTCTTAGCGTAGGACGGATATATCCCTCCCGGAGATAGTTACGATCACGAATGTGCAATGCCTTAAGCAGTTCAGACGTTCCAAGTTCTGTGTCTTTGAGCACCTGTAGAAGCCTTTTCTGCTTCTCGTCAACTGGTGGGGTGACTGGTGGGGTGACTGGTGGGGTGACTGGTGGGGTATCATGGTAGGCCGAGGAGGCTTTTGCCCCGTTTTTCGGCACGCCGTACGACGAATCGTCAACTGCGGCGACGAGTTGCGCGTCTGTGAATCCGTAGAGCAGGTTTGGTAACGTCACGCGGAAATAGTCGCTCTCGGACTCCAAGACGGGCATTCGCTTGCCGAGATTGACGGACAGCTTCTCATAGTCCTCGTAGAGCTTCTTGAATCCACTCCCTTTGCGCTCCATGAGGTCAAGTCGCTCGAACATGTCCGCGAGGCACTTGTTGCGTCGGCGCGACGGAATGCGGCGCAGTCGCTACGCTCCTTCGGGCAACCTGACGCCTTCGGCGCAGGCGAATATGCACGACGGCATACTCAAACAACGCACCTGACACGCCGTAGCGCACGCGCTAAGGCGGCTCAAGTCGCTTGCTCGCCTCTATCGTGCCTGTCCGCCGTCTTGTCCCCCGTAGCGCGCAGCGCGAAGGAGGAAGCTTGGCGTAGGCGGATCGTCACTCTGCGGCATCGCCATAGCCTCTACTCCACCATTTCTACTCCACCAATGGGATCACTCTATCATACCTTGCGGCTGCCGATTTTGCGAGTCTTTGCGCTTTTCTTTCCCGCACTTTTTACCACACCTTTTCCCACACTTGCCTGAAGTCCCTCGTTTTCTTTTCTGAGGAAGCCCGTAAGTGTTTCCTTAGACGGGAGCTGGAGCATGTACTTTGAAAGGAATAGCCGTTCGTCAATGAACGGTGCGATGTATTCGGCGATTTCCTTGCCGACCTCCGTACACATCAGAATTCCAATCGGGGGATTGTCACCCTCAGTCATAACCCGCTTGCGGTAGTATTCCATGTACACGCCCAGCTGCACGGCGTCTGCACGGTTGAACTTCTTCGGCTTCAGCTCAATGAGTACGTGGCACTTCAGAATACGGTGGTAGAACACGAGGTCGATCCGCTCGTAGGCGTCATCGATCAGAATCTTCTTCTGACGCGCCTCGAAGCAGAACCCCGCCCCCATTTCAAGGATAAACTCCTTTAGATTATCGCAGATCCCCTGTTCCAGATCATCCTCTTCCCAACCCTCCGGCAGTTTTGCGCCAAGGAACTCCAGCACATTGTTCGTCTTGATGAAATCGTCTGCATTGAGCCTGTCTGCTTTGCCCTGCACCATCGCAGCGTACTTGTGCGGATCCCTGCTCCAGCCGCAGCGCTGGTAGTACTGGCTCTCGATCTGCCGCTTCAATTCCGTGACGCTCCATGTTCCCCGTATCGCCTCGAACGCATAGAACGTGCGCATAAGGTCAAGGGGCAAAGACAACAGGTTTGACATGTGTGTATAAGACAAACACGAAAACAATGCGTATGGCGATATTGAGACATCCTCGCCTTTATCATCAAATTCCAGCAGATTCCTAGATTGGGTAATCGGCGAATATCCAATTTGACAAACTTTAGGTTCTTGATTACGGGAGATTGTTTCGCTCATAACGGACAATTGGATATTCGTCGAATATCCTTTCCCGAATCTCTCAATCAAATAATCACGAATCGGCATTGCCAACTTAGGGAAGATTCGGTAGAACTCCCGATATTTCTTGAGAGTATGTACCGAATAGTCCTTCACGCCAAGGCGTTCAGACAGTCTTTTCAGTAGCCCGTCGCCGTACGCCGCACGCGCCTTGCCGCCCTGCTCGAATTCGACAATGTAGTAGCCCGTGAGCCAGGCCCGTGTGGTCACGCTACGATTGATGATCCCAAGCGCATCTTGTCGAAGCGCCTGATTGGCCGTCTGGATTCTCCCCACCAGACTCTCAAACTCTTTTTCGACTTTCTTCATGTCAGTTCCTCCACATCAGATTATACCACACTCATCCTCGCGCCGGTAGGGCGGGCGCCCCGCGACCGCCGACCTTCCGCAAAACCAACGCACCCGCCGGTCCTTTCTTCGCGGATGCGCCTGACACGCCGCAGCGCACGCGCGAAGGCGGCTCAAGTCGCTTGCTCGCCTCTATCGTGCCTGTCCGCCGTAGCCTTTGCGTAGGCGGATCGTCTCTCTGCGGCATCGCCATAGACCCTACTCCACCACTCCTACTCCACCAATGGGGTCAGACCCCTGGGCTCCTCTTTCACCTCCACCGTCTCGCCCTCGTCATCGGCGATTAGTTTCTTGAGTTCTTCAAGTGTCATGTCCAATCTCCTCGTCTCACGGGGGATAGTATATCATTTTTCAGCTCCTTCGCAGCAGCATCTCGATCTCCCCTACCCGCCACTTCACATATTGCAATATGTGAAGTACCGCGCAATGACTGGGGATGGAGCCGTCTTGGCGGTTCACATGGCCATCGAACATTTCCACACAGGGTGAATGGAAACGTCACCACCGCATTTATATAAGTGCGGAGGTAATCCGTTCCACATCCTCAATCGTGCTCGCTCCTCCGAGCGAGATGCGGAACGTGCCCTTCGCCAGCCAGACGCCCATCAACAACATTCCCAGCTGCGTCAAACAGCACAGTCGTGCCATCAAGATAATCCTTCAACTTCACCTCCAGATCTTCACCTCCATTGACCCAATGCTGGTGCCCCCATGAACGACCCGCCCCCATGGACGCGCTTGCCCCGCCGCTGGCGAAGCGGGAACCGGCACGCGGACGAGAGGCGAGACCTGCCGGGAGGACATGAGACCTGAGACCCGAGACCTGGCGCCCAATGTCTCCGGTCTCCCTCCTTCTTCCACAAATGCGCCGCTTTTGCTATACTATCCGCAACCCTCAAAGGAGCATTCGCATGAAAATGCCACTCTTTCGCTCAGCCTTCGCCGCCACGATCGCCGCGTTCGCGGCGCTCGTGTTCGCCGCCGCGCCCGCGTGGGCCGGCAGCCAGCCGCAGGGTGCCCTCGACGAATGCTACGGCAAGACGCTTGCCGTCCACGTCAAGGGCTGGACCTACGACCCCGACGTCTCGTCGCAGTCCACAGGCGTCCAGGTCTATCTCTACGCCGACTCGGGCTGCACGCGCCAATACGGCGATGTCCGCATCCTGGCCGCCGACCGGCCGAGGTCCGATGTGAACCGGGTTAAGGGCGTCGAGGGCGACCACGGCTTTGACGCCGACATCCCCGTCCCCGCCGGAACCTACTGGGTGAAGGTCTTCGCCGTCGACGCGACCGGCGACGGCAACCTGCAGGTCGGCGCGACGCGAAGTGTCGTCGTGGCGGAGCGCGGCAAGGTCCAGCTCTGGGAGGGCGGCCCGTACTGGGCCACCACCAACATCGGTGCGGACGAGCCGGAGGACTACGGCTACTACTTCTGGTGGGGCGACACGGTGGGGTATACAAACAATGGGAGCGG
Organism: uncultured bacterium; assembly: GCA_902769585.1. Taxonomy (GTDB): domain Bacteria; phylum Verrucomicrobiota; class Kiritimatiellia; order RFP12; family UBA1067; genus RUG572. The sequence continues at coordinate 3,819 of CACXPT010000304.1, forward strand.
ATGGATTTCGGTCAAGGACGGGACAGAGATAGGAATATCGTTCTACTCATCGGGTACTGCAGCCCCGACATACGGCAAAGACAATTCGGTGCTTCTTTCAACGGGCTATATCGATTCGACTGGCAATCTCGCGCCCGAGCACGACGCGGCGCACGTACACTGGGGTGGCGCATGGCGCATGCCGACGGCTGCAGAGTTCTCCGCCCTCATTGACAATTGCACCACCACGTGGACTACGAAAAACGGCGTGTATGGGCGACTCGTTACGGGCAAAGGCGCATACGCAGACAGGAGCATCTTCCTCCCGGCTGCCGGCTGGGGCAACGGCAACGACTCGGGTCTCAACTACACCGGCTCGGACGGTTCCTACTGGTCTTCTACGCCGGATTCGGACTACGTGAATCCGACCCGCGCGTGGGACTGGAGCTTCTATTCGGGCTACTTCGGCCGGGATCCCAGATTCCGCTGGGTGGGGCTGTCCGTTCGTCCCGTCTTTCCCGCGCCGATCGACCTTTCGGCGCTGACCGCCGACTACACGGCGAAGGACGGCGACGTGCTGACGGGCGAGACCACGTACAACGTGACGGTCCCCGGCGGGGCGACTGTGACGATCAACGGAATTTCGGTCACGAGCGGCGGAACCGTCAACCCCACGCCCGCATTCGTGAAGGGCGACGCAAGCGAGATCGTGAAGTTCGCGCAGGCCGAGGGCGGCAAGTGGACAATTACGGCTTTTGCGGAAATGTCGAACGAATCGCGCGGAACTGACGTGACGAACGGGATGATAACGGTCTATTCCGCCGACACGCTTGAAGAGTTGAAGAGCGCAACGTCTCCGGTGGCGGGCGCGACGGTGAAGGAAGCGAAGAGCGCAGTCAAGGCCGTCGTCGAAGTACCCGCGCCGAGCGGCAAGGACAGCCAGTTCTTCAAGGTCAAGTTCGGCGAGTAGCCCCCGCCGCTCGTGAACACCAACGGCTACACCTTTGGACTTCTCGCCTACGACGCGCTCACCAATGTCAGTCCTTCCGCATTTTGGCTGCTTTCCCCCGACGGCACCAACGCCGTTCCGGGCAACCTCCCTGCCCGCTTCTTCCGACTGGGGGCGGATGAAGGAAATATTGACAACAAGTAATCATCATCGGCCGCAAGGCAGCGCGGGAGGCGCGCTTACTTTGCGGCGGGCTTCTTCGCCTCTGGTTTGGACTTGGCGTGCTGCCAGCAGTACTTCTGGCCGGGTTCGGTCTTGCGCGTGCACTTCTTGCCGTCTTCGGTAGGAGATATAACCCAAGGGCTGGAATCACCTTGCAGACGCCCATCAACAACATTCCCAGCTGCGTCAAACAGCACAGTCGCGCCATCAAGAT
>CACXPT010000305.1 GCA_902769585.1 uncultured bacterium
GGCGGAACGGTATGCCGCCCATTCCGAGATCTGGTCCTGGTCCCACAGCGTGTTGCCGGCAGGATCCGACACCTGCGCGCGCACGCGTTCGGACATGTCCGCGCCCGAGACCGCGACGACGAAGGGCGTGTCGGCCGTAGCGCGGAAGTAGAGGGTACCTTGCGTGGCGAAGATGGAGCGGGCGAGACCTGTCGGCGCAACCGCGATCGGCACGGACGTCGCCGAGAGGCCGAAGGCGTGGCTGCCGACGTCGGCGGTCATCGTGTAGAACCCTGCCGCCTTGGCCGTGAAGGAGAACGGCGTCTCGGCGGTGTCGTTCAGCTTGATGGTCGCGCAAGTCTTGCCGTCGGCGTCCTTGATCACCACGGGCTTGGGGGTGAAGGCCGGTTTGCCGACCTTGGTGAAGCGGCCAGAGAATCTGGCCTCGCCCGGCGCGGCCATGAAGAAGCGGTAGGTGACTCCGCTGCGGAAGCGGAACGGCTTGAAGCGCACCGTCTTGCCTGGGCAGGAATCGAACGGGCGGGCGGCGGCGGGGTCGAAGCTGCGCCGCTTGGGAGCGCCTGCGAGGACCGGCTTCGAGAAGTGGCTGTCGCGCCAGGCGGCGTCGAGCGCGAACGTGCTCGTGCCGGACGGGGATTCGACTGTCAGCTTGCCGGAAATCTGGGAAGGCACGTCGGTCGAGAGCGCGTCCAGCTTTTGCGAGAGCCATTTGCGCGCGACGGGCTGGCGGATCGTGCAGTCGCGCAGCGCGACGCCGTCGGTGGGGCCTGCGCCGGGCGCGGTGGCGCCGAACGACATGTCGCAGACCTCTGCCGCGGACTTGGCGTTCGTCTGGCAGTTGATGAACTGGCAGTTGCCGAAGTCGACGAAGACGGAGCTGGCCGGCTTGCGGCGCAGGAGGACGGCGAAGCCGCGCTCGTTCTCGAACGAGCAGTTCTCGCACGTCACGCGTCCGCGCACGAACGTTTCCTTGCGTCCGTTGGAGAGGGCGAACCCGTGCGCGTTCCCGCTCATGCGGCAGTTCTCGATCCTGATGGAGACGGGCTTGGTGGTGCCGTCGAGCTGGCCGAGGTAGAAGTCTAGGCCGATGCCCTGGTTGTTGGAGATCGTGCAGTCGCGCATCACGATGCCGGTGAGCTCCTCGCTGGCGTGGTTAGGCTCGAAGTCGATGCCGGCAGCTGGCGGCGTGCCGCCGGTGTCGCGCAGTATGCACCGCTCGATGAGGAGGTTGCGCGCGGAGATGACGCTGATGCCCTGGCGGTACTGGCGGTCGCAGACCAGGTCGCGCAGCACGATGTCCTGGCACGGGCCATTCTTCCCCGTGACGCCCACGTACACGCCGTCGCCGCCTGACTCCAGGAGGGTGAGTCCCTCGACGACGACGTTGCTGCAGCTGAGGAGGTTTATGCTCATCCGCCACTCGGCCTTCGCGTAAGGCGGCGCCGCGTAGTCGTCGCGGTGCATCCGCAGGGTGGCGCCGTAGCCGCTGAGCTTGACGTTCTTGGAGTGCCTCAGCGTGATGAGGGAGTCGCCCTTGCCGAGGAACGCGCCTTTCTTCGCGACCACTTCCGTGCCGCGTGCGAAGACGATCTCGCAGTCCGAGCGCGCGAAGAGCGGGCGTGTGATCCACGGGGACGCCTGCTTGTCGATGACGATCTTCCGCGCACCGGAGTCGAGCGCCTTCTGGAGGATTTCCGTGGAGTCGTTCGGGTCGAACCCGAACGATGACGCCGTGACGGTGTCGCCGGCTGCCGCGGCAGCCATCGTGCCGACTGCCACTGCTGCCGCAAGCATGCGTTTCGCGAGGGAGAGGGAGAGTAGGTTGTTTTCCATGCGCACATGATACCACAAAAACGTCGTTGCGTGTGGCATGAAATGCGGGCTTGCCGTCTGCGGGGAAAAGGGGTAGAATATGCGCCCAAACAAGGAGTCACATCTATGCCAAACATCGACTGGTCAAAGCTGGGTTTCGGATTTTCCGACGTCAACTGCCACATCCGCTACACGTGGAAGGACGGCGCGTGGAGCGCGCCGGAGTTCGTCAAGGATCCCTACATAACGATGCACATCGGCGCGAGCTGCCTGCACTACGGGCAGGAGTGCTTCGAGGGAATGAAGGCGTTCCGCCAGCAGGACGGGAAGATCGTGATCTTCCGTCCGGAAGAGAACGCGAAGCGCATGTACCGCACCGCGGTCCGTTGCGTGATGCCGCCGGTGCCGGAGGAGATGTTCATAGACGCCGCGGAGCAGGTGATCCGCGCGAACGCCGAGTACGTGCCGCCGTACGGGACGGGCGGCTCTCTCTACCTGCGCCCGCTCCTGATCGGCACGGGTCCGCAGATCGGCGTGGCGCCGGCGAAGGAGTATACCTTCATGATCATGGTCATGCCCGTGGGCGCGTACTACAAGGGCGGGCTCAAGCCCGTGCGCGCCGTGATCCTCGACGACTGGGACCGCGCCGCGCCGCACGGCATGGGCGACGTGAAGGTGGGCGGCAACTACGCGGCCTCGCTCTTCGCGCACGAGAAGGCCAAGAGCGAGGGCTGGCCGGTGGAGCTGTACCTCGACGCGAAGTCGCACACCTACGTGGAGGAGTTCTCCACGTCCAACTTCCTCGGCATCAAGGCCGACGGCACCTACGTGACGCCAGACTCCCACTCCGTGCTGCCTTCCGTGACGAACATGTCGCTCAAGCAGTGCGCGGCCGACCTCGGCTGGAAGGTGGAGTGCCGCCCCGTGCCATACGAGGAGATCAAGGAGTTCGCCGAGGTGGCGGCGTGCGGCACGGCCGTGGTCGTCACGCCCGTGTGGGAGATCACGCGCGGCGACGAGGTGATCAAGATCAGCGAGCCTGACGCGGTCGGGCCGCACCTGCAGAAGCTCTTCGACAC
>CACXPT010000306.1 GCA_902769585.1 uncultured bacterium
GTTGACGGGCAGAGGGTGGAGAACCAGTCCGTCGGCGACCTCCTGAAGGTGGCGAGCTACTTCGCGTCCAAGCGGGCGACGAGCGGACACAGATGCCCGCTCCGCATCACGAAGATGGCAGCGGGAGGCGCAATTATATGAGGCTTTTCGGAAAGAAGCCGAAGCCGGCGAAAGCGCGACTCTCCCTGCCGAGGTGGATGCTCGCCCGCTTCGACGCGGCGCAGACCACGAAGGACAACGCCCGCCACTGGTCGGCGGCGGAGTTCCTCTCCGCCGACGCAGAGGCCGACAGCAATGTCCGCAAGATCCTTCGGACCCGCGCCCGGTACGAGGTGCAGAACAACTCCTACGCGCGGGGAATCGTGAAGACGCTCGCCGACGACACCGTCGGGACGGGACCGAGGCTGCAGATGCTCCTCGAGGACGAGGCGAAGAACCGCCTCGTTGAACACGACTTCGCGGAATGGGCGAAACGCATCCGCCTCGCGGCGAAGCTACGCACGATCCGGATGGCGCGGTGCCAGGACGGGGAGGCGTTCGCCGTCCTCGCGCAGAATCCAAGACTTTCAACGAACGTGACGCTGGACATCCAGCTCATCGAAGCCGACCGGGTTACGGACGACGAGATGAACGCCGATGGACGCTCGGTGGACGGCATCACGTTCGACTCGTTCGGCAACCCCGTCTCGTACAACGTGCTGAAGGCCCATCCGGGCGGAACGGCGTCCTTCGGGACGGATTCGGTCACGGTCAAGGCCGAGAACATGATACACGTGTTCCGGCAGGACAGGCCGGAACAGCATCGCGGCATTCCAGAGATAACGTCCGCATTGCCGCTCTTCGCCCACTTGCGGCGGTTCACATTGGCCGTCGTGAGCGCGGCGGAGGCGGCAGCGGATTTCGCCGGCGTCCTCTACACGGACGCCCCGGCGAACGGCGAGGCGGACGCGGTCGAGGCGATGGACACCATCCAGCTCGAGCGCAATATGCTCCTCACGATGCCGGGCGGATGGAAGATGTCGCAGGTCGATCCGAAGCAGCCCGTCACGACATACGGCGAGTTCAAGCACGAGATACTCAACGAGATCGCGCGCTGCCTTTCGATGCCCTACAACATCGCGGCGGGGAACTCGTCCGGCTACAACTACGCCAGCGGGCGGCTCGACCACCAGACCTACTACAAGTCGCTGAAGGTCGACCGCGCCTTCATGGAGGCGGAGATCCTCGACCCCGTGTTCGGGAAGTGGATGCGCGAATGGGCGCTCGCCACCGGGACGGACATCGACGTGTGCGGATGCCGCCACGTGTGGTTCTGGGACGGACAGGAGCATGTCGATCCGGCGAAGGAGGCGTCCGCGCAGGAGAAGCGCCTCGCGTCCAAGACCACGACCCTTGCGGCGGAGTACGCCCGCCAGGGCAAGGACTGGGAAACGGAGCTTCGGCAGATCGCGAAGGAGCGCAAGCTCATGAAGGAACTCGGCATCGCCGACGACGAGGCCGGGAAGAACGGTTCAAAGTCAAACGAAGGAGACGAAGATGGAAAAGAAGACGGAAACGACGAGTGAATATCTCGAAATCACCGCCGCGCAGGGCGACGGCGGAAAGCACAAGGTGGCGGGCCTCGCCTACGGGGGCGGCAAGATGCGGCTCTTCGGATGGTCGAAGCCGGTGGTCGTAGACCTCTCCGGCATGACCGTCCCCGAATCCGTGCCGCTTCTCGCCAACCACGAGAACCACACGCTCGGCCGAGTCGGCGTGGTGAACGCCAAGGCCGAGAACGGACGCCTCGCCATCGAGGGCGACATTGTGGCCGGCGGTGAGCTTGCCGACGCCATCGTCGCCCAGGGCAAGGCCGGCGCGGACTGGCAGCTCTCGATTGGCGCGGAGGTCGAAGCCGCAGAGCTCGTCCAGGAGGGCAAACGGAAGGTGAACGGAGTGGAGCATTCCGCGCCGTTCTACCACGTCACGAAATCAACTTTGCGGGAGGTCTCCGTAGTCGCCGTGGGCGCAGACCGCTCGACACGCATGACAGTCACGGCAAAACTCGAACTGAAAGGAAACTCCATCATGGAGCCCGACAACAAGAACGCGACCCCGCCGAACGCGGAGACCGCAACCCCCGAAACCCCGGCGACGCCCGCGGAACCGCCCAAGACGGCGACCGCAGCCGCCCCTGAAACGCCCAAGGGCGAGCCGGCCGCGACGCCGAATGCCGTCGTCGCCGCCGCTACGCCCGAACATCCCGCCGAGCCGCTGCCCGACGCCAAGGCCATCGCCGCAGACGCGATCAGGGCCGAACGCGAGCGCGTCGCCATGATCCGCGCCGTCTGCAATGGCGAGTTCCCGGAGATCGAGGCGAAGGCCGTCGCCGAGGGATGGGACAGGAACATGCTCAACGAGGCCGTCCTCAAGGCGTACCGCGCCAAGCAGCCCACCACCACGCCCCCGTCCGTGACCGTGAAGAAGTCCGGCATGACGGAGAAGACGCTGGAGGCCGCGCTCGCGCTGCGCGCGGGCATCGACGGCGACACGCTCGCGAAGGACATGGGCGAGGAGACGGTCGAGGCCGCGATGAAGGACTGCGACATCCCGCTCCAGGGCGTCCTCGCCGAGTGCATGAAGCTCGAGGGCATGGCCGTCCCGCGCACCTTCGACAACACGGCCATCAAGGCCGCGTTCTCCACGGTGTCGCTCCCCGGCATCCTCTCGAACGTCGCGCAGAAGAAACTCCTGCAGGCGTACAGGGCGCAGCCGATCATCGCGACGAGCCTCTGCACGTCCGCCGACCTCTCCGACTTCAAGGAGAACCAGCGCTTCCGCCTCACC
>CACXPT010000307.1 GCA_902769585.1 uncultured bacterium
GTCCATCCGCTTCGACGCGAAACGCTGAAGCCCGCCGACGCTAGGATGTGCTATAATATCCGCATGAAACTCAAACATCTCGTTATGCTGGCGGCGGGCTTGGCGCTCGCCGGTTCCGTGACGGCCGCGCCTGCGGCGTCCAAGACGACCTACGTGCGCGACGCGCTCCAGAAGTACGTCGACTCGGGCGAACTGCCTGGCGCGATTAGCATCCTCTACAAGGACGGCGTGCAGGAGACGACTTGCATCGGCTATGCCGACGTGGCGGCGAAGCGCCCGATCAAGCTCGATGATCCGTACATGCAGTGCTCGCAGACGAAGGGCTTCTGCGGCGTGACGATCGCCATTCTCGTGGAGGAGGGCAAGCTGAACCTTGACGATCCTGTCTCAAAGTACCTGCCGGAGTTCGGTACGCTGTGGGTGAAGGCGTCCGAGACGAACGGCATACGTACGCTGACGAAGGCGAAGAATAAGCTCACGGTGCGAATGGTGATGAACCACACGGGCGGCTTCCCGTTCGAAATCCCGGCCAAGCAGGGCCACATAAGGGGCGGCGGCTGGTCTGGCGGCGCTCCGCTCCGTCAGACGGCTGCGATCGCGGCGGCGTGCCCACTCCTCTTCGAGCCCGGCACCAGAGTGCAGTACTCCAACACAGGTATCGACATCGGCGCGGCCGTAATCGAGGTCATTACGGGCGAGAAATGGGAGAACTTCCTCAAAGCGCGCGTGCTCGATCCGCTCGGCATGAAGGATACGTGGTTCTGGCCGACCGACGAGCAGCTCGCGCATCAGGTGGAGATGTACACGTGCCAGAAAGACGCGCCGGCGAAATATCAGCGCGAGGCGAGCATGCAGCAACGCCCCTACAACGATTCCCACGTGTTCGCCTCGGCTGGCGCAGGACTCTGGACGACGGCGAACGACCAACTCAAGTTCTACAAGATGCTCATGAACTTGGGCATAGGCGATAACGGCGTACGCATCCTCAAGGAAGAGACTGTCAAGTCGATCCTCGCCACATCCACGCGCCCGGCAAAGCTCGGCGATCCGAACTATTCGCTTGGCCTTCGTGCGCCCATCGCGGACAGCGAGAACGAATGGTTCGGCCACGGCGGTGCCTGGGGCACGAACTGCATGGTCAACTGGCACAAGAAGCAGCTCAATCTCTGGGTCGTGCAGCTGACGGGCGGACCGCGTCCGTGGGACAAGGACCGTGCGGCTGCCGCGGACAAGTTCTTCCAGGCGAAGATCGACAACTCGGGTGCCGACGCTTACACGGGTCGCCTGAAGTAATCCGCATCTGCGCCAAATTTTTGGTATAATATGCGCCCGTCCGTCCAGGACGGGCGCATGTTACTTTTAGGAGAGGTGGCGGAGTGGTCGATCGCGGCGGTCTTGAAAACCGTTGACCCGAAAGGGTCCGGGGGTTCGAATCCCTCCCTCTCCGCCAATAGTTTATACACCTGAAAGGATGAACCGCGATGCGTGAAGCGTTGATGAAGCCTATCTCCCAAGGAAGTTTTTTTGCGTTTCTTCTGGCCGTCTTTGCCGGTGTCGCCGTCCATGCGGCGGGGGCGCAGAAGTCCTTTGAGAAGCGAGGCGGCATTTGTCCGGCTAAACCGGTCGTGAGGGACGTGATGGATCCGCTTCCGCCCGATGCCGTGAAGCTTACGGGCGGACTGGAGGTGCCGATCGAAAAGAGCATCGCGCATTGGCACAAGGGGAACGTGCCGTACCGCGAGTTCGCGGAGTTCTTCCGGAAGGGACGGCCGAAGTTCGCGCTCGGCGAGATGTGGGGGAAGTTCGTGCGGTCGGGCGCCATGCAGTACCGTCACCGACGCGATTCCGAGCTGAAGGCGGTGCTGGACGGCGCGGTGGCGGACATCCTCGCGACGGAGCGTCCGAACGGCAGCATCAGCTGCGTGCCGGAGGAGCTGCAGCCCGGCGGCGACGGCCATTCGCGTCCGCACTGCAGCGACCTCTGGGAGCGGAAATACGTGATGTTGGCGCTGGAGGACTACTACGAATGGGTGGAGCGGCGTCCGGAGGTGCTGGCCTCTCTCCAGCGCCAGGCCGACTGCCTCATCCGCCAGGTCGGTCCCGCGCCGAAACGCGACATCCGCGAGATCGGTTGGAGTCCGAACTGCATCGAGTCGTCGTCGCTGCTGGAGCCGTTCATGCGTCTGCACAAGCTGACCGGACGCAAGGAGTATCTCGACTTTGCGCGCTACATTATCGAGAGCGGCGGCGCGAAGGGGAGCGACCTCTTCGCGCAGGCGCGCGCGGGCGTGATGCCGTGGCGGATGGGCGAGCCGTACCCGAAGGCGTACGAGATGACGTCAATCTTCGAAGGCCTCGCAGAATGGCATCGAGTGACAGGCGATGAATCGGCGCGCGAGGCGGTACTCAAGTATTTCGACAGCGTGCTGCGGCACGAGATCACGATCGTCGGCAACGGCGGCGGCAACTATCCGCACTGGCCGCGCTGGAGCGGCGAGGCGTGGGACAACACGGCCGCCGAGCAGTCGAACCCCGACATGACGCGGATGATGGAGACGTGCGTGGGCGTGACGTGGATGAAGTACGCGAGCCAGGTCCTGCGCCTCACCGGCGACGTGCGGGCGGCGGACGCGATCGAGCTCTACGTCTACAACGGGCTGCTCGGCGCGATGAAGCCGGACGGCGACGGATTCAGCTACGTGAACCTGCTCAACGGCGAGAAGGTGACGAACAAGGGCTGGGGATGGACGTTCGCGAGCGGTCCCGTCACGTGCTGCAACCTGAACGGTCCGATGGGCCTTGCGTACATCCCGTTCTGTACAACGCCGGCACGGCCGTCGCCCAGACCGCATCGGGCGCCGAAGTGCAACTGAAAGCCGAAGGCGACCTGCTCGACATTGACGGGTGGCGCATGGTTGTCTCCCCAGCGCGCGAGGAATCCTTCACGATCTCCTTGCGCATCCCGGCATGGAGTGAAAAGACGTCCGTGACCGTCAACGGCGAGTCCGTTGGCGCGGTCGCACCCGGAAAGTACCTCAAGGTCACCCGCGCATGGCGCGCGGGCGACAAGGTTGCCGTAACCTTTGACTTCAAGGCGCGCAAGCTCGATGCGCCGGTCGGGCGCAACCACGCCTCAGCCCCGTTCCAGGCGGTCACCTGGGGGCCGATTGCTCTTGCGCGCGACGAAAACACGGATCCGAACTACGCCGCCCCCGTCGCAATCCAGGCTGCGGCGGACGGCACCGTGGCCGTCGAGCGGATCACGCCCACTTCGCCGGCTCACAAGCTGGAGTTTCGCGTCCCCACCAAGGACGGCTTTATCACCATGTGCGACTATGCCTCCGTCGATGGCTGGAAAGGCAAGCACGTCCAAACCTGGCTCCCCAAAGCCCATGGCAAGTGAATCCAGTGAATTCTTAACCGCGTACCGCGGATTAATGGTACAATAAATACGATTACGAAAGGAAGATGAAGCCATGGCGATGCCACAGAGAGACGATTGGATCGAGGAGATCAAGCGGCTGGACGCGCTGCTTGAATACGCCGTCATGCACGGCGACAAGGCCGAGGCGGAGCGCCTGCGCGAGGCGCTGCGTAAGCTGACTGAGGAGTTTTGAGGAAAAAAAGAGACATGAAGAAACATGTTGTTGTTGGAATGTGCCTCGCGTTGTGCGTTTTGGGGGCGCAGGCTATGCAGAAGAACGGCGAGGTGTGGTACGACACGGCCGGGCATGCCGTCAATGCACATGGCGGCGGGGTCCTTGAGCACGGCGGGAAATACTACCTCTACGGCGAGCACAAGGTCTACGGCAGGGCTGGCAACAAGGCGCATGTGGGCGTGCACATCTATTCGTCCGACGACCTGGAGAAGTGGAAGGACGAGGGGATTGCGCTCAAGGTAGAGGACAAGCCGGGGCACGACATCGAGGACGGCTGCGTTCTGGAGCGCCCGAAGATCCTCTTCTGCGACAAGACGGGGAAGTTCGTCATGTTCTTCCACCTGGAGCTGAAGGGACAGGGATATTCCGCCGCACGTGTCGGCATCGCCGTCGCGGACAAGGCGACGGGACCCTATCAGTTCTTGCGCTCGCTCCGTCCCAACGCAGGACAGTGGCCGATGAACGTGCCGGAGCGCGAGCGTGTCGAGGAGACGAAGGCGAAGTACATGACCGCGGGCAAAAAGGCGAAACTTTGGGGCGCCCACTTCGACGGCGGGCAGATGAGCCGCGACATGACGCTCTTCAAGGACGACGATGGCAAGGCGTGGCACATCTTCTCGAGCGAGGACAATTCGACGCTGCACATCGCGGAGCTGACGGACGACTATCTCGACTACACCGGCCGCTGGTGGCGCGCGGCGGAATTGGACTGGACGGAGGCTGCGGCGGTCTGCAAGAAGGACGGCTGGTACTTCCTCATCGGATCCGGTTGCACCGGGTGGAAGCCGAACACCGCACGGTGCTACCGGGCGAAGTCGATCACGGGCCCGTGGGAACGGCTTGGCAATCCCTGCAAGGGCGTTAACCCCGCGAACGGACTCGGGCCTAATTTGACGTGGGGCGGTCAGTCGAACTACATTCTCAAGAAGGGCGACGGCGAGTACGTCGCCATGTTCGACATCTGGAAGCCCGACAACCAGATCGACTCACGTCTGGTATGGTTGCCCATTGATTTCAACGCGGATGGAACGATCTCCATCGAGTGGGCCGACGACGCACTCGTGCTGCCGAACGGACGGCGCATCACACGGTCCATGATAACCGGCCACCGCGGCGACGCGCGGTCGCTGCCGGAGAACACGCTCATGGCGTTCCGTCGGGCCGTCGACAACGGCTTCTGCTTCGAGTGCGACTTCTACATGACAAACGACGGCGAGGTCTACTGCGTGCACGACATGAACCTCAAGCGCACGTTCGGCATCGCGGGCCTCGCCACGAACGTCTGCTGGAAGGGCACGCTCGACCGAGGTGAAGGATCCCCGTCCGGAGATCGTGCCGCTCATCCAGGCCGCCTGGCGGCGGCATCCGAACATGAAGGAGGAGAACATCATCTTCCTCGCGCACAAGGCCACGCGCGCCGCCCTCGTGAATGCCTTCCCGCGCGCCACGTTCCAGCATTGCGTCAACTGCTATTCGGACGGCTGGCGAAAGGGCTGCACGCCCATCCCCGTCGCCCGGCAGCTGGCCGAGCTGGACGCCCG
>CACXPT010000308.1 GCA_902769585.1 uncultured bacterium
CGAGCATCATCTTCTCGCTGATGTAGTCGGGCACCATGCGCTTCGCGGTGCACTTCGCCGCGAGCTCGGTGAGGTAGAAGTAGGGCGTGCCCTCCTTGATGTTGTCCTCCTCCAGCACGTAGATGAGCTTCGGGAACGCCGGCGTGATGTACACGCCTACCTCGTTCTTGACGCCCTGTATGCGCTGCTTGAGCATCTCCTCGATGATGACCGCGAGGTCCTTCTTCTCCTGCTCGTTGCGCGCCTCGTTGAGGTACATGTACACGGTGATGAACGGCGCCTGGCCGTTCGTCGTCATGAGCGTCACCACCTGGTACTGGATAGTCTGCACGCCGCGCACGATCTCGTCGCGCACGCGCTTCTCCACGATCTCGGCCTTCTTCACCGGATCGATCGTCGCGCCCACGAGCGCCAGCTCCTCGTCGACCTCCGCCGTGATCTTATCGCGGCTCACCTGCACGAACGGCGCGAGGTGCGTGAGCGAGATGGACTGACCGCCGTACTGGTTGGACGCCACCTGCGCGATGATCTGCGTGGCGATGTTGCACGCCGTCGAGAACGAGTGCGGGCGGTCGATCGTGGTGCCGCTGATCTCTGCAGCATGTCCTCGAGGTTCACGAGGTCGCAGTTGTGCATCCGCTGCGCGTAGTAGTCCATGTCGTGGAAGTGCAGGATGCCGGCGTCGTGCGCCTTCACGACCTCCTCCGGCAGCAGCAGGCGCTTCGTCACGTCCTTCGACACGGCGCCGGCCATGTAGTCGCGCTGCACGCTGTTGATCGTCGGGTTCTTGTTCGCGTTCTCCTGCTTCGCCTCCTCGTTCGTGCAGTTGATGAGCGTGAGTATCTCGCCGTCCGTCGTGTTGTGCTGGCGCTTGAGCGACTGGATGAAACGGTAGGTGATGTACTTCTTCGCCACCAGATGCGCGCCCGCCTCCTGGATCTTCGTCTCCACCAGGTCCTGGATCTCCTCCACGCTCAGCGCGCGGTCGTACGTCCGCGCGAAATCCTCGATCTGCTGCGCAATGCGCTCTATGCGCGCCTCGGTAAGCTTGTCCGCATCCTCAACCGTCTCGTTCGCCTTGCGGATCGCGGCGGCAATCTTGCCCCGCTCGAATTCCATTTCCTCACCGCTGCGCTTTATGATGTTCATGTCGCCTTACATTCCTGTCGTCGTCCCAGCGCGCACTCCCGATGCCGGACAGCACCATGCCATCCAGACCCACCATCGGAATCCCTCCGCGCAGAGACGAGGGTTATGATACAGGATTGAGCCGACGAGCGCAAGCGGAAAAATCAATATATTGTGTATTTTTCATTTTGGACACACAAGATGATGTTATCCCACCAAAAATCGCAGTTATACGCTCGACACCCTCGAATCGCCTCGGCGAAGGCGGTGCCGACACCCAGAAAAACGAGATTATTCGCCTAGATAAAAGCCATGCGGACGCAGCGACACGACCTTGCCGCCCGGCAGGGCGAACGACACCGGTTCACCTGAAATGTTCACGGCAAGAGTGAGAGTCGCGCCGTCCGGCAACGGACGCGAAAAGGCGTATGCCTTGTCTGGTTCCGGCACGGCATGCCATACGACGGGCGCGTCGAAGAGGTCGGGATGCGCGTGCCGCAATGCGGCTAGGCGGCGGACGAGAGCGCGACGCTCGACGGCGACCTTGTCGCCCGCGCGCGACCAGTCGATGCACCACTTGCCGTGGTCGCGGTTGGCGTAGATGGAATGCGGGCTCGCGTCCGCGATCTCCTGTCCGTTGTAGAGCATCGGGATGCCGTCTAGCAGGAAGCAGGTGGCGATCATCGACGCGTTCAGTTCGTGTCCGTACAGCGTCTCCTTGCGCTTCTGTCCGGGGTTGACGTTGGCGAAGTCGTGGTTCTCGAAGCAGCGCATCCAATGGAAGCCGCGCGGGTAGTCGCGCACCTGCGCGCGCCACGCCTTCTCCAGCAGCGAGGCGGACGACTTCCCCTCCAGCATCGAGACCATCGTCCACTGCGTGTAGAAACCGTAGGTGAGGTCAAACGCCTCAATCTGGTCGTCGCCCTTCAACCCTTCGCACATCAGGAACACGTCCGGCTTCACGGCCCGGCAACGGCGCGCGCCCTCTTCCCAGAAGTCGACAGGCAGCATGTCCGCCACGTCGCAGCGGAATCCGTCCGCACCGTAATCTCGCACGAATCCGACCATGTTGGCGTAGAGGTATTCGCGTACCGCGGGATTGGCGATGTCCATCTCCGGGAACGCCCAGTCGCCGAGCTTGGGCGTACCGTCGGGATTGCGCACGATGAAGTCGGGATGGTCCTTCAGGAACACGGCCTTCGGGCCGCAGTGAAAGTACACGAGATCGAACATCACCTTCATCCCCAGACGATGCGCTTCGTCCACTAACGCCTTGAGATCCTCCTTCGTGCCGTACTCGGGATCGATGGCGAAGAAGTCTTTCTGGCGGTAGGGGTTCTTCGGGTTGTTCAGCTTGCACGCCTTCTGTCGTCCGCTCCAGAACTTCGGATCAGGATCGTCGTCGGCCAGCTGGTGCGGAGTGAGGTAGACGATGTCGATGCCGTCCGCCTTGAGATCCTTCAGTTTCGCGCGCGCGGCGGTGAACGTGCCCTCCGGCGTGAACATGCGCGTGAAGAGCTGGTACATTACGCAACCGCGCAGGAACGGCGGCACGTCTTTCGCCCGCGACGTTTCCGGCGCGTGCGCGCTCGCGTATGTCGGATGGAACCTACCCTCCAGCCCCTTCCCACGATGCGGCAGACGCACCAATCGCGGCGTCTCCGCCGCCAGCGCCCCAAAGCAGATCGCCCCAACCGCGACAGCCACGTTGAAGATGTGCACCCTATTGCTCACTTGCGGCGGGCTTGTTCAGGTTGAACGTGCAGGTCACCTTGGTGAACTTGCCGACCTCGGACTGGATGTCGAAGGCGTCGGAGACGCGCTTCGAGTTCGAGAGGCCCATGCCCGCGCCGAACCCCATCGAACGGATCCAGTCGTTCGCGGTGGACGTGCCGTCGCGGCAGGCCCACTCGATGTCCGAGATGCCAGGGCCGCGGTCCTTCGCCGTGATGGTCACAGTGTCGTCGGAGATCAGCATCACAAGCACGCCGCCATGAGAGTGGATGCAGATGTTGATCTCCAGCTCGTATGCGGCCACGGCCACGCGGCGCGCGACCGAACGGTCCACCTTGCGCTCGCGGAGGATGCCCTTTATGTCGTTCGCGGCATGCCCGGCGCGGGAGAGGTCGTTGTGGACAACCGCCCACTCGCGGCGGAAGTAGCGCTCGCTCGTGGCGTGCTCAAGGACGTTGTTCGACGTCTTGCGCTCCAGCTTGCGGATCTCGACGGA
>CACXPT010000309.1 GCA_902769585.1 uncultured bacterium
TCCGCGTGCGTGAAGGCGAGCGTGCCGCCGCCGAGGCGCGTCGCGCCGTTGTAGGTGTTGGTGTTCGACACCGTGAGCGTCCCGGTTCCGTATTTCGCGAGGCCGCCGTCCTGCTCCGCCGCAGAGCGCAGCGGGATCCCGATGCCGATGTTGTGGTTGTTGGAGACAATCAAGCCTCCCGCCTGGACGTAGGCGAACACGTTCGTCTTCCACATCGCCGAAGCTCCGATGAACGAGCCGTTGTTCACGCGCGACACGAGCATGCCGCCGTTGAAGTCAAGGCGGGCGTGGGGCTTCGTCCCTTCGTCGATGTACAGGCTGTTGACGATGAAGACGCCGCCCGTGACGAGGTGCAGCCGCGCCGATTCCGGATTCCCGATCGACTGCGCGACGCGGAAGCTCCTGCAGATGAGCGTGCCCGCGCGCGCCACGGTGGTCGTGCCGGGCACGCCGAACGCGTTCAGCACTTCGCTGCTGACGTCAAGATCCGCCACGCCGCCGTCCGTCACCGTCAGGTTGCCCTGCAGCGTCACGTATTTGCTGCTCTTGTTGGCCATGAACACGCCGCCCGTGATCGAGAACGTGTGGCCGCTCGCCACCCACAGGCTGCCGCCCTTCTGCTCTTCCGGCACGGACGCGCCTGTCTCCGCGCCGTTGCGGGCCTGCGTCATCTCCATCCTGCCGCTCGCAAGGACCGTCGGGTGGTTGACGCGCAGCTGCCCGAACGAGCTGACCCTCCCCTCGCCGGGATCGAACACGACAGGGCCGCCGGCCCAGTTGTGGACCGTCCGCACCTTGCTGTTCGTCGGCCCGCTCAGGATACCGCCGATCGTGAATGGCGAACCGACCGTGACGCCGAACTGGGCAACGGCGTTGGGGGCGATCGACACGGTCCTGTTCGCGTGCGTCCGCACGTTGGCGGCGTTGCCCACGAGGATGTCCGTGCTCTTCACGAAGAAGATGTTGTTGGTGGGCGTGGACGGGACGGCGCCGAGCGGGCCGTCCCCGTCCAGGCAGAGGTAGACGTTGTTCGCGCCGTCCAGCCACGTGCCGCCCTTGTGGTCGTTCGTGCCGCTGAAATAGACGACGGGATGCGCGTTCACGTGCACGCCGCCGTCGCTCTCGCCGTTGCTGTGAAGGAATCCGCCAACCGACTGCAGGTTGGACGGCACCTCGAGATGGATGCCGCCCGGGCCGACCTTGACGAGCGTCTTCGTCTTGTACGAGGAGAAGTTGAAATTGCGGGAGACGAGCGTGCCGCCGTCGAAGAGCATCGTCGAGGAAAAACTGCCGCTGTTGCTTGCGAGTCCCTGCTCCACTTCCATCACGCCGCCCGTCGTCACGAGCGTCGTGACCTTGTCCGCATTGCTGAATCCGGCGTTGAGCCACGTGTAGGCCTTCATCCGCCCGCCATTGCCGACGATGACCTGCCCGCTTCGGCTGTCCGTGTAGGAGCTGTTCCAGAACGGGACTTGGCCCTCCGCGCTCACCGTGCCGTTTTCGATGCGGAGGATTCCGGTCGCCTTGACCGTGCGAGGATTGCCGAAGAGCCGCAGCGTGGCGCCGTCCGTGACGAGCAGCTCGGCGTTCTCGGCGTACATGATGAGCGGCGACTGATTGCCGTTCTGGCCTTCCGCGCCGTCCGGATAGGTTACGTCGAACGTGCCGCCGCGCAGTTCCAGCTTGCCGGCCGCGACGCCGATGCGCCCCAACGAGCCGCCGCCCGTCAGCGCGAGCGTGCCGCCGCCCATCTTGTTGAAGCGCTCTGTCAGCACGCCGCTTGTCTGCGCAACCGCACCCGTGACCGTGACCGTATGCCCGGCCGCCACGGTGAACGGGCCGTTCAACATGAGCGTGCCCGCGCCGCCGAACGTGTAGTCCGCGCCGTCCACGGTCACGGACGCCGCCGTCACGTCGCCGTTCACGTCCACGGACGTCTGCGACGACGCGCCGAAAATGGCCGCGTTCGCCGTCGCAGTCTCGTCCCACGCGCCGAGATCCCAGTTCGCGTCCGTAAGCCAGTTGCCGCTCACGGGGCTCGCCAGCCATGTGTAGTCCACGGCAGCCGCCGAAAGAACAAGGCCTCCAGCGACACCCATGCTACGAATCAATTTCATCATCTTTTAGGCCTCCATCTTTCCTGTTAAGACAGATGACAAAGGACAGAGAGTACATTCTCAAATCCTTTGTCTTCCGTCGTCTGTCCATTGTCCTTCATCATTCACACTCACCGGACAATCACCTGCGTGCCGCGAAGCGCGCCGAACTGCAGCGTCTTGCCGC
Source organism: uncultured bacterium (assembly GCA_902769585.1). GTDB lineage: Bacteria > Verrucomicrobiota > Kiritimatiellia > RFP12 > UBA1067 > RUG572. The sequence goes on from CACXPT010000309.1 coordinate 2,284, forward strand.
CGTCGGCCAGCAGCAGACACCACTGCTTGCTGCTCGTCCACTCCGTGCCGTCCGTGTTCACGAGCGTGAGCGACGGCACGGCCGCGAGCGGCGTCGTGAACGTCGCGACGGTCTTCATCCGGCCGTAGGTCTTGTCGTCCAAGGTATCCGCCTCCGTCACGCGCACGCCCTTCCCCTCGCGGAACGTGACCGCCTGCGCCGTGAGAAGCGGCGCGGCGAGCGTCTTGCCCTGCACGGCCGCGGCCGCGATCTCGATGTCGCCGCCCGGATAGCCCTCCGCGTGCGAGAACGCCAGTGTGCCGCCCTCCAGGCGCGTGACGCCGTTGTACGTGTTCGTGTTCACCATCGTGAGCGTGCCCGCGCCGCGCTTCGTGAGGCCGCCGTCCTGCTCCGCGCCGCTGTAGATGGAGTTCTTGACGGAGATGTTGAAGTTGGTCGTGTCGAAGATCGCGCCGCCGGCGCACGCCCGCACGATGATGTTCGTCCGCCAC
>CACXPT010000310.1 GCA_902769585.1 uncultured bacterium
CCTCCGGCCATGTCTACGCCAGACACCTCAAGGACACCGAAAGACAGAGTCCTGTTTTGAAGACTACAACAAGTCCTGTTTTGATTTCACCCCGACAAGCCTATCCCTTGACTTGACAGGCAAGGAGAACGATGGCATAATACTGACATCTTTTTGCATCGGAATGCGACATCACATGGAAGCACTCACATTCAGAGCGGAACCTGAGTTTGTCTCGGCGCTGAAGGACTACGCCGACAGGCTCGGCATAAGCGTCAACACGGCTCTTCGGGAGATCGTCGCGCCGGTGATCGGCTTCTCGAAAATCGACGAGGACATGTGGAAATGAACATGGCACGGCGGTCCTTTCGTCCGACGGCCATTTCTCGCACGTTCCTATGCACAAGCTGGCTTGATTGCCATGAAAACGAACACGAAACCGCCGTACCGGCTTGTTGCCGACAGCATCCGCGAGAAGGTTCTCGCGGGCGAGTACGCGTTGGGGAAGCTCCCCTCCGAACGCGCCTTGATCCGGCAGTATGGCATCTCGCGCGCGACCGCCGCCAAGGTGCTCGCCACTCTGGAGAGAGAGGGCCTCGTCGTCCGGCGGCGCGGCGCGGGCGCGTTCGTGAACCCGCAGTCCGCCACCTCCGAGAATGCCTACGTCTCGACGCTCATCGCGGACATGGACGTGCGCGAGTTCTTCTCCGCCATCTGCGGCTCGATTGCCGACCGCGCGCGGGCCTACAACCTCAACCTAATCTGGGGCGCCCGGCAGGAGTTCAACGAGCTTGCGCGCGACGGCTCGCTCGACGACTACATCGCCCGCTGCAAGGCGGCGAACATCAAGGGCGTGTTCTTCGTCCCGCAGGACGCCATGGGCGAGCGGGGCGTCGAGCGTCGCAACCAGGAGATCGCCGAGACGCTCCGCAGGAACGGCATCACGGTGATCCTCATCGACCGCGACATCGTCCCCTTCCCGCGCCGCAGCGACTTCGACTTCGTCGGCATCGACAACGTGCAGGCGGGCTACGTGCAGGCGAAGCACCTCATCGCGTGCGGCTGCCGCCGCCTCATGTACGTGAGCCACGAAAAGCAGGTCTGGACCGTCGACGCGCGGTTCAACGGCATGCGCAACGCGCTGGAGGAGTGCGGACTTCCCACGGACGATCCGCTCCTGTTCCGCGGCGACCCCACGGATGAGTCGTTCGTCCGCGCGGTGATGCGCCAACGTCCGGACGGCCTCGTGTTCATCCACGACGACATGGCGATCGCCTTCATGGGCGTCTGCTCGCGGCTCTACAGGCGCCAGGTGAAGAACATCGGCCTCGACGACATCTCGCACAGCCGGCACCTCGGCATTTCGTCCCTGCGCCAGCCCGCCCGCTTCATCGGCGAGGAGGCCGCACGCCTCATGGCGCTCCGGCTCGGACACGACACGTTGCCGCCACGCCAGGTGCTCTTCTCCGCCGAACTCATTCCGCGTCGGTCGTCGCTGGGCGACTGAGCGTGCCTATCTTCAGGCACATCAGCACCCAAAAGGCCGTGGCGAATCCCGAAACCTGTATCTGGAGCGGACGTGGGAACGCATAGACTGCGGCCACGACGGGAATCCACACGCACCAGTTCGCAATCAAGTTGGGCAGGATCACGCCGCGGATCCAGTCCTTCGGCCAGTCGCGCCGCATCCGCGCAAAGGAATAGCCGCACGCGATCCAGAAGTAGAACGTCGCCACGTTGGGCGTCACGAGGAGAACATTCCACACAAACTGGTCCACGGCCGTCTTGGCAAGGATGGCCGTCAGTTCAGGGCCATCCCCGAACCATATCGCCTGCAGATGGAAGAACGCATCTGTAGCAATGCCCCACAGACCGCACCAAACGCCAATCACGAAAATGCTCACCACAGGGCAGACCGACGGACGCAGATGCGGCAACGACAGCATGAAAATCCCCGGCAACAACCCCGCGAACACGAAACGGTTCAGGAACGCCGCCACCCAGCCGCTCTCGACCTGCCACCGCATCAGCGGCTCGAACACCGCCGCCACACCCGGCACGAGATAGTAGGCCGCCACCGTCGCCGCCGCGAGACACCACAGCACGACCATCGGCACGGCGTTGGCTTTCGCAGAGGCCCACCCGATGCGCCACGCCGACACTTGTCCATTCGCCGTCATAGAAGGGTCAAATTTTGACCCTATTCGGCCACCACGTCATAGACACGGACGAAATCGACGACGAAATCGTCTCCCGCAGCCACGGCCTCGTCGAGCGTCTTCCGCAGTTTCTCATCCGGCTGCGCCGTCATGCGGTTTTTCCGGTACGGATGGCACTCCGTCGTCACCAGCACGAACTCGGGGATGTGCGAGACCGCCTCGCCCTTGCCCGTGCCGACCTTCGGACCGTGCTGCTTCCCGTCGATGTAGACCGTGTAGCCGTCAGGCTCCCAGAGCATGCCGATGATGTGGAACGCGTCCGTCCCCACGTTGACGACGGCGTCCTTGCCGAACGCGTTCTTCACGCGCGGCGTCTTGAATCCGATGTAGTTGCCGCTGTAGCCGTTCGCGTGGAAACAGTGGGCGATGATCTCGCCGGGATTGAACGACTCCATGATATCTTGCTCAACACCGCTGATCGCCGGATCGAGGGTACAGCCCTGCTGCTCGGTCTGCATCCAGAACGCGCTCCACCAGCCCGCCTTCCGCTGGAGGCGGAAACGGCACTCGTAGTAGCCGTACTTGTGGACGAAC
>CACXPT010000311.1 GCA_902769585.1 uncultured bacterium
GGCGCCGCCCTCGTCGTAGCGGCCGGGGTGGGCATACACGACCGCGTTGGCGACTGAGTCTCGCGCAAGGCCGTCCATCGCGCCCTGGAGCGTCCGCCAAGGTGCCTCCGCCGTACCGGCGGCCGTGTCGTCGCCGCTCGGCGAGACGTACCGCACATCACCGACAACAGGTACGACCGTTGCGCTTCCCGAGACGGGCGGCAGCACGTAATAGACCTCGTCCGCCGTGGGCCAGCGGGAAAAACCTGCATACTGGTAGCAGACAATTCCCTTGCCGGCGTTCGGTGCGAACGTGACGGCATAGGCACGCGGCCAAGGCGCGGCGTAGGCGTACGCGGTCGACCGGATCGGCACGCCGTCCACAGACATCGTACCGCCGGAGGCCGCGCTGAACGAGAGATAGCCGCTCCCTTCACACGAGACGGCCTCCTGTACGGCGCCGCAGTAGCCGTCGGCAAGCGGATTCTGCGTCACCGCCTCGCTCTCGGCGCGGAGACGGAAGTCGCCCGCCGCCGGCGCGACGAACAGGCGGGAAGAGCTCTCGTTCACGTAGAGGCAGCCGTTGGGTCGCTCGCCGACGTCCGTGATGCTTGTGTAGATGTTCTGCGAGATACCGCATCCGCCGTTGGCCACGGCAACGCAGTTGCTGGCGAACCTGGTTGACAAACCGTCGAAGTTGGAAAATGCGTTCACCGTGTCATTGTACGCAAACGTGCAGTTCACGGCGGAGAAGCCGTATGCCATCACGCCGACGCCGGCGCTCCCCAACGTGCTGTTGCGGTAGAGGACACATCCTTCCAGACAGCACTCGCGCGCCGCCGCGCCGAAGTTTGAAGCCCTGTTTCCGGTAAACGTGCAATTCAACGCCGTGACGCCGTAAATGCCGCCGCCGCGCGTACCCGTGTTGTTTCGGATCACGCAATCGCGCACGACGATGTAGCCAGCGGCCGTCACGCCCGGCTGGGACTGAACGTTGAGGACGCCTGCGCCGCGCACGGGGGCGGAGTCGCTGCCGAACGCAGTCGCGCCGTCGCGGATCGTGAAGCCCTCGATCTTCACGTCGGCCACGCCAGTCGCCACCGCGATGCAACGGATGGCGCCGGGACCCATGCCCCACGGCGAGGCGTTCGTTGCCACGTTGAGATCCTTCGCGCCGACGATGTGCGTGACGGCCGCGCCGTCGCGCGAGCGGAGCGTGAGGTTCTTCATGATGTACACGCGGTTGGACGACACGACCGAGCTGGCGGTGAACGTATTGCCGCCCTCGTCGTAGACGCCCGGCAGCACCGTCACTACGTCCCCGGCCGAAGCCGCGCTCACAGCAGCCTGGATCGTCCGCTTCGCAGTGGCGACGGACTTGCCGTTGCCGCTGTCGTCGGGACGCGTGCGGTCAACAAACCATTCAGTCGCGGCAACGTTCATGCACATCGCCGCAACAACGACCCCGAGGATCCTATTCTTCATCTGTCCGTCCTTCCCTTAGAGCTAGATTCGCACGATTTCTTGCGACTCTAAGATACCAAATTCCCGCCCTTCTCCGCAAGCCGAATCTGTCAGGATTTACAGTCAAAGCGCCATGAGCGCGATGCCGGCCACGATGGCCGCAAGGGCTAGGCCCTTTCGGCGGAGGTTCGTCTCGTGGAAGAACTTCGCCCCCAGCAGGAACGTGATCACCACCGAGAACCGCCGCATGAGCGATCCCACGGATATCGGCACGCCAGGAATCGCCAGCCCGTGGAAATAGAGCCAGTCCGCAAACGCCAGCAGCACGCCCACGGCGGGAATCGACCAGCGCCACGCGAACGGCGTGCGGTCGATCCGCGCCACGCGGTTGGCCGCGAACAGCGTGGCGTAGACCGCCACCAGCCCGATCTGGAACCAGAACTGCATCTGCTCCACGGGAATGCCCTGCAGCTGGAAGATGTACTTGTCCCACAGGCTGGAGGCCGCGCTGAAGCACATGCCCCCGACGGCGCACCACACCGCCTTGTTGCGCAGGAAATCAATGCCTTCGTGCCGACCCGCCCAGCTGAACGCCCAGTAGCCCGCAAACACGAGCGCCATGCCCACGCCCTGGCACGGCGATGGGCGTTCCCCATAGAGGAACACAGCCACGAGCAGCACCACTGCCGGGGCGGAGGCGCGGATGGGCGTAGCGATCGTGATCGGCAGCGTCCGCAGCGCGCAGTAGGTCAGCACCCACGATGTAGAGACGATCAGCGTCTTCACGCCGGCGAGCGCCACCGCGCGCGGCGTGCTGCCGAGGACGGTTTCCGTCATGTGCCCTGACGCCGCCAGTCCCGCCAGATACGCCGCCAGCCCGCAGGCGGAAGAGACGAGCAGCACCGGCAGGACGGCGTTCCCCCTCACCGACGCCTTCTTGGCCACGTCATAGAGCGCGAGAAACACCGCGCTCGTCAATATCCACGTCGTCCACACGAATCGCCCGCCCAGCCTAGCGCACGATCATGAACGTCCCAGCACCGTTCACGTGCACAACGGCCATGGCGCTCGTGCCCGCATGGCCGGACGCGTCCCAGGCCATCACGTCGTACGTCGCCGTCTCGCGCACATCCGTCGGCACGTCGTAGGTAGCCGCCGTCGCGCCGTCGATCGGCACGCCGTTCTTCCGCCACTGGTAGCGCGCCGCGTTCGGCGCGTAGGCCGTGAGCGTCAGCGGTTCATGGAGCAGCGCCCGCGCGCCTTGCGGCTGGAGGGTGAACAC
>CACXPT010000312.1 GCA_902769585.1 uncultured bacterium
GGCACCGTCCTGGCGACCTCCGACGCGGTGTACTTCACGGGCGCCGGCGGAACGGTGTACTACACGACGGACGGCTCCGACCCGCGTCTCGAAGGCGGCGCCGTGAGCGCGTCGGCCACCGCGTGGACGGGCGGGGACGGACTGCCGGTTCCCGCCAACGGCCTTGCGGTCAAGGCCCGCACGCTCTCGCCGTCTGGCGAATGGAGCGCGCTCGAGGACGTGACGCTTGCGGCGAGCGTGCCGAGCGACCAGGTGCTGGGCGTCCGCGTGGCGGCGGTCTATTCCAGCACGGCGGACGGCGGCGGCGACGGGGCGGAGTTCATCGTCTTCACGAACCTGCTCGATCGCGCGGTCTCGCTGGAAGGGCTGCGCTTCACCTGCGCCAAGACGGGTTCCGCACCTGGCGTCGACATCACGCTCGGCGCTGGCCGCGAGATTTCCGCGAACGGGACCGTCACGCTCACGAAGGCGGAGGACTGGCCGTCCAAGAAGATCACGAACGGCGCGGTCGACATCCTGGTGTACGACTCGGACGGCGCGACCGTCCAGACGCTCCACGTCGACGCGAGCTGGTGGCCGGTGCGCGAATACGTAAACGACAAGGGCAAGGTCAAGTACGTCTGCGCCTGCGACGGCACGGGCGCGCACTTCGTCGCGCTCGAGTTCGGCGAAACGGTGACGCAGGAGGCCCAGTGGAAGCCGTCGTTCCTCCCGCCGCCCACCGAGGCAGGCGAGAACGCGATCATCGCGGCGGTCTCTGCGGATGACCGCGTGCGCACGTGGCTGGATTCCATCGCGACGACGGCGGCCGGGCACGCCTCCATCACGAACTTCTCGGGCGAGGCCGCGTCCGTCCAGGCGGCATACCTCGTCGGACTCGACACGCTCGTCGATCCGCAGGCGGATCTCTTCTTCGAGAGCATCGCGGTCGGCGCCGACGGGCGCGTCACCCTCGACGGCGACCTCAAGGTGCAGGGCGCGCGTTGGCGTCAGAAGGTGAACGGTACGCTTCGGCTCTACCGCTATCCCGACCTCGGCAGCTCTCCGAGTGTCACCAACCTCTACCTTGAGGGTGGCACGTTCCCGCTCGTCGGTGCGGAGGACACGTCCGGCACGAACCGGTTCTTCAAGCTGGTGATCGAATAGCCCTCGTGAAGTCGTTTTCAGGTAGGGTCACGCCATTATTCGACAGAGTTTAATTCCGACAGCGCATCATCATCGAGGAGCATACTGCAACGCCGCACTGTGACGATGTAGCACACCTCGCCGACCTTTCGATATATGAGGCGAAAGTTCTTGCGAACGAGAAGCTCAAGATATGGCGCGTCTGGAAATTCTGGTAGCCGATGCCCCATGCTGGGGAAGTCGGCCAATCCGTCCGCCTCGGCAAATATGTCGTTTGCCCATTTCCATGCGATTTCCGTTGAACACGACTGCTCGGCGATATACCGAGTCTGTTCCCTCATGCAGTCCAGCGCATGATCCGACCATTTGACCGTAGCCATCAGGCGGACACTCCAAGATCGGCGGCGATGGCTTGGCGAACTTCATCCGTGGAATGGACACGCCCTGCGGCGATATCCTGTTCACCTTTATAGATGTTCGTCATCAAGTCGAGTTTGTCGATGAGCTTCTGGTAGTCGCCGACATCAAGAAAGACGTTGGCGGCACGTCCATTCTGCGTCACGACGATTGGCCGATGTGTCTGTCGCGTCTGCGACATAAGGCGCGTCACGTCTGAACGGAATGACGAAAGCGGTACGATGTCCTCGGCATAGTTGACTTGTGGCATAATGCTCCTTTGATTGTTTGGCGAATAGTTTACTAGATTTTGTAATAAATAGCAACATGGGAAATGTAGTATATTTGGTTACAACACATAGGCCGAAAGTTGTCGCAGGAGGATAGACAATTTCGGCTTGTCAAAAAAGGGCAGAATTTGATATGTTATTGCCGTGTTAAACTGTAGCAAGGTGAAGTCTGCGCGCCGCGTAAGCGGTGCGCGCCGACAAGAAGGAGCACAGAAAAGATGAAAAAGATTGCCTGTTTGGGCGCGATGATCGCCGCGTGCGCGGCGTTCGGGGGAACATACACCTGGAACGGTGCGAGCGGCGGCGACTGGGCGACGCCCGGCAACTGGCTCGTGGGAGGCGCGGCGGCGACGACAGCGCCAACCTCCGCCGACAATATCGAATTCAGCAGCGCATCGCCGGTGGCGGTTGGCGGCTCGACCACGCTTGCCGTTACGCAGATCGCGAACACGGGCGCGGGCACGGTGACGTTCGCCTGCCCCGTGCAGTTCTCGGGCACGTACTACGTGACGCAGAACGGCCCGGTGAAGTTCCCCGGCGGCGCGACGGCCACCTATCCCGACAACGCGCTGCGCACGGCCGACAGCACGGACCAGGCGCGCACGCTCGACGGCGACTTCACGTTCACGGCGGACTGGACGGTCAACAACGTGGGCGACTACCCGTGGATCATCCCCGACGGCTCCGTCGTGCACGGCCAGCGCTTCACCGGTACGCAGACCGGCAATCACCGCATCCTGCGCGTGGATAAAGGCGGAGAAGCTTACTTCATCAGCGTCACGAACGGAAATAACAGGGGCGACATCGACATCAACGGCTACCTGGAGGCAAGCGGGGAAGTGGTCGTGCAGACGACCACGGGGAGCAGTTCGTCCGTCTTCCGTTTCGGGCGCGGGCGGCGCCACAGGCTCGTTTCTCATCCCCAACCTGATCGTCGGCGCGGGCGGATTCGGCAGCGTGACGCGCGACTATTCTCTGCGCATCGACGCGAACACGACAGTGACGGCAGCCGACGACTTCGACGTTCTCGGCGTCTTCCGTTCCGGGAACGAGCACGACTGGGGCCTCAACATCGCCGCGGGCTTCACCCTTACGTTCAACGTGCCGTCGGGCAAGACGGTGACATGCGGCTGTGGCGTGTCGGGCGGCGGCGCCGTCCGCAAGACGGGCGCGGGCACGCTTGTTATGACGGACACCTTCAACAACCAGTCCGGCTACAAGAAGACCTATGCGGGTGGCACCACGGTGGATGGGGGGACGGTGCGCCTCGCGGCGAACGGACAGCTCAGCACGGGCGACGTGACCGTTGCGGACGGCGCGCGTCTCGAAATCGCAGGCGGTCTGGCCGTTTCCAACCATGTCGAAGGCGACGGCACGCTCTTTCTGGAAAACGGCGTGACGCTCGCGGTCGGCAACCGTACCAGGCGCATGGGAACGGTCGAGCTGGCCTCCGGCGCAAGCGTCACGTTGACGGGTACGGCCGGCGCCACGGCTCCTTTCGCGCTCCTGACGGGCGTGAACGCGGCCGACTTCGCGCGTTTCTCGTATTCGGGCGGGGCGGCCTCCTTCCTCGGCGGTGCGATCGTGCTGCCCTACACTGTGCCTTCGGGCGCGTACGTGTGGGCGGGCGCGAGCGGCGGCGACTGGGAGACGCCCGGCAACTGGCTCGTGGACGGCGCGACGCCCGCGACGGCGCCAGGCTCGGGCGACACGATCGCGTTCGAGAACGACTCCGCGCTGACGGTGGGCGGCACGGGCACGCTGACGGTGACGAAGATCGTCACGTATTCGGGCGCGCGGGTGACATTCACCTGCCCTGTGGCATTTGCCGGCACGTACCTCGTGGAGAACGTGGCGGTTCCGCCGACGTTCGCGGGCGGTGCCACGGCGACCTACCCCGACGCCTCGCTCACCGGCATGAACGGCCCCAGCCACACGCTCTCGGGCAACATCACGTTCACGCAGAACTGGACGATTCCCCAGCAGCCGAACGGCGTCCCGTTCGTCGTGGCGGCGAACTCGACGGTGACGGGCAAGACACTGGCGGGCGTCACGAACGCCCCGTTGTCGCTCGTGGTGGGCAAGGACGCCGTCGCGACGTTCGACAGCATCTCGATCGCCGGCAAGCTTGACTTCAAGCTCGCAGGCGGAAAACTCAAGGCGACCGGCGACATCACCGTTGGCGCCAACGGCACGCCGCGCAACTTCGGCTCCAGCACGGGCAACGAAGGCACCGTGGAGGCGCACGGCGTCTACAAGATTCGGGATGAAGCGCATCGACTACACGTTCTGCTTCTACGTGGACTCGAAGCTTACGGCGACGGACGACCTGACGATCTGGGAACCGCAGAACCTCGGCAGCACGCTTCCCAGAGACACCGACTGGGGCCTGAACCTGAATTCGCATACGTTCACGGTCGACACGGTGGACCACACCGTCACCTTCGACTCGTGGGTCGGCGCAAACGCCGCCACGATCATCAAGGAGGGCACGGGCGAGATGATCATGAAGAGCCGCAAGAAGACGCATACCGGCGGTACGGTCGTGAAAGCCGGCCGGCTGACCGTGGCCACTTCCGGCGCGCAGGGCAACGGCCCCTTGACGATCTACGGCGGCGCCACGCTCGCGTATACGGTGGTGGTCGGACATCCCTACCCGCTCATCCTCAACGCGGGCACGACCCTGAAGCCGACGCAGAACGCGTACATCGACGTCAGCGGGAGCAGTGTCACCCTGCCTGCGGAAGGCACGGTGACGGTCGACATGACGGATTTCAGCTTCGTGAACGGCGTACCGAATCCGATTCTGGCCGGAATGTTGCCCGGCGACGAGGCGAAGTTCACGGCTGTTCTTCCCGCGGGCGTGAGCGGCGCGTTCTCCGTGTCGGGCGGATACCTCTACTACACGGCGACAGCCGGCGGCAGCGCGGCGGCGGACCTCTTCTGGCATCCGGCGGGCGAGTCCGTCTGGTCTGACGCGGTCGCGGCCTGGACGAACGCGGCGGGCGAGCAGGTGGCGTTCACGCCGTACGCGAACGTGACCATTGCCGAGGCGGCGACGATCTCCCTGCCGGCCGACGTTCAGGCGAACGACGTGACGATCAACGCCGACGCGGACGTGACGCTCAACGGCGCGGGCAAGCTCGGCGGCGCGGGAAGTTTCGTCAAGGACGGTTCCGGCACGTTCACGTTCAATCTGACGGGCGGGCTCGATTCGCAGCCGATCGTCGTCTCGAACGGCGTCTTCAAGATGGGCGACGACCTCTCCGGACCGATTGGCGGCACGGCGGACGCTGCGTCGCTCACCTTGGCGCACGGTGCCGCGCTCGACGTCAACTTCAACAAGACGCCGGACCATACCGAGCGCACCAAGGTGACGCGCGAGAAGCTCGTCCACGTGGCCGGCGCCGGTCCGGACGGGAAGGGCGTGATCGTGAACAGCGTGTCGAACACCTACTACACCTTCAGCAACATCATACTGGACGACGATGCCACGTTCGGCGGCACGAAACGCTTCGACGTGCGCGGAGGCATGTCGGGCTTCGCCCGCAACGGCGGGACGATCTGCGGGCCGGGCAAGACGCTCACCGTGTTGAACCCCTCGTATTTCGGCATCGTGAACGGGTCCGTGGACCTCAAGGCGATCGTCGTCACGAACGGCGGCGG
>CACXPT010000313.1 GCA_902769585.1 uncultured bacterium
CAGGTGGCGGACGCGTTCGTCTCCAACCCCGAGGTGGCCACCTCGTCGCTCCTCGGCATCTTCGAGGCGGCGCTCTTCGGCGTGTGCGTGTACAAGTTCAAGTGGAACGTCTTCGCCGCGAGCTTCGTGTTCGTGCCGCTCCTGTTCTTCCTCGTCTGGATCGGCGTGATCTTCCCGTGCGACCTCACGGCGCTCTTCGGCGTCACCGCCGCCACGTCCAAGACGATCTGGGTGGCGGTCCTCTTCGTGTACTGCTTCGTGGCGTCCACGCTGCCGGTGTGGCTCCTTCTGCAGCCGCGCGACTACCTCAACAGCTACCTCCTCTACGCGATGCTGGCGATCGGCCTCACGGCCGTGTTCATCGTGTGCCCCACGATCAACATCGACGCGTTCTCCGGCTTCACGGTGAAGGCCGCGAAGGGCGGGGCCACGATGTACCTCTTCCCGCTCCTGTTCGTGACGGTCGCTTGTGGCGCCTGCTCGGGCTTCCACGCGCTCGTCGCGTCTGGCACCACCTCCAAGCAGCTCGACAGCGAGCGGCACATACGCCCGGTGGGCTACGGCTGCATGCTCCTTGAGGGCGTGGTGGCGCTCCTCGCGCTCATCGCCGTGGCGTGGCACTCGCAGGCCGACCTCGTGGCCGGACTCTCCGAGGGCAAGCCGGTGGTGCTGTTCGCGCAGGGGCTGGCGTCGTTCTGCGGCAAGCTGGGGCTGCCGGAGAAGACGTCCGAGAGCTTCATGCTGCTCGCGGTGGCCGCCTTCCTGCACGGCCTCGGCGGCCGCGCCGGCCTCCGAGGCCGCCGCGAAGCCGCAGTCGCCGATCGTCCGCCTCAACCGCAACATGTACTTCGCGACGGGCGTGGTGGTGGCGATTGGCGTGTACCTGCTGGTGCTGAACCCGTCGATGGCGAACAACCTCTGGACGATGTTCGCGAGCGCGAACCAGATGCTGGCGGCGCTGACGCTCCTCACCGCATCCCTCTGGCTCTTCAAGAACAAGCTGAAGTTCTGGATCGCGGCGCTCCCGATGTGCTTCATGATCGTGACGTCCGGCACGGCCGTGTTCCAGCTCTTCCTGCAGAACCTCGACAAGTGGATGAAGCAGGGCTTCGCCGCGGGCGGCGTGACGGCGATCGGCTCGATCACCCTCTTCTGCCTCGCGATCGTGCTTCTCGTGCTCGGGGCGCTGAAGCTCCGCGCGCTAGTCAAGATGCGCATCATCCGCGCGATCACCAAGACCGCGTAGTCTTCGGAGCGTCATGAAGCGGGGAATCTTCAGCATCGTCATGGCGATGGTGTCGGCGGCAGGTGCCGCGGCGTTGCCTGACGAGACGTGCGACGTGGCGGTGGTCGGCGGCGGAGCGGCCGGCATCGCGGCGGCGATACAGAGCGGACGCGCGGGCGCGCGCACCGTCCTAGTCGAGCAGGGACACCAGGTCGGCGGCAACATGACGAGCGGCGGCGTAAACTTTCCGGGGCTTTTCCACGCATGGGGCCGCCAGGTCATCGACGGAATCGGCTGGGAGATCGTGACCAACTGCGTCGCGCTTGACGGACGCAGCCTGCCGGATTTCTCAAAGCCGACTAGGCGCCAGCACTGGCGGCACCAGGTGACGGTGAACATACCGCTCTTTGTCGCATTGGCGGAAGAGGCTCTTGTGGTCGCGGACGTGACGGTCCACTATCATTCTGCTCCCTTGCGGATCGAGCGCGACGGGGATATGTGGAAGATGCATGTGGCGGCCGTGGGCGACACGCGCGTCATCTCGTGCCGGCAGATCGTCGACTGCACGGGGAACGGCGCCGTCGTCGCGCTGCTGGGGCTTGAGCGCTTGCGCGAGGAGAGGCGCCAGCCTGGCTCGTTCGTCTATACTGTCAATCCCGGCGTCAATGTTGATACGCTGGACGCGAAGGCGCTGTCGGCGGCGTATGCCGATGCCGTGCGGGACGGACGCCTGCAGGCTCATGACGCGCGTTTCGGGATCATGGGTTTCCTGCGCCAGCACGGCAACACGGCAAACTACGTTGACGACGCGGACAACTCCACGGCTGATCTCCGCACGCGCACCAACATGCGCGGACGCGCCTCGATGCTGCGCATGTACCGTTTCCTGCGCGAGCAGCCGGGACTCGCGAACGCGCACCTGGAAGGCATGTCGCCTGAAGTCGGCATACGCGAGACATACCGCGTGCGCGGCGAGTACCTTGTCACCCACGAGGACTACACGTCGGGGCGTCGGTTCGATGATTCGGTCTGTTTCGCGTTCTATCCCATCGACCTTCACGACAAGGAGAGCGGCATCCACCCGGCGCATCTGCGGGAGGGCGTGGTGGCCACTGTTCCTCTTCGCGCGCTGGTGGTGAAGGGTGTTGACGGCGTGCTTGCCGCCGGACGTTGCGTCAGCAGCGACCGCCTCGCCAATTCCGCGCTTCGCGTGGAGGCCACATGCATGGCGACCGGTCAGGCCGCTGGCGCGGCGGCGGCCCTTGCGGCCCGGCATCGGACGACCGCGCTCAAGGTGGACTTCGCAGAACTGTCTACGCTGCTGCGCAAGCACCGCGCCATCGTGCCCTGAGCGCAAGATGGTGGCGGGCCCGCGGCAATCATCTTTTCGATTCGGACGCGGTCACGCCAATGTGCTATAATTGGCACATCATGACACAAGCTAGGTCAATACCGGAAATCGTCGATCTCGCGAGCGCGTTCTACGGAAGCGCCACGCTGTTCGCCGCCCTCGAGCTGGGCGTGTTCGCGGCCATCGCCGATGCGGGCGATGGGGTCGCGCTTGAGCCGCTCGCGGAGAAGCTGGATGTTTCGCCGCGCGGGTTGCGTCTGCTGCTCGACGCGTGCGTGGCGACGGGCATCCTGGCCAAGTCGCCTGACGGCCTCTACTCCAACACGGCAGCCGGGCGTCTCGCGCTCGTGCCTGGCGGTCCCGCCGACCTCTCGAAGGCAATCCGCTACAACCAGGACGTCTATCCCGCATGGGGGCGGCTCGCGCAGCTCGCGCGGACAGGCAAGCCCGTGGAGCCGCCGCAGCTGCATCTGGGCGACGACCCCGAGCGCACGCGTCGCTTCGCGCTATCGATGCGCGGCCGTGCCCTCGCGATCGGGCGCGGCGTGGTGCCGATGATCGACCTCGGTGCGCCGCAGGGACGGCTCCTCGACCTCGCCGGCGGTCCCGGCACATACGCCGAGCTGCTGATGAAGGCGAATCCCGACTGGTCGTGCGTCACGGTGGACGTGCCGGCGGTGAGCGCAGTCGCTCGCGAGTGCGTGGCGCAGGCCGGTGCACCAGGAGTCGCCCGGGCAGATACGCGGAATCCTCGCTCGTGCGGCCCGCGCGCTCAAGCCGGGCGGACGCATCTTCGTGCTCGACATGATGACGGACGCGACGCACACAGCTCCCGCGTTCAGCGCGCTCTTCGCCGTGAACATGGCGCTTACGACAGATAACGGCTGGGTCTTCTCCGACGAGGAGCTCAAAGGCTGGCTTTCCGAGGCAGGCTTCGCGCCGGGCGATACGCTCCACGCTCCGCCGCCCATGCCCCACTGGCTCGTGTCCGCCATTAGAAACTGATCCGATGCGTGCCTATGTGACAATTTGCGCTCTGACCGCAACCTTGGTCGCCATGGGTGTGACGCTGACGCCTGTCGGCGAGGTTCCTCTGCCAGGACTTAAGCCTGGGCAGGGAGGCCCGTCCGGCTTGAGCGGCATTACGCGAGTTGGGGGCGACACGTACTATGCGGTATGCGACAGTGGCGGACTGCTGCACCAGATGACGATCCGCATCGATCGCGATACGGGCGTAATAACAGGATGCGTGTTCGGAGCGACGGTCACGCTGGAGGGGAAAGGACGGCGGGATCTCGAATGTGTCGCGTGGGATGATGCTAACCGTTTGGTGTGGGTAGGTGACGAGAGAGATGGATCGATCCGTGCTTTCCAGCCTGTCACCGGGAAACGGGCGAAGACGCTTGACGTGCCGGAAGTATATGGCGCCTTTCGTTACAACCGCAGCTTCGAGGCATTGTCGATCCGCGCGAATGGGCTGGAGATGTGGACATGCAACGAGGAGGCGTTGTGCAGGAGCGACGCGGTGAACAAGAAGGGTATCCCCGTGGACGACGGGCCGCGCACGACGCGCGAGCGTGGCACGGTGGTGCGCATACAGAAGTTCACGCGCGTGACGCCGCAGTCCGACTGGAAAATGGCCGGGCAGTGGGCGTACATGACCAACCCGATAGGGGGAATGGATTTTCTCGGCAAGTCGCGCAACGGCGTGGCGGAGATATGTTGCCTCGACGACGGTACGGTCCTTGTGATGGAGCGCGAGATGAGCATCAAGGAGTGGAGCCTTATGCCGTCGTTCCTTTGCCGCGTCTATCAGGTTGACTTCGCCGGCGCGACGGACGTGTCGGACATCTCCTCCCTGAACGGCGCGAAATATAGTCCCGTGTCGAAGACGGCAGTCTTCGACCGGAACACCGGCCTCGCGATGTACGAGGGGCTTTGCCTCGGGCCGCGCCTTGCGGACGGCACGCGCAGCATGATCATGATCTCTGACGGCGATGCCGGGGCTGCGGCGCGGCTCTTCTCGCTGAAGCTGGTGCAGTGACGATCTGACGATCGTGTCGCCATACCGTCCGCAACTTTGGTATAATCTTCGCACACACAGAACAGGAGACAGCATGGGTATCTTCAAGGCATACGACATCCGCGGAATCTACGGACAGGATCTGACGGACGACATCTTCTACAAAATCGCACGTGCCTACGCGAAGTTCGCGGGCGTGCGCAAGGTGGTGGTCGCGCGCGACTGCCGCACGCACTCGGAGCCGCTTTTCGCCGCGTTCGCGAAGGGCCTGACAGACGTGGGCGTGGACGTGATCGACGTCGGTCGCGCCTCCACTCCGATGAGCTACTTCGCCAACGCCTCGCTCAAGGCCGACGGCAGCGTGATGATCACGGCGTCCCACAACACGAAGGAGTGGAACGGCTGCAAGCTCTGCCGCGCCAACGCGGTGCCGATCTCCGGCGCGACCGGCATCAAGGACATCGAGCGGATGGTCGAGACGGGCGATCTTGGAGCCGATGCCGCCGTCAAGGGAACCATAACGCAGGTGGACGTGTCGGCGCAGTACGCCGCCCACGTGCGCGAATTCGCGCACCTCGCGCGACCAGTCCACGTGGCGATGGACTTCGCAAACGGCATGGGCATTGCCGAGTCCGCCGCGTTTGCGGGAACGGATCTCACCTATGACTCCCTCTACGGCGAATACGACGGCGACTTCCCGAACCACGACGCGAACCCGCTCAAGACGGAGACGCTCAAGGATCTCCAGGCTTTCATCCGCGCCAATCCTGGCAAGTACGCGTTCGGCGTGGCGTTCGACGGCGACGCCGACCGCGCCGGCTTCCTAGACGAGAAGGGCGACATCATTCCGATGGACTTCATGACCGCGCTCATTGCGCAGGATCTGCTGCAGTCCGCCCCCGGCGCCGCCTGCTTCTACGACCTTCGCTCCTCCAAGGTGGCGGCCGAGGTCATCGCCGCCGCCGGCGGCAAGCCGATGATGTCGCGCGTGGGCCACAGCTTCATCAAGGCGCAGATGCGCGAG
>CACXPT010000314.1 GCA_902769585.1 uncultured bacterium
GCACTGCAGCTCAAGGTACGAGCCCGTGCCGGACTTCGTCGGCTTGTTCTGGGACTTCACGATGGCGACCTCGTAGTCGCCCTCCGGGATCGGCGCGAAGCCGCTGTCGAGCGGATCGACCGTAGTTGCATCGAAGAAACACTCTTCCATGAGTTTATTCCTTTTCTTGTTGTTTTGTTGACCGGGGCTGTTGTACGCCCGTCGGGGTCGGCCGCCCGCGCTTCCACGACCTGCCTGGGCAGACGATGTGTGTGACAAACGTCCGTCTCGGATAGGTCCGCTGCACGGCGGTCTCCCCCGGCCGCATGATCCGCCCGCAGCGATCACACGGCATCGGGAAAGCGACTGTGAACTTACGACCCACCATTTGCGCCGTTCCCGGACTTGATGGCGGTGGAAAGAGCGTCCCACGTGAACGGCATGGGGCCGGACGGGATGCCGTACCGGTTCTTGGCGAGCAGCCGCGTGTCGCCCACGCAATAGAGCTCGCGCTCGCCGCCGTTCTTGCCGATGACGATCTTGCCGCCGGACGCGTCTTCCATCGTGCGGATCTTCGCGTAGGCGACGATGTCGTTCCACTCGACCACCCAATCGCGTATCGCGGCGATAAGGCGCGGCGCTGTACGGCGGTCGGTCGTACCGTCCGTGTACTTCACCGTCTCGTCGTGCGAGTGCGCGATCTGTATGACGCACATGTTCCGCTTGCGGCGGATCTCGTCGAGCAGCGAGTACACGTCCTTGCGGAACTGGACGAGGGCTGCGTCATTGCCACGGTTGTAGCCGCCGTATGCCGCCGTGAGGAACTTCGCGCCAGCCGCTGCGCACACGCCGTCTGCGACGATGTTCTGGAGCGCGGAGAGGCTGTCGATCACCACGGTCTGGAAGTCATGGGCTTCGTCGCGGATCTCCTTGAGGTAGGCGATGAACGTTGCGAAGTCCTTGATGTGCGGGGTCTTTGCGCAGTCGACGTTGTCGAGGCCGTCCTCCAGGGCCAGCACGACTGGTTTAGGCGCGGTTGCGGCAAACGAGCTCTTCCCGACGCCCGCGTCCCCGTACACGAGGATTCGCGGCGGCGATGGCGTTTTGCCGGTGGTGAGTTTCTGGAGCAGTGACATGGTAGTCCTTTCTGTGTTTCGGGTTGATGTTTCAGATGTGGTCGATGAGCCGCGTCTCGCGGAAGCGCGTGTGCCACTCGTTGCGCTCGCGGCACTGGATAAGCTCGGCGATTGCCTTTTCGTTCTCCGCCTCGGCCTGGTCGAGAACCTCCTCCGCGTACTTGAAGGTCGCTGCACGATAAGGCTGGCTCTTCTCGACGGCCACGATGTACACCGGATACTTCTTTCCGCTGACCTTCTCGAGGACGGCGCGGTACAGCGCGAGCTGGTAGGCATAGCCATATTTGTGCGCTTCGCCAGGAAACCAGGTCAAATCGTCTCCCGAGGTCTTGAGGTCCACTATCCCGAATTCCGGGTTGAACCAATCGATCCTCACCTGTACAGGCAGTCCGCAGAAGTCCTCGACGCGGATCGTGCCTTCGGCCTCCCCGTGTTCAAGAAGCTGCTTTGCGTCGGGGTGTGTCCACACTGACTCGGCCATCTGTTCGATCATCTCGAACTCCTTGCAGCTCACGACTTCCTTCGACTGCTTTGCGATGAAGTCCTGGAACTTCTGCGATGTCCGTCCGTATGGCTGTCCGGTGCGCTCGTTAATCGGGCCGTCCGTAACGAGGAAGTCCCGATGCCATGCATCGTGTCCCTCGAGCGTGTAGCAATGGACGGCGCGTCCAAACGCGAGCGCGGGGGAGTCAGGACGTTTCATCTTCCCCGTCATCAGCAGCGAGTACGTGTAGGGACACGCCATGAACTGCTTAAGGTTATGGGACGACAAGTAGCGTCCCGATGCGGCGTCGGCGTGATAGTCCTTCGCCGGAATGTCTATGAAGTATGGTTCTTTCATGTTCAGTTTCCTTTTGGTTTCCGCAGGCGGGGAGAACCGTTCTCGCCCGCCCACGGTGGATGGTTATTGCCGCAGCTGCGGAAAGTTCCGTAAACTTTCAGCAACCGTGGTCGTATATCCGGCGCACCGCATCCTTCACGGCGGGCCAGAGGATGTCATACAGCTCCCAGTCCGGGACACCGATGATCCCGTGGATCTCCGAGAGCTTGTACCCCTCGCGGCGGAGCGAGAAGATTCGAGCGTAGAGCGGGTTCTGCTTCTCCAGCAGTTCCGTCACGACGTCGAAGTCGAACCTGAGGAGGCCCTCCGCGAAGCGGTCGCGGGGATCGGCGAACCCATCGACAAAGGTCGGTGCGTCTTCGTCGCTCCCGTCGACCTTACGGTCGCACGAAACCGTAACGTTCTCCTGCTCGACCACGCAAGCGAGGTGCCGCAGACAGTGGCACAGCTCGCGGGAGATGAACACGTCTGCGAAGCTCGGGAAGGAGCAGCGGCTGTTCGGTTTGAACTTTTTGTGCGCCTTCATGACCGCAGCCTTGAGGCGGCTCGTGACCTCATGGCGGCGTGATTGCTTCTTCTCCTCGTTGGCGAGGACCTTGAACTTGGCCATCGCTACGTTGACCTTTGCTTCGATGTCGTCCATGACCTCTGCCGTGAACGGATTGTCGGGGCGACTGAACCGATGTTTCTTTTTCATTGGACTTGTCCTTTTTTCGCCCC
>CACXPT010000315.1 GCA_902769585.1 uncultured bacterium
GTGGGCTGGGTCCTTTTCCGCGCGCCCGACATGGGCTACGCGTGGTCGTACATCTGCAACATGTTCGGCGGGGCCACCGCCGCGTTCACGAGCTTCAACCAATCCATCGACTTCCTCTCGCTGGACAAACTCCTGCTGCTCCTGATCGGCTGCGTGGCGGCCTATCCTGTGTTCGACGCCGTCGCCAAGCGCACGCCGGAGGCGGTGCGCCTTGTCTGCGGCATGGCGTTCTTCGTGGTCGTGTACTTGCTGGCGATGACGTCCACCTACAGTCCCTTCATCTATTTCCGATTCTGAGGCGATGCCATGGACAAATTCCTCAAAGTTCTATTCTGCATCGTCTTCTTCGCGTGCCTTGCCGCCCCGGCGCTCTACCTGTTCGGTGCGCACGACAACTTCGTCCGCCTCTATGGTTGGGAGAAGAAGGTCACGCCGGCGCCCCTGACGGTCGAGAGCTTCAGAACGCGGCAGTACCAGAACGCCTTCACGGAGTCGTACGCGAAGCAGTTCTTCCTGCGCAGGGCCTTCCTCAAGACCGCCTACCAGATCCGCGAGTGGATGAACTTCGGGCTGTTCCACTACGGCTACAACCAGAGCATCATGGAGGGGAAGGACGAGTTCCTGTTCGAGCGCCCGTATTCGCAGTTCCACCTGCGCTGTCCGCGCCCGGCTGGACGGCAGAAATACGAAAAGGTCCTGGCCCTGCTGAAGGAGATTGATGCATACTGCACGTCGATCGGCGCGGAGTTCGTCTTTGCCACCGTCCCCGACAAGCAGCAGCTGTACCCCGAATACCTGCCGTGGTGGCACCAGCGGCTGTGGAACTACTCCAACTACGACGTGCAGGGCGAGATGGAGTCCATCTGCACAGAGGCCGGGCTCAAGGTGTACAACGGCTGCAGGTACATGCTGTCGACGAAGCCTAGATGGGAGCACTGCGTGTTCCCGCCGGCGGGGGCGCACTACAACGCCTACGGCAGCGGGCTCCTCTACGAGGGCTTTCTCGATACTTTCAATAAGATCGGTAAGAACAAGCTCAGGCGCAACCGCTTCGTGGGCGTGCGGCGCATCGAGGAGATGTGGTCCGTGGACGACGACATCGGCAACCTGCTGAACATCTGGTACAATCCGCGCATGGAGAGGAACGTCCACTTCGCGCCCATCTTCGAGCAGACGAACGTGACGATGAACGCGGGAAGCGTGATCCTCATGGGCGACTGCTACCGCGAGCAGGTGGCGAAGATCTTCCAGGACGCGCATCTCTTCGAACCCAAGAAGATCGTGATTTCTAAGCGGCGCACCGACCAGAAACCAGAGAAATTCGTGCCCGTCGTCGGCGAACTCAAGCTGTTCATCATGGTGTTCCAGTCGTTCAACAGCGGCCGGCTCGACGAGCGCTACGAGGAGATCGACCACATCTTCAAGGCGCTCAAGAAAGCCCGCGAGACGTGGGGCAAGGCTTCAAGCTGTGCGAACCGGCAGGAAGGTCTTCGGCCAGCAGCTTTGTAGGGGCATGAGGTTTTTGGTAGAATAGTGGCGTGCAACCTTTAAAGGAGAAAAGTATGAAGATGAAGACGATGGCGGCGCTGTGCCTGTGCATGGCGGGGGCAGCGATGGCGGCGGACGACGCGTTCCTGCTGCAGACCAAGAACACGACGCTGGCGCTGCGCCGCCAGCACGGCGCGTGGAACGTGGCGCACTACGGCGCAAAGGTCGCGTCGGAGTCCGACGCGGCGGCGCTCGCCTGGGACAGGTGGGCTGGCGGCAACCACATATCGCAGCGGCGACCTGCCGCCTACGCGGCCTTCGGCGGCGACAAGGACGGCGGCTACGGCTTCAACAAGTGGGGCGGCCTGCAGGTGACGCACGCCGACGGCTGCCTCACGCTCCATCTCGTGGGCGAGAAGGTCGAGACCGTGCCTGACAAGCCTGGCGCAACGCACATCGTGCTGAAGCAGAAGGACCGCGTATACCCGTTCTGGGTGATCCAGCACTTCCGCGCGCTGGAGGCGTGCGACGTGATCGAGACATGGGTGGAGCTCAAGAACGGCGAGACTGGCGCTGTGCGGCTCGGCCGCATGGACTCGTTCGCCATGGACTTCCCGCTCCTCGCGAACGCGTTTCGCCTGCAGTACACCACCGGCCAGTGGGCGGCGGAGGCGCAGCTGCGCGAGACGCTCGTGGAGCGCGGACAGACTGTGGCGATCGGCTCGCGCAGCGGCGTGCGCGACGCGTGGGAGAACAACGCGAGCTTCATGCTGACGTGCGGCGAGAAGTCCACCGAGACCGCAGGGCGCGTGATCGGCGGCGTCCTCTGCTGGACCGGCTCGTGGGGCATCAGCGTGCAGCGCGACCAGTGCGACTTCATCGAGGTGCGCGCGGGCGCAGACACGTCCGCTGGCGCGTACGTGCTAGACGCCGGCAAGTCGATCACGCTCCCGAAGTTCGCGTTCACGTTCTCGGACGCGGGCAAGGGACCGATCTCCCGCAACATCCACCGTTGGGCACGCGACTGGCAGCTGCCCGCCGGACACAAGCCGCGCCCCGTGCTGCTCAACAGCTGGGAGGGCAGCTACTTCAGCTTCACCGAGCAGGTGCTGCACGACATGATGGACGGCGTGAAGGAGATGGGCGGCGAGCTGTTCGTTGGCAAGTACGCGCGCGACGACGTCCATCGCGACAAGGTTGGCCTTGGCGACTGGATCATCAACCCCGAGAAGCTGCCGAACGGGCTTGTCGGCCTCAGCGACGAGGCCAAGAAGCGCGGGCTGAAGTTCGGCTTCTGGGTGGAGCCGGAGATGGTGAACACGAACAGCTGGATCTACGAGGCGCATCCCGACTGGGTGATCCGCGAGAAGAACCGTCCGGTCAACGTTGGACGCGGCGGTTCGCAGACCGTGCTCGACTACTCGAACCCGGCTGTGCGCGACAACATCTACAACCAGCTCGACGCGCTCTACTCCAAGATCCCCGATCTCGCATACATCAAGTGGGACGCGAACGCCGACTTCTACAACATGGGCTCCACCTACCTCGATGCCACGCACCAGGCGAACCTGCCGTTCGACTACACCACCGGCCTCTACGACCTGCTCGCGAAGGTGCGCGCAAAGTATCCGCAGGTGGACATCCAAGCCTGCTCGTCGGGCGGCGGTCACGTCGACTACGGCTTCTTGCGCTACGCGGACGAGTTCTGGGGATCTGACGACTCCGATGCGCGCGAGCGCGTGTTCATCCAGTGGGGCGAGAGCCAGTTCTATCCCGCCTGCACGATCGCCGCGCACGTGACGGACGTGCCGAACCACCAGACACACCGTACCACGCCGCTCAAGTACCGCTTCGACGTGGCGATGAGCGCGCGCCTCGGCTTCGAGCTGCACCCGAAGAACATGTCCGCAGAGGACGTGGCCTTTGCGAAGAAGTGCGTGGCCGACTACAAGCGCATCCGTCCGACCGTGCAGCAGGGCGACCTCTACCGCCTCGTCTCGCCGTACGGCAGCAGCTACGCGGCGCTCATGTACGTGAACGACGACGCCTCGCATGCGGTGGTGTTCCTGTGGGGCCTCGCGCGCGGCAACTGGAGCGACTTCGTGCCGCCGCTCGCGCTGCAGGGCCTCGCCGAAGGCAAGTCTTACAAGGTGAAGGAGATCAACGTCGTCAAGGACAGGCATTGCCGCGTGGACGGCAAGACGCTGAGCGGCAAGGCGCTCACGGCGATGGGCTTGCCCGTTCGGCTCCGCGGCGACTACGATTCCGCGGTCTTCGAGCTGACGGCGAAGTGACGGGAGCTGCGCCCGCATGGGGGCTACACGGCGGGAGAGATTCGTGGTATAATGAAGGCACCTGAAAGGAACAGATGATGGACGTACGCTATACGGTTGGAAAGAACGAGTACAGGCGCATGACGACGCAGGAGCTGCGCGACGCCTTCCTCAACACCAGGCTGTACCAGCCTGGCAAGGTTAACCTCATGTACTGCGAGGTGGAGCGCGGGATCGCGGGCTTCGCGGTGCCGACGTCGAAGGCGCTGTCCATGCCTGCGGGCAAGGAGATCGCGAGCGACTACTTCTGCGAGCGCCGCGAGCTGGGCGTCCTCAACGTGGGCGGCGACGGCACGGTGACAGTCGACGGCAAGAAGTACGCGCTGCGTCCGCTCGACGTGCTGTACGTCGGCAAGGGCGCGAAGAAGGTGACGTTCGCGTCGAAGTCGGCGAAGAAGCCGGCGGAGTTCTACCTCGCGAGCTATCCGGCCCACAAGGAGTTCCCCACGAAGCTGATCAGGTTCGAGGATGCGAACCACCGCCATCTCGGTACGGTCGAGGACTGCAACGTGCGGACGATCCACCAGTTCATCCTCCCCGGCAAGTGCGACAGCTGCCAGCTCGTGATGGGCTTCACGCGCCTCGAGCCGGGCAGCAACTGGAACACGATGCCCGCGCACACGCACGAGCGCCGCACGGAGATGTACATGTACTTCGACATCGCGGACGACGCGGCCGTGTTCCACTTCATGGGCGCGGGCGACGAGACGCGCCACCTCGCCATGCACAACCACGACGTGGTGGTGAGCCCGATGTGGTCGATCCATGCGGGCGTCGGCACTCGCGCCTACACGTTCTGCTGGGCGATGGGCGGCGAGAACCAGGTGTTCGACGACATGGACGGGATTGCGATCAGCGCGTTGCGCTGATCGCAAGTTAAGAGTTGAGAGTTAAGAGTGAATTAGAGATAGGAGCGAAGATGATACTGGATCAGTTCAAGCTGGATGGCAAGGTGGCGATCGTTACGGGCGCGGGCCGGGGCATCGGCCAGGCGTATGCGCTCGGGCTAGCAGAGGCGGGCGCGGACATCGCGATCGTCGACGTGATCGACATGTCCGAGACTGCGGACAAGATCAAGGCGCTCGGGCGGAAGGTCCTGTGCGTCAAGGCGGACCTCTCGAAGGGCGAGAAGGAGAGTCCGAAGATCGTCGCGAAGGTGGTGAAGGCGCTGGGTCGCGTGGACATCCTCGTGAACAACGCGGGCATCATCCGCCGCGAGCCGTTCGTGGAGCACTCGGCCAAGAACTGGAACGACGTGATCTCGATCAACCTCTCCACG
>CACXPT010000316.1 GCA_902769585.1 uncultured bacterium
GTTCGCGAGGCAGCCGTCCACGAACTTGACCTTCAGCTCCTCCATCACGGCGAGCTGCTTCTTGCCCATCGCCTTGCGGAGCTTGTCCGACTCGCCGCGGGTGAAGCCGCCCAAGAGGCGCGAGAGAAGCATCACCTGCTCCTGGTACACTGTCACGCCGTACGTGTCCTTCAGGTACGTCTCCATGAGCGGATGGTCGTAGGCGATCGGTTCGCGGCCCTGCTTGCGGGCGATGAAAGTGGGGATGTACGCGAGCGGGCCCGGACGGTAAAGCGCGTTCATGGCCACCAGGTCCTCGAGGCGGTTCGGCTGAAGCTCCATGAGGTACTTCTTCATGCCGTCCGATTCGAACTGGAACAGGCCCGTCGTCTCGCCGCGCCCGAAGAGCGCGTACGTCTCAGCGTCGTCGTCTGGGATCTCGTCGGGATTGATGTCGATGCCGTGGAACTGCTTGACGAGCGCCACGCACTCCTTCTCCACGGTCAGCGTCTTGAGGCCGAGGAAGTCCATCTTGAGGAGGCCCACCGGCTCCACGAAGTGCCCGTCGTACTGAGTGGTGAGCAGGCTCTCGTTCTCCGTGGGCATCACCGGCAGCGTGTCGATGAGCGGGTCGCGCGAGATGATGACGCCGCAGGCGTGCACGCCCGGCTGCCGGATCGACCCTTCCAGGTGGGCGGCGCGCTCCATCAGGGTGTGGATCGTCGGGTCCTCGCTCTTGAATGCTGCGACGAGGTCCGGCGAGTAGTCCTTGTTCGCCTCGCCGTTCTTGTCCGTGCGGCTCATCGCCTTCTTGAACGTGATCTTCGGCGTGTCCGGGACGAGCGCCGCGAGCTTGTTCGTGTCGGCGAGCGGGTACTCCATCACGCGCCCCACGTCCTTGATCGCGCTCTTTGCCGCCATCTGGCCGAACGTGACGATGTGCGCCACGTGATCCTGTCCGTACTTCTGAGTGACGTACTCCAGCACCTTGCCGCGCCCGGCGTCGTCGAAGTCGACGTCGATATCCGGCATGGAGATGCGGTCGGGGTTGAGGAACCGCTCGAAGAGGAGGTCGAACTTGAGCGGGTCGACGTTCGTGATGCCAAGCGCGTAGGCGACCGCCGCGCCGGCGGCGGAGCCGCGTCCCGGCCCCACCCACACGCCCATGTCGCGCGCGGCCTTGATGTAGTCGTGCACGATGAGGAAGTAGCCGGGGAAGCCCATCTTGCGGATCGTGTCCAGCTCGAACTGGTCGAGGTAGTCGGCCTCGAACTGGATGCGCTTCTGCGCGGGGTCGGGGAAAGCGTCGTACTTCGCGTCCGCCTCGCTGCCGAACTCCGCCGGGATGGGGAACTTCGGCATTATGGGCTTGGAGTCGAGCTCGTACTGCTCCACCTTCTCGGCCACGGCGAGCGTGTTCGTCAGGAACTCCGGATGCTCGGCGAAGATGTCGGCCATCTCGTCGGCCGTCTTGAACCACTCCTGGCCGGTGTATATGAGGCGCGAATTGTCGGAAAGCTTCTTCTGCGTCGAGAGGCAGAGAAGGACGTCGTGCGAGTCGTCGTCGGCCGCGTCCAGGAAGTGGACGTCGTTCGTGGCCACGACGGGTATGTCCAGTTTCGCGCCCAGCTCGATCATCCCCTTCACGATGGCCAGCTGGCGCGTGTACAGGCGCCGATGGTCGTCGATCGCGTCGCCTGGGATGTTCGTCTTGACGGACTTGTGGAGCATCACCTCCAGCGTGTAGTCGTCCCCGAAGAGGTCCTTGTACCACTTCGCCACGCGCTCGGCCTCGTCCATGCGGCCGATATCGATGGCGGCCGCCACCTCGCCAGCGATGCAGGCGGAGGAGCACATGATCCCCTCGTGATACTTCTCAAGGAGATGGTGGTCGATGCGGGCGTTGTAGTAGAAGCCGTGGATGTGGGCCTCAGAGATGAGGCGCACGAGGTTGTGGTAGCCCGTGAGGTTCTTGGCGAGCAGGATCAGGTGGTGGCGCTTCTCGGTCTTGTCGCGCGTGGTGTAGTCGCCGGTGGACGTGACGTACGTCTCGCAGCCGAGGATCGGCTTGATGGGCGGCAGATCCTCGTAGCCCTTCTTGGCACGGCACTCGTCGTAGAATGCCTTGAGAGCGAAGAGGTTGCCGTGGTCGGTGACGGCGAGCGCGGGCATTTTCCATTCGCGGGCACGCCGCACAAGCGGCGCGATGCCGCACTGGCCGTCGAGCAGCGAGTACGTCGTGTGAACGTGAAGATGTACGAAATCAGACATGGCTTGCGCCACATTATACCATGTTTATCACAGGGCGGACCGCACCTTGTCGAAGCATGCGTCGGGCATGCGCGTGGATCCTGCCCCCATCCAGCCGCCGTTGCGGTCGATCATCCCGCCGTTGATGACGGGGCCTGTCCCATCGCAGCCGTGCGCAGGGTTGATCGGACGTATCTGCCCGCCCCAGCCGCGACACTCGGTGATCGAGCTGTCGCCTATCCACGGCAGCTGGTTCTCCTTCTTCGCTCCAGGCGTCAGGTACGGTCCGACGATCATCGGCGAGGGGGCAACATGCCAAGTGCCGGGGTCGTCGGCGAACTTTACGCCATACTCCACCCCGTTGCCGCCGGCCGCCACAAGCGCGCCCTTCACCCCGGCCGCAGCCACGCCCAGGAGCGCCGCGCGGCTCGCCGCCTGACCGAAGTTGTGAGTGAAGCGGTCCGCGGTCGCAAAGTAGGAGAGCAGCTCCGCCGCGTTAGGGCACTTTAGCGCGTATGGGATGATCGCCCGCGTGAAGAGGCAGTCGATCGCCTTCTGGCATGAATGCAGCTCGTCGCCCATCCGTATCGCCTCGGCGAACAGCGCCTTGAGGGGAAAGCCGCCCACGTCCCTCAGCACCGCCACCAGCGGCGGGAAGAGTTCGTCGCGCATGTACGCGAGATTCGCCGCTATCTCGGGCGAATATAAGCCCCAGCCGCAGAAACCGCCGCCAAAGCGTCCCTCGCTGGGAAACACGCCCGCGCGCAGGCCCGTCGTGCGGTCCTCGACGACGAGGAGCGGCACGGATGCCGTCACGATGCCCGTTCCCGAGCCGACCGTGGCGTAGTCCATCGCCGCCGCAACGCGCACCGCGCCGCGCGAGAGCATCGCCTCCGCCTCTGCGACATCGTTGGCCCAGCCCTCGAACAGGCATGCGTTAGCCATGCCGCGCCGGTGGAGGATGCACATCCGCTCGAACGCGATTGGCGGCCCCGAATGGAGTATGGTCTTTTCCGGCAGCTGCAGGAACTCGCCTGCGGGACGGACGTCGACCCAATGCGGATCCGACGCGTCGATTATCTTCTTGGCCTCGGGTCCTATCTGGCCAACTGCCAACGGTTTCACATCTTCGTTCATTTGCTTTCAGCCTCGTCAATCGAAAACGGCAGGGCAATTATACCACATCCTGCCGCCCCGCGTGTGGTATAATCAAGGCGTTTGCCTTGGCAAGAAGGACTTCAAATGATCCGGACACAGACGGTATTCTACCTGCACAAGCCGCACCGGCAGGACGAAAAGAACCTGCCAGTGGTGGAGTATGGCCTCTCGGACGCTTTCCGGGAGTTCTGCCGCGAGACGTTCGACGCGCGCGGCCCTCTCGACTACCCGCCTCTGAAACTGGTTGTCGTCAACGCACCCGCCGACCTGGCGCGGCGTGCTGACGGACGCCGGGCGCGCATGCTGCCTCTTCCTCATAGACGACGACCTCATGTCCTCCTACATCGAGGGCCGTCCCATCCGCGCCTGGATGAGGCTTTTCTTCCCCGCCATTCCCAAGGTGCTGGTCACGCGTCCAGGCCACAAGGACGTGCCGTTGCCCGCACGGCGCTGGGCTAAGAAGGACTTCTCCGTCTTCACCCACCCCGACAAGTGCCACGAGCGCATCGTCCACCTCTTCAAGAGCTTCTGGATGCCGCGATTCTCCACGGCGCTGCGCAACTACGTGACGTCAAAGGCCGGCACGAACTGGCACACGCCCGGACACAACGGCGGACGCGCATTCTCCAACTCGCCGTTCCTGCGAGGGTTCTACGAATCGTTCGGCCAGACCATCTTCCGCACAGACCTCTCCGTTTCCGTCGAATCCCTTGGCGACCTCTCCAGCCCAGAGGCGCGCACGCCCCTCTCCGAGGCGCAGCGGCTCAGCAGCGAGATCTTCGGAACCGCCCAGAGCTGTTACATCACGAACGGCACCTCAACCTCCAACAAGGCCATGCTCATGACCTTGCTCCGTCCAGGCGAGACGGTGCTGATCGACCGCAACTGCCACAAGAGCGTGCACCATGCGGTGGTCACGTCAGGCGCCGTGCCGCACTACCTGCCGGCCCGCTGGAACGCCCGCCTCGGCGTGTGGGGACCCGTTGCGCTGCCTGACATCCAACGCACTCTGGCGTCAGTCTCGAATCCGCGCCTGCTCGTCCTCACGACCTGCACCTACGAGGGCGTACTGTATCCGGTGTGGGACATCGCGCGCCTGTGCGAGCGCGCAGGCGTGCTCTTCTACGCGGACGAGGCGTGGGCCGCCCACCTGAACTTCCATCCCTTCTACACCTTCGGACGCGGCAAGGGCGACACCGTGCGCTACAACGCCGTGAACGAGACGTGCGGCGCGCACTTCTCCGTGCAGTCCACCCACAAGACGCTCGCTGCGTTCTCCCAGGCGTCCATGATACACGTCTCCACGCGCTTCAAGCAGCTGCTCGAGGACGACGCTTCGCCCGGCTTCCGATGGCTGCGCAAGCGCTTCAAGCTGCACGGACGCGGCAGCTACGAGAAGTTCTCGCACGACCTCCATGAGATTCTCCGCTACTGGCACTCCACCTCGCCGCACTACCCGTTCCTCGCCGCGCTCGACGTGGCAGGCGTGCAGATGCGGCTTGAGGGGATGAAGCTGATCGACGAGCGCCTGCGCTGGGTCGCGGCGTTCCGCAAACGCGTGGCCGACACGTGCGGCAAGCCGGAGAACGCCTGCTTCGCCGGACTTGAGGAAATCGCAGGACGGACGACGGACTGGCGTGCCGCGGGCTACATGAAGGACCCGCTCAAGATCGTGCTGATGCTCAAGTCCATTTCCGCCTGCGCCACCTTCAAGAAGGCGCTCCTGAAAGCCCACATCCAGTGGGAGAAGTCCAGCGCCACGACAGTCCTCTTCCTCGTGACCGCCGGCACGATTGAGGAGCAGTTCGAGTACCTTTACCGCGTCTGCCGCCAGAACAAAGGGCTGATCGGCACAGCGTCCGCCTCGCCAGCCAGCGCCGCGCGCATCGCCGAGGCAGTCGGCGACCAGCCCGCCGTCCTGCCCCGCGACGCCGCGCTGTGTGACGGCGAGCTTGTGCCGATCGAGGAGGCAGAAGGTCGCATCGCCTCGCAGTTCCTCGTGCCGTATCCGCCAGGCATCCCGGTGTTCATTCCGGGGCTGCGCGTCACGAAGGCGATGATACGCCTGATCCGCGATGTCATAGCCACGGACGGTGCCGATGCCGTACACGGACTCTTCTGCCGCGGCGGACATGCCCCTTACTTCGTGGAAGTCCTCAACCGCGACGAAGAATCGCGCGTAACCCACCTCCACGCCTAGCGCGAATCCGCCAAGGGTGCTTTTGAAATACGGAACGTGAAGATCACGGG
>CACXPT010000317.1 GCA_902769585.1 uncultured bacterium
TCGGCGGGGCTCAACGGGCGCGTGGACATCGTCAGCGTCGGCATGGACGGCGTGATCTGCTACCGCGGCGACGGCTGGAACGTCCACGCCATCTTCGTCAA
Source organism: uncultured bacterium (assembly GCA_902769585.1). GTDB lineage: Bacteria > Verrucomicrobiota > Kiritimatiellia > RFP12 > UBA1067 > RUG572. The sequence goes on from CACXPT010000317.1 coordinate 102, forward strand.
CCCGACCACGCGCCAGGCGTACTACGTGGGCAACCCGCAGTCTCCCCTCGACGCGGCGGCGCTCGTGCAGCAGGACCGGACGTACTCCGCCGTCTTCCGGCAGGATTTCGTCGCTTCCGACATGCGTATCAACAACGCCCTTTTCGTGCGCGGAATCGAAAAGGACCGCCTGCACACCACGACGTCGGGTTTCGGGCACACGAAAAACACCATGATCGGCCTCACCAGAGGACCGACGTGGTTCTCGTCGATCCGCATCTACGACCGCGCGCTCACCGCGGGCGAGCGGCGGCACAACGAACGGGTGGACGCCGTGCGCTTCCGCGGGGCGGAGCCGCCGCAGACAGTCTCTCATCTGCTCGGCGCCGCGTCCGCGCCCGCTCCCTTCCGCGTGGGGCACTGGAACATCGGCCACTTCAGCCTGGGCTTGAACGGCACCTCGACCATCGCGCCGGCCGACGCGGCGGCGAAGGCAGCGGCGTACAACGCCTTCTTCGACGAGATGGCCGCGGACTGGATGGGGTTCTGCGAATACAGCGCGGACTTCACCTCCGACGGCTCCGTGAAGACGCGCGACGCCATCCTCTCGCGCTACGCGGTCGGGTCCGTCGGCCCGACGAGCGGATACAACTGCAACGCCGCCTTCGCGACGCCGCGCTTCGAGATCGTCGAGACCGTCACGAACTACTTCCTGCACCACGACCAGAACCGCTACTATCTCGCGCACCGCGTGGCGATCGACGACGCCCGGGAGGCCTGGTTCGTGCAGGCACATCTCGACTTTTCCGACGAGACCTTCCGCGCGGAGCAGATTCGCGACCTGATCGACGACTTCGCCGACTACCCCCGCGTGGTCATCGCGGGCGACTTCAACACCGTCCTCCATAACGCCGACGGCACCACACAGATGAAGTGGGACGACGTCGCGCTCTTCACCGCCGCGGGCTACACCCCGGCCGAGACGACGCAGCGCGGCCTTTCCGCCAGAGTGATCGACAACGTCTTCGCGCGCGGGTTCGCGACGGAGGACGTGTCCATCCATCCCCACCAGTCGCTGAGCGACCACCGCGCGACCAGCTGCACGCTGCGTCCCCTCGCCGCCGGCGAGGTGCAGCTGCCCCCGCCGCCGCCGCCGATGCACTACACCGGCCAGGCACGCGTTCCGGCGATTGCCGCCAATCCCGCCTACACCGTGTCGGTGGAAGGGGACGCGACGGCGGTCGGCGACTATCCGGTGACGGTCGCGCTCGCGGACCCGGCCACGACGCGGTGGTCCGACGGCTCCACCACCAACCTTCAGTACACGTTCACCGTCACAAAGGCGCGCAACGGATGGACGGCGCCGCCGACGTTCAGCAAGTTCCGCTGGACCCGCGGCGAGGCCCCCGGCGTTCTCGCCCCGGGCGTCTCCGCCTACGGCACGCCCGCCGCCAGCCTGACGCCCGAGCAGCTCGCCGCCCTCGGGGAGGGCACCTGGACGGTCAACGTGGCCGTGGCGGAAACCTCCGATTACTTCGGCTGCTCCACGAGCTTGACCTTCCGCGTGGTCGAGCCGTTCCTCTACACGCTCCACACCAACGGCACGCCCGTGGTGGACCTCACCTTCGGCACGTGGCCCGAGGCGCGCACGCTGTACGTGGCCTGGGGCGGGACGGACGGAGGCGAGGACATCGACGCCTGGGAGCACGTGCGCGAGGCGGCCACGGTGCCCGCGAACGCCACGTCCATCAGCGGCGTGGCCCTCCCGGAGGGCGTCGGGACGTCCTGCGGCAGCGTCCGCTTCTTCATCCGCTCCTACTGCGACACGTTCGACTACGTCCGCGACGGGCTCGTGGGCCTCTGGGACGCGAAGGACAACGCGGGACCCTATCTCCACGACGCCAACGCGGCCGCCTGGACGAACCTCGCGGGAGGGGCGTCCTTCCCGGAGCCGTCAGCCGGCTGGACGTTCAACGAGGACCACCTGTTCCTGGGGAGAAACGTGCGCCCCACCCTCGCGCTAGGCACGCTGAAGAACTTCACGGCCCGGACGGCGGAGATCGTCTGCCACACGGACAGCGACTTCGACTTCACCCAGACCGGGCGCTCCGCCATCCTCAACGCCGGCAACGACGGCCTCGTCTGCTACCGCGGCGCCGACAACAACATCATCCATGCGATATTCGTCAACAGCGAAGACCGCTGGGCGTACTACATGCCCAACCGGAATTCCCCCTACAACACCATCGCGAACGCCACCTCGTTCAACAGTTTCTCGATCAACTCCTATCCGGCCGCCGAGCAATCCTCGCTGTACGTCAACGGCTCGCTTTTCGTGCAGGGGACGACGGGGCGCTTCCACATCGACAAGACCAGCTACAAACACAACAGCAATCTGCAGATCGGGCTCGACCGCGGAAAGGCGTACATCTCGTCCGTGCGCCTGTACGACCGCGTGCTCACGGCCGCCGAGCGCCGGCGCAACCTCGGCGTCGACCAGGATCGCTACCTGGGCGGACGCGGC
>CACXPT010000318.1 GCA_902769585.1 uncultured bacterium
AGTATATCATACTTGCCAAACCCATACAGCCACCTCGGATTCATCGTTCAACCGTGATGGTCCCGACCGGGTAGCGGCGGTTGCGTCCGCCTTCCAGCGTCCAGCCGATGTCCGTCGTATCTCGCGTAAAGGTGGCTCGTGAATGGATTGCAAGGTTGTTCTCGGCGGCGATGGCGCATGCGCCGGAAGGCTTGTCCGCAGTGGCGTCCCAGTTGAGCGGCCACAGCGCCACCGTCCGCGCGCAGAGCGGCAACGCGGCAAGCACAAGGCCGCTGACGATCAAAAACGATTTCTTCATCTGAACATTCCTTTCGTTGCGTGTGCCTAGTATATCACGACTGCCGATATACTTTCTTTCAAATTCCTCCCATGAAGGATTACGACAATTCGGGAGAAATATGATATACTTGCACCATGTTCAAGTGGAAAAAAGGCAAGGACATCGGGCTGGCCGCGCTCGACACGATCGAGGCGATGCGCCACCACGACACGTACCGCCAGGACTGGCACGCGCATCCGTTTTGGGAGACCCACTACATCCTCTCCGGCCGTCTCACGTATGAATTCGCGGGAAGAGCCCCCGTCACCATTCTCGGCGGTGCATTTCTCGTGATTCCGCCGGACATGCGGCACCGCGCCGTGAACACGGCCGGCACGCCGTCCGTCCATCTTGGCACGCGTTGGCGTCCGCCCTCGGGCCCCGTCGCATGTTCGCCTTTCACGGCATTGGAGCGTAAAGCCATCTTCGCAACACTCGCGGACAGGGCGCTGGCCGCACAGACGATTCCGCCCGATCTGACGCGCGTCCTCCGCGAGCTGTTTGCTGCCGTGGAGAACGACGAACCCGACGCGGGCTACGTCCGGCTGCTTGCCTGGACCGTCCTCTCGCGCACCGCTCGCGCGATGCGGTTCCATAGTACCGCCCCGCGCGAGGACGCCGACGCCGTCGTGCGCGCGGTCGCCGACCGCATCCGGCGCGACTGCGGCGAACACGTCCGCATGGCGGACCTTGTCGCGTTCTCCGGCTACTCCCAGACGCGCTTCTTCACGCTCTTCCGCGAGAAGATGGGACTCTCTCCCAACAGCTTCCTCACGCGCTGCCGCATCGACAAGGCAAAACAACTCCTAATGGCACCCGACGGACCGTCCTTGCAGGAGATCGCCCTTTCCTGCGGCTTCGCCACGGCCTCGCACTTCTCCGCCACCTTCCGCCGCTACGAAGGCGTCACCCCTTCCTCCATGAAACGCAGGTGATCTGCTACCTGATAATGATCGAGAGGCCGAACTTCAGGGGTTCGTCGAACGTCAGTTTGTCCAAGGAGGCTCTTCAATTAGAACGGAATGTCTGATATCGGTCGGTTTGTCGCATATTATACACCATAATCGGTCGGCAGCGCGACCGATTAGGTGGTATTCTTCACGCCAGACCGACCGATTCCTTGCTAGTACCGACCCCGTCCATGAACACATTCCTCAGGCCATTGACGCCTGGAGTTTCTTGACCTGCGCGAGCGACAGGCCGGAATACCTTGCAATATCCTTCAATGCCAAAATGCCGTCCTTCAGCATCCGTTTCGCCATTGCGAGCATAGTCTTGCGTTCGCCTCGAGCCTCGCCCCGGGCTTCGATTTTTTCCATTGCCTTGCACATGGTGTGCCTCCCTTCTTCTGAATTCTTGAATTGACTGACTTGCTTCCTAAGAACGTTGAAATACATTTCATCCGCATCGGGACACATCAAATCGTGAATCAACTTGCACACGTCGGAATCACCCTTCGCCGCACAGTTCACGTAAATGATGCACGTACCGTCACCGAAAGCCTTGCCGTTCAACTCCCGTATCGTGCGGTCAATCTGGTAAACCTCCTTGCCGCCGCCCATCACATCGTTTTCCGTGATGAAAATGACGTATGTGTCGCGGAGCTTGTCAACGTCCTCGCCCGACTTCAGCGCGTTCGCGTCCATCAGCGCGGAATTGTATCTTGCCCGCCTCGGCTCCGCGCCCTTGTCGGCGCGCTGGATCTCGATGTCGTATTCCCTGCCCTTGGAATCCCGCGCGAACACGTCGAAACGCACGCCACGCCCCTGAAGGCTCTTGATCGGGTACTCGGTCTGCGCCTTGACCACCTTCAGATCCTTCTTGCCGAGGATGATCTGCAGCATCAGCTCGATGCACTCCGGCGCGTTCTCTAGGCACTTCGACATGAAATCGTCGTCCATGAGCCGGAAGCGCTCAATCGCCGCGAGATACTCCGGCTTCAAGACGGATGCGGAACGCCCCGCCGCCTTGTAGGCGGCAGCCTTGCCCGCTTTCCGCTTGCTTTTATGTATGGGCTTCGCCATGATGATTCATTCTGTTTCCCGTTCAAGAACACTGTTCCCCAACCGAAAGCGTCAATATGCTAGCAGTTTTCACTTCCGATGTCAAACAGGGCACAGCCGAGGCTCCCCTTCCTACTTCCCGCAGATTTCCTTGAACAGGGGGTGGATCGCCTCCCACCAGATCTGGTAGCCGGTCTCGTTCGGATGCAGGAGGTCGTTCATCACCCGCTTGGTGAGCGTGCCGTC
>CACXPT010000319.1 GCA_902769585.1 uncultured bacterium
TCCGCGGCCGCCAAGGAGAAGCTCGTCGGCAAGACGGCGAAGATCGTGGTCCCGTTCAAGAACGAAGAGACCGGCTTCTATGAATTCAAGCCGCTCGTCGTGGACGGCAAGGAGGTCGTCCGCCCGCTCACCGCGGAGGACGTCGACACGATCGGCAAGGCCTGCCTCTTCAACTCCGTGAACATCTGACGGAATCAACCGGAGACAACCATGGAACTCAAGGAACTGACATCCGCCTTCGCGGCGAAAATGGGCATCGACGGGCTGACGGTGGAGGACGGCGTCTGCGCCCTGGAGATCGACGGCATCCCTCTGCAGATCACGGAGACAGCCGCCGGCGAGGCGCTGCTGACGACCGCCGTCGTGGGATCGCCGCCGCCGGAGAAGACCGAGGCGTTCCTGGACCTGCTGCTGGAGGCCAACACGGAGACGTTCGGCCCGCAGGACCGGGCCCTCGGGAAGATTCGCGACACCGGCGACGTGGTGCTGCAGTGGCGCATCCCGACCCGCGACGTGGAGTTGGACGGCTTCTGTGCGGAGCTCGAGGCGTTCGTGAACCAGGTCGAGCAGTGGCGGCTGGCGCTGGAGAACTTCCGCCCCGCCGCGGAAGAGGCCGCCGCCCGCGACGAGGAGCAATGGCACTCGACATCAACGCAAGCCTCGCCACGTTCAAGATGTTCACGGACTTCGCGCAGCAGCGCGTGGACGCGGGCAAGGGCAAGTCGATCGCCCGCGCGAACAACGCCGAGGCGGGAGGACTCGCCGGCCGCACCATCACGGCCGCGAAGGGCGACTGGGTCGGCAACGTCGGCCGCCTCAAGACCAACCAGAGGGCGAACAACGAAGCGCGCACGCTCTTCCGCGATGCGATCGTCGGCATGTTCGGCGGGGAGTCGCGAGTCCCGTCCGGCGTCTGGGACGCGATGCGCCTCGAGGACTACGACAAGGGCAGGCCCCTCACCGCCCGCCGCATCATGGCGGTGAAGGCCGCGATCGAGAGCGCCCCGCCGGCCCCGCCGGCCCCGCTCACCCCCGAAACGGCCCTGGAAAAGGCCAGGGCGAACGCCGCCGCCGTTTATGGAAAACTGTACAGGGACGGCATCCATGCGACGCAGGAGCAGATCGACGAGGTCGTCCAGGCCGCCATCGACCGGGCCGGCGCCGATCCGGACGCGCTCGAAGTCGTCGTGGAGAACATCAAGCGACTGCTCAACGGGTCCGGCGACAATCTCCGCTCCGCCGAGGACATCAGGAAAAGGGTGGACAAAATCATCGGCAATCTCAACGAAATCCGCGAGGCGGCCGGTGGTGACGACACCATCGTGAGGCGCGGCGTGGACGCGCTCAAGGGACTCAACGGGAAGTCCCTGGACCAGGGACTCTTCGCCGCGATGATCCGGCTGAGCCGGAGCGCCGCCGTCGGCAGCGTCGCGAAAATCACCACCAGGTCGAGCGCCCTCGATCTGCACAAGGCCGTCGCGCAATTCGAGAAGGCGGTTCACGCCGTCTCCGTGGAATCGAAGGCGGACGCGCTCGACGGCGCCGACGAAAAAGACGTCTGCCGGGACTTCATCGCCGGTCTGGTTCTCGACAAGTGCGGAACGGCGGCCTGCCGCAACATTCAGGCCGCGCTGAGCGCCCCCTCCGCCTCCAAGCTCCTGGCGATCTACAACGACATCTCCATGGGCGAGTTCGACAAATCCGCGGCGAAAGGCGGTCTGCGGTATCACGTGCAGGGCCAAGGCGGCACCCACGCCAAAGTCCTGTCCATGATGCACATGGCGATAAACTTGAAATTCGGCGCGACCCGCGATGAGCTCCGCAGGGGAATTTCCGACTACGAAGGCCAGATCGACATGAGGAACGGCGCCGAGGAGAAGGCGATCACCCGCGGCATCGTCCCCGCCGCCGCCGCGGCCTGCGAACGCGAACGCCGGCAATACGCGAACAACATCGTGTCGGGCGACGGCGAGGCGGCCGGGCTCGTGCGCGACCTGTATCTCAAGCGCATGGGGCCGCATCCCATGGACCCCCGGGACGCCATCCGCCATCCGCGCAACCAAACCGCCTTCCCGCTGCTCAACTGGACCATGGCCTCGGCGTGCAAGAAGTTCGCGGCGGGCCGGTTCGAGGACACCGCCTTCGCAAAGAATCGCGCAACCGGACCGAAGGTGAAGCTCCCCGGCGGCGGCGAACTCTCCCGGGATCCCCTCGAAGCCCGGGACCAGATCGCCTCCCTCCTCACGAAGGGGGAGAAAACGACATTCGGAGAGCTCGACCCCGCGCAGCAGAAGAAGGCCTGGATCGTCATGTCCTTCCTTTCCGGCGAAATGGACAGAATCTCCCACGAAACCGAGTCCAGGAACCTCGATCCCCAGGGTGCGGGCAAGACATACGAACTCGGAAACGAAGCCATGAAGCAGCCGGGCGAAATCACGCTTGAACTTGACAAGAACGGCTCGGTGACGGTGCAGTTCAACGGAACCCGGCATCCCCAGTCGATCATCGCCGCGGACGGCAAGGGAAAAAGCCGGACCATGAACCTCGGCGAAGGTAGCACGATTCGCACCGGACTGATGATCAAAATCGACGCCAAGGACTTCGACCGCTTCGTCCAGCAGGACTTCACGCAGTTCGACGATTCCAACCTCACCGCCATCATGGACGCCCCCGACGGCACGAAGAAACTCGACGGCGTGGCGAATGGCATCCCCGACAAATTCCGGTTTTCATGGGACACAACCATCGAAACCACGGCCCACTACGACCTTCGGTAATCGCATTTCCGCCGCCGTTCAACTTTTCAACTTTTCAACCTTTCAACCTTTCAACAGGAGACATCCATGCCACTCGGAATCAACGGATACAACGACACATTCAAGGCCTTCACCGACTTCGCGACGCAGGCGAAGTCGGGCTCGACCATCGCGCAGATCGGCGGCGAGAAGAACACCGTCGCCGGCACCGGCCCGC
>CACXPT010000320.1:0-1111 GCA_902769585.1 uncultured bacterium
TGCGCGGAAGTCTGCCAGGAGATGCAGAACGTGTGGGCGCTCGAGTTCATCGGCCGCGGCGAGAAGACCGTGATGCAGCCCGCCGCCGGCGTGCCGCTCGCGGAGTCGCCCTGCATCAAGTGCGGCCAGTGCTCCGCGCACTGCCCCGTGGGCGCGATCTACGAGAACGACGAGACGGCGAAGGTGTGGGCAGCGTTGCGCGACCCCGAGAAGAAGTGCCTCGTGCAGATCGCCCCGGCCGTGCGCGTTGCCGTCGGCGAGGCGTTCGGCATGAAGCCGGGCGAGCTCACCACGGGCAAGATCTACGCGGCGCTCCGCATGATCGGCTTCGACAAGGTGTTCGACACGAACTTCTCCGCCGACGTCACGATCATGGAGGAAGGCACGGAGTTCATCAAGCGCTTCACCGAGGGCAAGGACCTGCCGCTCCTCACGAGCTGCTGCCCGGCGTGGACCGACTGGATGGAGAAGTACGCCCCCGACTTCACGGGCAACTTCTCCACGGCGAAATCGCCCCAGCAGATGCTCTCCGCGCTCTGCAAGAGCTACTGGGCCGAGAAGAACGGCGTCGATCCCAAGAAGATCCACGTCACCTCGATCATGCCCTGCACGGCGAAGAAGTACGAGATCTCCCGCGACGAGAACATGTCCGCCACCGGCCAGCAGGACACGGACGTGGTGCTCACCACGCGCGAGCTCGCCCGCATGATCAAGGCGGCCGGCATCGACTTCAACGACCTCCCCGAGGAGAAGGCCGACGACCTGCTCGGTGCCTACACGGGCGCGGGCACGATCTTCGGCGTGACGGGCGGCGTGATGGAGGCGGCTCTCCGCACGGCCTACTGCCTGATCACCGGCGAGGCGCAGCCCCCGAGCATCGACTTCCAGGACGTGCGCGGCATGGAGGGCGTCAAGACGGCCACGATCGACATCAAGGGCACGAAGGTTAACATCGCCGTCGCGCACCAGATGGGCAACGTGGAGAAGGTCATCAACCAGATCCGCGAGGACCGCAAGAACGGCGTCAAGCCGCGCTACGACTTCATCGAGGTGATGGCGTGCCGCGGCGGCTGCATCGGCGGCGGCGGCCAGCCCTGCCTCGCGACGGACG
>CACXPT010000320.1:1128-4715 GCA_902769585.1 uncultured bacterium
ACGACAACTACCTCGGCAAGACTGGCGCTCAGGGCGGCGAGAAGGCTCACCACCTTCTCCACACGAACTACCACAAGCGCGACGTCTACCACTTCGAGGCCTAACGCCCAGCAAGTGCGACTACGCGACGAAAAGCCCTGCCCATTCGGCGGGGCTTTTTGTCGGGGGGCCGTCCGAGATTTGATATACTACCCAATTCCGAAAGGAGAATTGACATCATGTGCGAGTGTTGCGAAAAGAGCGACCTGTCGAAGCTGACGCCCGTGTTTGAGGCGTTCGCCGGAGACGATCACGCCCTCATATCGATCCTGCAGAAGGCGCAGGAGATCTACGGCTACCTGCCGACCGACGTGCTGTACGCCATCGCCGAGAAGACGGGGAACAGTCCCGCCAAGGTGCTGGGCGTCGCGACGTTCTACACGCAGTTCCGCCTCAAGCCCGTCGGCAAGAACCTCATCCTGCTCTGCAAGGGGACGGCCTGCCACGTGAACGGCGCGGACTCCATCGAGAAGGCGCTCGTGGAGGAGCTGGGCGTGGGCGACGGGGAGACGACCGACGACGGAATCTTCTCCATCAAGACGGTCGCCTGCCTCGGGTGCTGCTCGCTCTCGCCCGTGATGATGATCAACGAGGACACCTACGGTTCCCTCACGCCCGCCAAGGCCAAGGACATCGTGCGCAAGATTCGGGAGGCGTCGAAATGAAGCTCGTATTCGGAGAAGGAAGCTGCGGCATCGCCGCTGGCGCGCGCAAGGTGCGCGCGGCCGTGGAGAAGCTGAACGCGGACAACGCCGTTGGAATCGGCATCACCGGCTGCATCGGCATGTGCTATCTCGAGCCGATAGTCGATGTGTATGATGGCGGTACGCTCGTGAAGCGCCTCGTGAAGGTGCAGGAGAAGGACGCAGAGCGGATCTACAAGGCGGTGTCTGAATGCGGTCACGCGGGACGCGTGACCCTACCGGAACTGGCAGATCTGGAGATTAAGGCCGAGGACAAGGAGTTCCTGGAGAAGCAGACGCGCATCGCGCTCAGGCACTGCGGCCTCATCGATCCCGAAGACATCGCGGCCTACGAGGCCGTGGACGGCTACAAGGCCATTCGCAAGGTGCTCGCGATGACGCCGGAGGACGTGATCGCAGAAATCAAGACGTCCGGTCTCGCCGGACGCGGCGGCGCGGGCTTCCCCACCTGGTTCAAGTGGAACGCCGCCCGCAACGCCAAGGGCGACCAGAAGTACCTCATCTGCAACGCCGACGAGGGCGACCCCGGCGCGTTCATGGACCGCGCGGTGATCGAGTCCGACCGGCGAGAACATCCTCGGTAGCAACTTCTCCTGCGACATCCGCATCAAGGCGGGCGCAGGCGCGTTCGTGTGCGGCGAGGAGACCGCCCTCATCGAGTCGCTCGAGGGCAACCGCGGCATGCCGCGCCTGAAGCCTCCGTTCCCGGCGGAGAAAGGCTATACGCAGGCCCCCTCGAACATCAACAACGTGGAGACGTTCGCGAACGTCGCGTGGATCATCCTCAACGGCGGCGCCGCGTTCGCTGCGATGGGCACCGAGACGAGCAAGGGCACGAAGGTGTTCGCGCTCACCGGCAAGATCAAGCGCGGCGGCCTCGTGGAGATCCCGATGGGACTCACGCTCCGCGACGTGATCTTCGGCATCGGCGGCGGCATCCGCGACGGCGGCACGTTCAAGGCCGTGCAGATGGGCGGTCCCTCCGGCGGCTGCATCCCCGAGCACCTGCTCGACACGCTCATCGACTACAAGGCGCTCGGCGCGACCGGCGCGATCATGGGTTCCGGCGGCATGGTGGTGATGGACTCGCACACCTGCATGGTGAACATGGCGCGGTTCTTCCTCGATTTCACGGCCAAGGAGAGCTGCGGCAAGTGCGTCCACTGCCGCATCGGCACGAAGCGCATGCACGAGATCCTCACGCGCATCACCGAGGGCAAGGGCAAGGAGGGCGACGTGGAGCTGCTGCAGGAACTCTGCAACGGCATCAAGGCCGGCGCACTCTGCGGCCTGGGGCAGACGGCCCCGAACCCCGTCCTCACTACGATCCGCTACTTCCGCGACGAGTACGACGCCCACATCCGCGAGGCGCGCTGCCCGGCGCACGAGTGCGCGGCTCTGAAGAAGTACGAAATCGACCCGGCGAAGTGCAAGGGCTGCACGATGTGCGCGAAGAAGTGCCCCGTGGGCGCGATCTCCGGCACCGTAAAGCAGCCGCACGTGATCGACCCGGCGAAGTGCATCAAGTGCGGCCAGTGCGCCGCGACGTGCAAGTTTGGCGCGGTAGTTGTTGGGTGAAAGGATTTGCAAAATGGATACCGAACTGATAACCCTTGAAATCGACGGCCAGTCCGTGAGCGTGCCGGCCGGCACCACCATCTTTGAGGCGGCGAAGGCGGCGGGGATCGAGATCCCCAACCTCTGCTACCTGAAGGAGCTCGGGCCGTACGGCGCGTGCGGCGTGTGCGTGGTGGAGGTGGAGAACTGCCCGAAGATGCTCCGCGCCTGTTCCGCGAAGGTTTCGCAGGGCATGGTGGTGCACACGAAGAGCGAAAAGGCGCTCGCCACGCGCAAGCTCGCGCTGGAGCTCCTGATGGGCGACCATGACGGCGACTGCCAGGGTCCCTGCAAGCTGAACTGCCCGGCCCACACGGACTGCCAGAAATACGTGAAGGAAATCGCGGAAGGCCGCTTCGCGGACGCCGTCGCCACGGTGAAAGAGACGTTCCCGCTTCCGGCCGCGATCGGCCGCGTCTGCCCGCATCCGTGCGAGAAGGCGTGCCGCCGCAACCTCGTCGAGCAGCCGATCTCCATCGCGCAGCTCAAGTACTTCGCCGCCGACCAGGTACGCAAGGACGGCAACGAACATCCGATCAAGGTGGCCGCGCCCACGGGCAAGAAGGTCGGCATCATTGGCGGCGGCCCCGCCGGACTCACCGCCGCGTTCAAGCTCGCGCAGTGGGGACACATGGTGGCCGTCTACGACCAGATGCCCGAGATGGGCGGCATGCTCCGCTACGGCATCCCCGAGTACCGCCTCCCCAAAGCAATCCTCAAGGCCGAGACGGACGCCATCGAGGCGCTGGGCGTCAACTTCATCAACAACTTCAAGATCGGGCGCGACGCGGACTTCGCGAAGTTCCGTTCGTGGTTCGACGCGGTGATCGTTGCGAACGGCGCGTGGAAATCGACTGCCATGCGCGTGAAGGGCGAAGAGCTCAAGGGCGTGTGGGGCGGCATCGACTTCCTGCGCGCGGTCGTCACCGGCGAGAAGCCGGACATCGGCGAGCGCGTGGCGATCGTCGGCGGCGGCAACACCGCCATGGACGCCTGCCGTACCGCAGTGCGCGTGGGCGCGAAGGAGGTGTTCGTGGTCTACCGCCGCACCCGCAAGGAGATGCCGGCGGAGGACGTCGAGATCACGGAGGCCGAGGAGGAGGGCGTCAAGTTCAAGTTCCTCTACGCCCCCGACGAGATCCTCGGCAAGGACGGCAAGGTGTGCGGGATGCGCCTCCAGGTGATGGAGCTCGGCGAGCCCGACGAGCGCGGACGCCGCAAGCCCGT
>CACXPT010000321.1 GCA_902769585.1 uncultured bacterium
CCCGCGCTCAACGCGGACTTCCTGCGCATCCTCAGCGCGCCGGAGAACCCGCTCGTCTACGGCGGGTCCCTCGCGTTCACGATCCCGCTGAGCGGCATCCCCGCGCTGGAGAAGCGCGCGGCGGAGGCGTACGCCGAGGCCGACCGCTGGACGCTCGTCGCGGCCGAGCGTGACGCGGCCGGCGAGGCGGCGGTCGAGGCCGTGACGGCGCGCGAGACCGCCGCGTTCGCCCGCACGCTGGAGCGGACGCTGGACGGGACGAACTACGTGGCCGCCCTCGACGTTGCGCGCCGCCTCGCGGACGTCGGCGAGCTGCCGCGCGCCGACTACGAGCAGCTCGTCGCCGATTCGCGCGAATGGCGGCGCACGGCGTTCGAGCTGGGACACGAGCGCGCAACGGCCGAGGCCTCGCTCCGCGGGAAGATGATGCTGTCGCCGACATGCGAGATCACCTGGACGGACGCCGGACGCGAGGTGCAGATGCCGACGAACGTCTTCGCGGCGCTCGACTTCACGAACGCGCCGTCCGTGCGCGCCGCCGTCGCGCGGCTCGCGGGCGGCGAACGCGAGCTCGACCGCGAGATCCGGCGGCAGTACCCGGAACTGTCCCTCGGCCCCGCCTACACCCGCGAGGACGGCTACAACCGGCTGGGAATCACCGGGGGGCTCACGCTTCCGCTCTGGAACCGCAACCGCGTGGGCATCGCCACGGCCACGGGCACGCGCGACGCGGCTCGCCTCGCTGCCGTGACGGCGTGGCAGGGCGCCGTCCGGCGCTGGCACGACCTCAAGCTGGAGCAGGAGCGCCTGCACGTGCGCAACGTCGCGTCGCCGGCCGACGTCGCAAACGCGGAACGGCTCTACGCGATCGGCGAGCTGGACGCCGCCGGCTATGTGGGCGTCGTCCACCGCGCACTCACCGAGGCGCAGACGTCCTTGCGCCTCCGAATCGATTCCGCCACCCTCACCGAACGGATGAAATCCGTCGTCGAGGGAATGTCCGTCAAGGGAGAATGAAATGAAGCTTTCGTCTTTTCTGTTCGCTACGGCTTTCGTGATCAGCTGCGCGCTGGCGCACGACCACGACCATGAGCACAAGCATGAACATGACCACGATCACGAACATGAGCATGAACACGACCACGAACACCATGAGCGGGGCGTGGAGATCAGCGATGCGGCGGCCGAGCTGATCGGGTTGAAGACCGCGAAGGTCGAGATGCGGCGGATCGAGTCGGCTGTCGGTTTCTACGGACGCGTGATGTCGGATCCGCGTGCGCTTCGGCGCAAATCCCTGCCGCTTGCCGGCTTCGTCGCGTGGCGCATCGGCGCGCCGTGCGAGATCCGTCCCGGCGACGAAATCCTCCGCCTCGTCTCGCCCGACGCCGCGACGGCGTACGGCGAGCTGGCCACCTTGGAGGCGCGTTTCCAGGCCGTACAGAAAAGCGGCGCGAAGAACGCCTCCCTCGCGGCGGAGCTTGCCGCGAAGCGCATCGCCTACGCGGCGATGACGAACGCGCTGGTGGTGGTCGACGCGGGGCGCGGCGAGTTCTCGCTCCGCGCGACGGTGCGGGGACGCGTCAACGAGCAGCTGGTCGCGAGCGGCGTCTTCGCCGAACGCGGCACGGACATCCTGAAGATGACGGAGGCGAAGCCGCCGGTCGTGTTCGCGCTCGTCCCGTTCTCGGACGCGCGCGGGCTTGCCGACGGCGCGCGGGCGCGCGTGGGCGAACATGTGGGCACGATGCTGGTTGATCGCACGCGTACCGACGGACTCGTCGGCGTGTGGATCGCGTGCGACGAGAACTGCGACGCGCATGTCAAGCTGGTTCTGGGCGAGTCGGTGTACGTGACCGTGGAGACGGATCCGGCAGGAAAGCCCGTCGCCTGCGTGCCGTCGAGCGCGGTGTTCCGCGATGGCGTGACGCCGTCGGTCTTCGTCCGCGACGAGCACGACGCGGACCGGTTCGTGGTGAAGCCCGTCGTGCCCGGGCGCTCCGCAGCGGGGTGGACGGCCGTCGCCGGCCTCGACGAACACGATGAAGTCGTCGCGCGGGGCGTATACGAGCTCCGCCACGCGCTCCCGGCCGTCGGCGGAGAGAAGAAGTCCGCCGGACACTTCCACGCCGACGGCACCTTCCACGCCGGGGAGGATCATGAATGAGCGCCCTGCGGAAACTGCTGGCGGTCATCCTCGACTGGCCGAAGACGACGGTGCTGCTCGCGCTGGCGCTCGTGGCCGGCGGCGTTTACGTGTCGCAGCGGCTCGCGGTGGACGTGTTCCCCGACATCAAGGTGCCGCGCGTCACGATCCAGACGGAGGCGGGCGGGCTCACGGCCGAGGAGGTGGAGCAGCGCATCACCGTGCCGATCGAGTCCGCCATGAACGGACTCAAGGGCGTCACGAACATCCGCTCCAGCTCGGGCGGCGGGCTCTCCTTCGTGTGGGTGGACTTCGACTGGGCGTCCGACCCCGACTCGGCGCGCTTCCGCGTGTTCGAGCGCATGATGGTTGCGCTCGTCTCCGACTCGACGAACGTGACCGGCCTCGCCCTGCGCGAGATCGCCGAGTTCTCGCTCCGCAACCGCCTGCTCGCCATCCCCGGCATCGCGCAGGTCGTCGCCATCGGCGGGAACCTGCCGGAGTACCGCATCGGCTACTCGCCGCGCCAGCTCGCGCAGTACGGGCTCGGCGTCAACGACCTCGCGGAGGCCGTGGGCGCGTC
>CACXPT010000322.1 GCA_902769585.1 uncultured bacterium
TTATAGCATAATATTTTAGTGCTTAGTGCTTAGTGCTTAGTGCTTAGTGCTTAGTGCTTGGTGGCTAGAGGTGGCGGAGGCGACGGCGGAGGAGGCGCCAGCCGGGAAGGCGCGCATCCATCAGCGCCTGGAACGAAGGCCCGTGGTTGGGCACGCGCAGGTGCGTGAGCTCGTGCACCACCACGTACTCCACCAGTTCGCGCGGCTCGTGCGCCAGGTCGAGGTTGTACGTGACGTGCCGCTTCCGCCAGTTGCACGAACCCCAGAGCGTCTTCATGGACCGCAGGCTCCACGTGACGCAAGGCTCGCCCAGCATCAGCGACCACCTTCCGTGCAGCTCGCCCAGAAGCCCCATCAGCGCGACTCGCATCTCAGGCGTGACAGGCACGCGCGCCACCGGGTTCGCCAGCATGCGCGCGCGCGTCTCCACCACCCACTTCCACTTGCTGCGGAGGAACGCCTCGCCCTCGGCTATCGTCGCTCCCCAGAAAGGAACGGAGAGATGGACGAGTCCATCTCTCCCTATGTGGAGGTTGATGCGGCGAATCCGCTTGCGCGTCACTTCGACGGCGATGCCGTCTATGAAGTTCACGCCCGTCCGGAACACGCGCCGCACCTCTCTCGAGTTTCGTCTCCGGCTCAGCCGAGGGATGTCCAGTACGGCGCGTCCGA
Source organism: uncultured bacterium (assembly GCA_902769585.1). GTDB lineage: Bacteria > Verrucomicrobiota > Kiritimatiellia > RFP12 > UBA1067 > RUG572. The sequence goes on from CACXPT010000322.1 coordinate 673, forward strand.
CCTCGCGGCGAGATACTTCGCGCACGTGTCGCAGCACTTGCAGAGGATCATCTGGAAACCGGCCATCTCCTGGACCGTGAGCAGCTCCGTGCAGCGGCCCGGCAGCACCGAGATACCCGCCGCCTCGAGCACGGACTTCGCCTTGCGGTAGACGATCAGCATTTCCATGAGCGTGGTCGCGCCAGAGCCGTTGACGACGAGGAACGCCTTGTCGCCGGACTTGACGCCGGTGGCCTCCATGAGCGACTTCACCATCAGCTCGGCCGTCTCGTCGGCGCTCTTCACCGGCATCACGCCACCGCCGCCTTCGCCATGCTGGCCCATGCCGACTTCCATCTTGTCCTCGTCGATCGAGCCGATCTCCTGCCCGTTCTGCGGGTGGGTGGCCGTCTTGAGGGCCACGGAAAGCGTGGCGATGCCCTCGTTGAACTTCTCGCCGAGCGCTACGATCTCGTCAAGGCTCTTCCCCTCCTCGGCGGCGGCGCCTACCACCTTGATGAACGGAATGCATCCGCCAAGGCCGCGCTTGTCCTCGATGGGCGCGTGCGGACCCTGCGCGATGTCCTCGTGGATCACGATCTCCTTCACGTTCAGGCCCGCCTTAGCGGCCTTGCGGAGCGCCTTGTTCGCGCTCATGCGGTCGCCGTTGTGGTTGAGCGTCACGAGCAGCACGCCCGCCGGGCGGTTGAACATCTCGAGCGCCTCGAACACCTTTTCGCCGCCAGGCGCGGCGAAGATGTCGCCGGCCACGGACGCGTCCAGCATGCCCTCGCCGACGAATCCCTCGAGCGCAGGCTCGTGCCCGGTGCCGCCGAGAGTGACGATCGCCACCTTGTCGGCCGGCTTCGGCTTGGCGCGCACCACGATCTTCTCGTTCGCGAGCGCAAGCTTGTCGGGATAGCACTGCACCAGGCCGTCAAGCAGCTCGGCCGTGAGGTTCGCAGGGTCGTTGATGAACTTCTTCATTGCCATGGTAAATACAACCTTTCTTCTCGTGGGGGTTCGGGGGAGCCTGGGCTCCCCCGTCCTTTGTCAATCCTGGAAGAACTCCACCTGCGGGCCGTTCTTGAAGCCCACGTAGGCAATCGCGCACGTGCCGCCAAGCGAATACTTGGGCAGGAGCACGTCCGCACCTGCGGCGACGGCCTCGTCGACGGCAACCTGGACGTCCGCCACCTTGTAGGCGACGTGCGGCTCGGCGATCATGCGCCAGGCTGCCGGAGTGTTCTTCTCCCAGTACAGATACTCGATCTTGTACTCGTCGTTGTTGCAGATCCAGACCTTCAGGCCCTCCATGTAGACCATCCCGTCCATCTTTTCCGCCACCGGAATGCCGGTATGCATGTACGTCTTTTCCATCGTCTTTTTCCTTTCGTCTTTCAACTCTTCACTATTCACTCTTAACTATTCACTCAAAAACCGACTCCCGGCACGCTAAAGCGCAGTCCGGCGCCGTCGTGGTAGTTCGCGAACTCGCTCACGATGGCGCCCTCGTCGCCGCCCATCATGAAGTGCCAGCTCTCGTCCTTGGCGAGCTTGTGCGCCACGCCGTCGGCCGTCCACTTCTCCACGTGCACGCAGTTGAGGAACTGCTTGCCGGTCTTGGGATCCTTCTCGAAGAGGAGCGCGGAGAGCTTTGCCTTCACCTCAGGATACTTGTCGAGGTTGGGCTCGCCCTCGGTGGTGAAGCCCCACACCCAGCCGTGGCGCACGAGCCAGCTCTCCATCTTGCAGGGGAGGTCCTTCTCGAACACCTTGCCCGTCCACTCGTCCTTCGTCTTGATGTGCGTGGGCATGTGGCGGTGCTCGGCGATGGACTG
>CACXPT010000323.1 GCA_902769585.1 uncultured bacterium
GGCGTGAACGGCGCGGGCGCAATTCGCTACACGCGCACGAACGGCTCCGGCAACGCCGACAACATGTTCAGCCATGTGGAGCTGGCGGACGACGCGACAGTGGAATGCGCCTCGCGCTGGGGCATGAATACGGGCAGCCTGCTTGATCTCAAAGGACATACGCTGACACGCGTCGGCGGTTCCAACGTCAACTGGCTATTCTACAATCAGTTCACGGCGGGGACGATCATGCAGACGACTGGGACGATGACGTTCCAGGGCGCGCCGACTTTCTTGGACGGGGCGGATACACTGGTCGTGGTCACCAACTCGGGAGCTCTTACGCTCTGGGCCACAAGCAATCCGATCGAGGCATCCATCAAGCTCTACACCGGCCGCTCGTTCACGGCGAACTCGGGTACGAATCCGAAGACGCAGAACATCATCAACGGCCCCATCCACATCGCAAAATTCCCGGGAGCGACCGATGCGAGCATCGAGACTAGATTCTACGATGGCAACAACACGGTGATGACACTCAACGGACCGATCACGGGCGACACGGGATACGCCTATGCCGATCAGGCGCGTCTCACATACAAGGGTCCCGGTACGCTTTACATGAACGGCCCGCTGCAGTTGGAGGGAAACTTCACGGTCAACGGGGGAAATTTGATGCTCACAAGCGGAGTGACGCGTGTTTGCAACGGATTGTCCATCAAGGAAAAGGGGTCAGTGCTTCTGGACGACGGACACCTTGACATCAGGTTTCTGCGCGTTGCAAACGGCGGTAACACCAAGGCGGTGTTCCGCCAGACGGGGGGTGCACTTTCCGTCTACCAGAATGACATACCTCGCATCGGCGAGTACAACAAGAGCATGGGATTCTTCACGCTCGAGAACGGCGAAGTACATGTCAGCAACTCAGTCTATATGGCGGAATGGACGTCTTCCTTCGGCGCGTTCCGGCAGACGGGCGGCCTGTTCGAGACGCGCCGGACCGGCTACATCTACGCAGGCAAGGGCAGCGGCGAGGCCGGCAGCACGGCGCTCTTCGTGCAGACGGGCGGTACGAACGACTCGCTCGTCGTCACAAACTCCCAGTCCTACGGATTCATGACATGCCAGTCGAACGGCGTGAGCGAGGTGACGGTCTCCGGCACGGGAACCCTGTTCCGCACGGCCCTGCTGCAGTTCGGCTACAAGGACAGCGTTTGCACGAACATCTTCAACCTCTCCGACGGCGCGGTGTTCAAGGCCAACAGGTTCCGGCAGTGTGAAGAAATCGGGGCCGGTTCGCTCGTGTGCATGAACGTGGACGGCGGCATCCTCATGCCGACGTACGCCTTTGGCTGGAGCGCGGCCGGCGCGAGCAATCCGCTTTTCTACCCTCGCGCGCTGCAGCATGTGGTCGTCTGGAAGAAGGGCCTTGTCTTCGACACGTCGGAGAACAGCGCCAACTCGGGGACGGGAGCCTCGACGTTGGCTCTTAAGTTCGAGTCGCCCTCGGGCAAGGGCGTGGAGAGCGTGGCGTTGCCTACTGGCGGCGGCTTCGTCGCGACCAACTACATCGGCATCGCACGCGTCGTGTTCGAGGACGCGACGGGCTGGGGGGCGAGCGCGTACGCGGAGTACGACCACGCAACGAAGAAGGTCTCGAAGATCGTCGTCACCTCGCGCGGGTGTGACTACTCGGACGGCACGAAGGCGTACCTTGAAAGTCCGGATCGGACGACGCGCTACGAATGCGCGCTTACGCTCACGAGCAACGAGGGCTTGGCCGGCGAGTTCGTCAAGCGCGGCGCGCCGACGCTTGAGCTTTTCGCGACCAACACGATCACGGGCGGCGTAGCGGTGGAGTCTGGAACGCTGATGACATACTCCGACGGCGTCATACCGTCCAATACCCCCGTGCGCGTGGAGTCGGGCGCGACGCTTGACCTGATCGACAAGGGCAACATCACGGTGTCGACCTTCACGGGCGCGGGCACGGTGTCGCGCGGAAACGTGACGGTGACGAACGCGATTCGCGCGACATGCGCCGACCTCTTCGCGAACAAGCACGCCACCTTCGGGAGGACCCTGACGTTCGCGGAAGGGGCCACGTTCACGATCACGGACCCGGAGAACCTGACGGCGTACGCGCACAGCGGCACGAAGCCGGCATTTACGGCGGCGACGGTGAACGGCACGCCCACGCTGGCGTTCGAGGGAGAGCCGCCCCAGGGCTTCAAGTGGGCTCTCTTCAAGAAGGACGCCGGCACGTACAACTTCGGCGCGATTGTCGGCACGATGATCTTGCTCAAGTAGGGAGGGGCCCGTGGAGAACCGCGTATAAGGAGGATACAGAAAATGCCCTATAAACCGACAGGCCGACCGAATGGTCGGCCGCCATCCCTGCCGAGCAACATCGGCGACATGATCATGGATGACCTGAAAAGCCGCATGGACCCTGCGACCAGAATGGTCTTGCCGCAGCTTTCAGAGCTTGCCCGGAAACTTGGAGTCA
>CACXPT010000324.1 GCA_902769585.1 uncultured bacterium
TTGCGATTGGTGGCGGCACGATACGTTTCAACGCCGTTCCAGCCATCGACCCGACAGCGAGTCTCTCGCTTACCGGCGGCACGGTCTACGTAACCGACCTGCCCAACGGCACCACGGCCTACGACAGGCTGTTCGCGGAAGCGTCCGGCACCGTGGTCCGCTTTGCGCTCCAAGTGTCCGACGCCCGCACGATCATGTGCGACGGCCCGCTCGTCCTGGACACCATCCAGAACATGACCGCCGAGGCCAGGCCCGTCCTCAAGGTCTCCACGCTCGTCTTCTCGCAAGCCTATCCATTCGTTATCTACGGGAATGTTCCCAACCGCTACTTCTGCATCGAGGGCCCCACGACGATCCGGCCCACGGCAGACATGGACGACATGGGCGGCCGCGAGGTCTATCCTTTCGCGTCTGGCGACATCACGGTCGACACGCGCGACTGGAACGATTCCTCCGTCACGCGCACCGTCAAGCTCTCCCTCGGCGTGAAGGGCGCCGCCTCTCTCACCGTCATGGGCGGCGGCACGATGGAGCTGAAACCTACAAGGGGCGCCAACTCCTACTCGTGGGACGGCGCGCGCGCGTTCAGCTGCGTGACCGTGTCGAACAGCGCCACGCTCACGGTACCCAGCGTCGCGACTTCGGGCAACTACATCCCACTCGTCGCGGAACGTCTCGTCCTCGGCGCGGGCGCGACGCTCAACATGTCTGCAGGCGAAGGGAACGGCGTGTACGCCGCAAGCTGGAGCATCGACCCCTCGGCGCGCATCAACGTGACCGTGCTCGACTCGTTCACCACCGGCGCGACGCCCATCCTCGTGAACACCGGCTCGGACGCCATCGACGACTACACGGACCGGATCACGCTCTCGGGCGCGACAAGCGGCGCCGTCCTCAAGCGCGAAGGCGGCAACATAGTCCTCGTGAAAAAGACCGTCACGGGACCGGACGGCGCATACCGCTACGAATGGATCGGGCGTTCGCCGACCTCGCCCTACTGGAGCACGGCGGCGAACTGGTCATGCGGAGTCGAGCCGCCGACATCCAAGACGCGCTACCCGATGGCGTTCGGCGCCGTGGACGACGTCGTGGATACGGTTTACGACGTGGGCGGCAATCCGTCGGCCGTCAGCCAGATCGTGTTCCGCGCGACCGCAGTCAGCTCGTTCAGGGTTTCGGACGGCCTCGGGCAGCCGATTTCGTACCTCAACGTCAATGGCGGCTATTCGGGAACGCCCAACGCGACGCTCTACTCGACTTCGGCCGTTTCCCAGCGCGTGGATTGCGACGCGCGCATCGCAGGAAACGGAAACAACCGCTTCACGCTCTACGCGGCTGCGGCAGGCCCGCTCGTCTTCGGCGGCGGGGTGACGGCGGCGGGGAGCAAGCAAGCGCCCATCATGCACGTGTGCGGCGACATCCGCACGACGGGCTACGTCACCTATCCGCGCCTGGCGTTCACGAAGCGTCCGGCGAAGCCCGACATGTCGCGTCTGTTCGTCGAGGCCGGGCGCGTGACGATCACGAACCAGACCGGCGCGTTCGACGTGAAGAACGCGGGATTCCGCGTCGCGTCGGGCGCGATGCTGACGTTCCGCGGCCCGAACAGCGCGGACGGCACGTTCTACCAATGGACGGCGGAACCGCAGAAGATCGTCGTCGACGGCACGATGCGCATCGAGTCGCGGCTTCGCGGCGGCGCTTGCCAGCAGTACGGCGGGGCCGGCACGCTGTTCATCACCAGGACGATGTATCCCGCGACGGCAGCGTCTGCGCTGGAGTTCGCGGACACGCTCTCGGTCAACCTGCCGGACGTGTGGCGGACGGTCTCGACAAGCTTCTCGCCCGCAGGCGCGAACACGCCGCTCACGCTCGTCGCGCGGAGCGGACGCCCGGTGCTGTGCGTGCCGGACGGCTGGACGTACGGACCGGCGGCGAACATCACGACGACCACCACGCCGGCAGACCGCGCGGCATACGTGCACGCGGGCGCGACGCTCGCGATCGACGCGACCGGCGGCACCGTGACGTTCGAGGATCCTGTGGCCGGTCCCGGCACGCTGGAGATTGTCGGAGGCGCACTTGCGGTGCCGGGCGGCATTTCGCCTGAAACGAAGCTCAAGGTCGGCGCGCAGGGCGCGTTCGAGTGGCGTTCCGCCCTCACGCTTGCTGGGCTCGAGACGGAAAGCGGCGCGGAATTGCGCTTCACGGACTCTGCCGAGATTCTCACGGTGTCGGGCGAGGTCTCTCTCGCGGGCGTCACGCTCCGTGCGCCCGAGTCGGCATTTGATAGTCTCAACAGGCAGACGCGTGTGCTCGTGGCCGATTCCATCTCCGGCCTGCCCGCCTTCGTCTGCGGGAATCGCAGGGGACAGGCTACGGTCAAGACGCGGGCAGACGGCAAGATGGAACTCTGGCTCCTCCCGCGCTGCCCGCTTCTGATCCGCTTTGTCCGCTTTGTTCGTTGCATGATGTCAAATAGGACAGGATCGAAAACATGAACCATAAAATACTCATCCCTGCCATCCTCGTGCTCCCCATCGCGTTGTCCGCCGCGCGGCCATCGCCAGATCCCGTGCGCGCCCGCGCTGACGGGACGCTGCGCGGCCTCGTGCGACAGGCCGAGCGGCGCGACCGCACGCTTTCGAGCGTAGGACTCTTTGCAGGAGCCTACAACATCCTGCGCGCGAACGTCGGACTGGAAAAGTTGGACGTGCTTTTCGACGTGGCCGCCGAGCTGCAGGACCGCAATCCGGAATCTCGCACGTACGGCAACTTCCGCTGGTACGCGCGCGACGGCTTCGTGATGGACCACAATGCCGTCGACTTCTGTATGCAGGAGGGCTCCCTCATCGCGCGCGACTACCGGGATCGGCTCACGCCAGACCAGCGCGCCAAGTTCGACCGTCTCTGCGAACTCGCCATCGAGGGCAGCATCAGCCATCGCGTGCGCAGCTCCTACACGAACATC
>CACXPT010000325.1 GCA_902769585.1 uncultured bacterium
GCCGAACGTGGCGAAGGCGGTCGGGATCGATTCGGCGACGATCTACAACCTCGTCCACTGGGCGAGTCCGAAGGGCAACCCCGACTACGCCGTCTGGGCAAAAGCGGCCGCGAAGCGCTTCGACATCGCCCTGAACGAATTGAAGCCCGCCGCCTTTTTCGCCCATGCGTCGGTTGGCTGGGACCAGAATCCCCGCTACCCGCCCGGGAAGGCCGTGCCGACGGTCCTCGATTCGACGCCCGCCAAGTTCGAGGTCGCGCTTCGCCGCGCGAAGGACTGGACCGACCGCAACGTACCGCCCGGCCTGCCGAAGCTCGTCACCATCAATTCATGGAACGAGTGGACGGAAGGCTCGTACCTTGAGCCCGACCAGCACTTCGGTTTCGGGTATCTGGAGGCGATCCGTCGGGTATTTTGCGCCAAAGAAACTAAAACGAGTAAACCATAAGAACGGCAGATGCCGATTACTTCTTGCGGCGGGGGATGGGGTCCGTCTTGAAGATAGGCACGTCTATGTCGAACGTGCCCATGCAACGGCAGTCGATCCACAGTTCGGCGGTCTCCGCGCCTTGCGGTACCTTGACCGCACGGTTGCTGACGGAACGCGCTGCGGTATGCAAATCTTCGGACAGCAGCTTTCCGTCAGCGTCAAGGAACCTCACGCGTGACGCGAACCCGAACTGGACCGCCACGCCTGGGCGGGTCGTCGTGGCAAGCTTAACGGTGTAGTAGACCTTCTGCGGCCTGTCGAAAAGCGACATAGTCTTCGAGAACCGTATCACGCCGTTCGTCTCGCTCGTCAGACGAAACACCGTTGCCTTCGTCTTCGCGTTCCCGTCCTGCCGCACATCCTGCTTCTCCGGGAACTGGAGCAAGGCAATCCAACCGCTGGTCAACCTGCGCGTGTCCGAGAATTCGCTTATGTCTTCTCCGCGCGGCGGAGAAGTTGGCAACTCGACGGCGCTTACAGCGGCATGTTCCGCAGAACTTTCGCGCAAAGAGTTCACGAGCCTCACCGTGCACCACGCTCCGCCAAGCGCAAGGATCGCAGCGCCGATCACGATTGCGGGGCCGAGCCGGTGGGGAGCGGACGGCGCAGTCTGAATCGGCGGGAGCGCCGCTTCCCCGATACGCTTCACGCCTGCAAACCTTTTCCCCTTCTTCTTCTCTGGCTTGGCGAACTTTTCGGTGCCGCGAATCTCGATCGGCTTCAGTTCCTGCGCGCGCGTCTTGATCCACGGCGCCTCGTCCATGCCCTGCCCGTTCATCTTCGCGCGATACCCGTCTAGGTCGAACGGCAGCGAGCGAAACGTGACCATGCGGGAATGGTCGTCGTAGATGCAGTAGAAGCTGCGGCATGCGCCGCTGCGAGGATAGCCCACGCTCCCGACGTTCACGAGGTAGCGCTTGCCAGCCTCAAGCGTGAAGTCCATCGGCTCGAGCGCATGCGGTTCGCCGCTTTCCCCAAGCACGAAGATCCCCGGCCTGTGGGTGTGCCCCACGAAGAGGAGCTGCTCCGTGCGTTCGCGCCACGACGGGAGCGCATCGGCAGGCTTCAGGATGTAGTCGAAATGCTTTGGATCGTAGAAGTCGCCGTGGGAACACGCGAACGCGCCGTCCGTCGAGCCGCCATCGGCAGACTGGAACTCGCACGTGTGCGGCAGGTGCCGCAGCCAGTCGATCGCCTTCTGCGCAAGCGCCGTGCGATGTCTCAGCACGGCAGCGGCAGCGATCTCGGTAAAGTCCTGGACCGGATATCGGCCCGCCACCGCGTCGTCGTGGTTGCCGGCCAGGCACACGTGAGCGCGGCGGTAGACAAGCTCAAGCGCCTCGACGGGCTCCGGGCCGTAGCCGAGCACGTCGCCGAGGCAGACGATCCTCTCCGCATGCATGTCCGCAGCGTCGGTCAGCACGGCACGGAGGGCGGCCGCGTTCGCGTGGACGTCGGAGAGGATCGCGTATCGCATGGCGCCTTAAACGCCCGAGTAGCAGACGAACCCGCCGTCGACCGGCAGGGTGACGCCGGTGATGAACGACGCCTCGTCGGAGAGGAGGAAGCGCGCCGCGCCGTGCAGGTCGCTCGGCTGGCCGAACTTGCGCATCGGGGTCTTCGCGATCACCTTGTTGCCGCGCGCGGTGAGCGTCTTGCCGTCCTTCTCCAGCATGAGGAAGCGGTTCTGGTTCGTGATGAAGAAGCCGGGCGCGAGAGCGTTCACGCGGATGCCCATCGGCGCGAGGTGCGTGGCGAGGAAGCGCGTGAAGTTCATGATGCCGGCCTTCGCCGCGCCGTAGGCCGCCACCTTCGTGAGGGGCTGATACGCCGCCATCGAGCAGAAGTTCAGCACCGCGCCGCCCTTCTTCAGCATCTCCTTGCAGAACACCTGGCAGGGCAGGATCGTGCCCACGAGGTTGAGC
>CACXPT010000326.1 GCA_902769585.1 uncultured bacterium
GAAGATTTCCGGACGGTACGCGATCGGGTTCGGTCCCTGCTTGTCGGGGCCATCGGCGAAACGGAACTCGGAGAGGTCTGCGACGAGGTCGGGCCACATCGTCTTCGTGACCTCCTGGAAGCCGATCAGCTGGAAGCCCCCGCGCCGGATCACATCGGCGACGCGCGGACGGCGCGCCGACCAGGCGTTGTCGCCCTTGTCGAGGATGTTGCCCTTCTCGTCCGTGTCGATGCGGATGTTGAAGGTTGCGGCAACGAACGCATTGCCCGACGGCACCGGCGGCTCATCGTACTCGACGAGCATGAACGACTGCGGATCCATCATCAGGCGCAGTTCGTTCGCCGACGACACGGGCAGCTTTATCTCCGTGTGGCGCCGGTCGGTGTCCGTGACGCGGACGGACACCTCCGACGGGAACGCGCCGACGGCCAGCTTGACTGTCACCGGACGCGCCGACGCGAAGTTCTCGTCGTCCGCATAGCGAGCCAGGAACAGCATGCGCTTCGCACCCTCTCCGCGCGCGGCCGCCGCATAGATGTCCGGCACGTCGGCGGACGCCTTCACGGCGGTGGTACATTTCGCGAACTGTCCCCATGCGTAGATGGCGTAGTAGGCGGGCAAGGGACGCAGCGTGGTCTTGTCGAACATCCCGTTGAAGTGCGCGTCGGGCTTGGCGTCGTAGTACATCAACATGTCCACGGGCGCGTACTGGCATGCGATCATGCCGGCGGCGACGAGCGCGCCGCCCTTCTGCCCGGCGAGCTGCGTAATCGAGTAGTGGTACGAACTGCTCCAGTCCTTGACGTAGTTCCACTCGTTCAGGATCGACTCGGCGTTTCCGTAACCGTACTTCCGCATCATTTCGCGTATCGCCTGCGCGTTCTTGGCCAGGGTCAATGGTTCGCGAGCGTAATTGTGCCACGAGAAGAAGTCAATCGGCGTGCCGTGCTCCTGCTGGTATTTCAGGAACCGTTCACCCCAGGTCATGCGGCGGGCGAACGCGGGTCCGCCGATCTTCAGTTCGGGGAACTTGCCCTTCAAGTGCTTCGCGGCGATCTCGTAGAACTCGAAGAACTGTTCCGGTGTGCCGCCCCACGTCCGAGGCTTGCCGTCCTTCTGCCAGTTCTCGTCAATATCCGCTTCGTTCCAGATCTCCCAATACTTGATGCTCCACTTAAAGCCGTTCGCCCAGCCGCGGTTGTAGTGCCGGATGACGTGCTCGCAAATGCGCGCCCACTTAGCGAAGTCCTTGGGCGGCCACACGTTGTAGCGCTTGGCGGCGTGCTCGATGCGCTGTCCGAGGCGGAAGAACGGCTCCGTGCCGGCGGCACGCATGTCGCTGAGATAGGCGTCGGTCACCGTGAAGTCGTAACTCTTGGGGTCGTTCTCGTCCGCATCGAAGTTCGGGAACATCGCCGTCACGTCGGCCACGTGGTCGCCGCCGTAGACGATATACTCGGCGGCATCGTGCGTACGCGCGAACGGGATGCGCGCGGCACGGTATTCGGTGAAGTTCCCATGCTGCCGCGCGCCTGAGCCCCTGCCGACGGGGCCGTTGTTCACGGCGTTCATCGGCTTCACCGGACCGCATGCGGCGGCGAAGTCCACCGTCACCGTTGCCGGCTTCGGCTTGTTGCCCTCGCTCGCCGCCGTGAATTCCTCTGCCTGCGCCGTGCTTGCAAGCGCCAGCAGCACAGCCGTGAATGTTCCCAATCTCGTCATGTTCGGACTCCTCTTGCAGGCAACGGCATTACACGGAGCCCAGCGCCTTCGCGAAGAGGTCGATGCCTTCGAGGTTCGTGCGGTTCGAGGTCTCCAGGCAGTTGGCCCACGGCGCCATCATGAAGCCCTTGAGACGCGCGGCGGAGATGTTCTCGCGGCAGAACTTCACGAGGCCGGCGATGCTGTTGTTCACGGCGGGGCCTTCCTTCTTGTACCGGTCCGACTTCCAGTTGGACCCGCACGGCACCTGGTCGAATCCGGCCTTGTCCAAGTCCAGGAACAGCTTGAGGATCTTGAGGCGCCGGGCATCCGGCTTGTACTTCGAAAGGTCGAATCCGTCGAGATCGCTGTAGTTCCAGTTGCTCTGGAGCACGCTCTTGGGGCATTTCTCGGTGAAATCGGGGTGATCCCAGCCGTAGTCGCTCCACATCCACGGACGCATTCCGTTCGCCTCGACCGTCTTCACGAAGAAGAGGAAGTCGTGCCACCACACCTCGTCCACGCGCACGCACTGGTAGCCGCGCTGGAAGTGCGTCTTCTCCTCGTCGTAGCCGATGTGCAGGAAGCGCGGATGGTCGAACATCTCCGCCGTGTCCTTGATGACGTCGCGGCACACCTGGTAGTAGGGCTTCGTGGTCAGCATCCGCGAATACTCGCCCAGCCACGC
>CACXPT010000327.1 GCA_902769585.1 uncultured bacterium
CTACCACTACAACTACCACAACGTGGGCGGACACTCCTCCACCGGCTGGATCGGCTACAGGAAGTCGCCCTACAACGAGCGCGTGGAGTCCGGCTGGGACATCAAGCGCATCCTCGGGACGGTGGACATCGAGGCCGACGGCTCCTGCTGCTTCGAGATGCCCGCGAACACGCCGATCTCCCTCCAGCCGCTCGACGAGAACGGCTGCGCCGTCCAGCTCATGCGCTCGTGGGTGGTGGGCATGCCCGGCGAGCGCGTCTCGTGCACCGGCTGCCACGAGGACAACCGCACCTCCATCCACACCAAGCGCACGATCGCCGACGAGAAGTACTTCAAGGGACAGATGCAGAAGATCAAGCCGACCGACGCCGACGGCATCCGTCCGTGGGGCTTCACGGCCGAGATGTGGCCGCTCGTGCGCAAGAACTGCTTCTCCTGCCATGGCGACCCGGAAAAGGCCCCGCTTGCCAAGGCCGACCAGGGCGGCGCCAAGGAGGTGAAGGTGGACGTGTTCACGAAGTACGAGCTTTCCGGCAAGCGCCTCGTGATGGACACGCCCGAGAACACCTACCGGATGCTGCACCCGTACATCCGCCGCCCCGGCCCCGAGAGCGAGGAGACGCTCCTCCCGCAGATGGACTACCACGCCTCCACCAGTCCGCTCGTGCAGATGCTCCGCAAGGGGCACAAGGGAGTAAAGCTCGCCGATGCCGAGTGGATGAAGATCTACGAGTGGATCGACCTCAACGCGCCCTTCATCGGCAAGTGGGATCCGCCGGAGATCAAGGGCGACAGATGGGTCAACGCCTGCGTGCCCAGCCAGGTGGAGCGTCGTCTCGAGCTGCAGAAGCGCTACGCCAACGTACCCGACAACCCGGAGGCTGAATATGACCGACATTGGGCCATCGTGAGCAATAGGATGCAAGAGGTGCTTAGTGCTAAGTGCTTAGTGCCTAGTGCAGAGCTAAAGCACAAGAATGGACGCGAAAGCAACGCACCAAGCACTAAGCACCAAGCACTTACCCTCCAGGGATGGCCGATGAACGTGCTGCAGGCCGCCGACGCGCAGCTCGGCCGCATCGACGAGATCGCGCCCGTCAACACGAAGACGCTGATCCTCGGCGCGGGCCAGTCGCTCACCTTCCGCCGCATCCCTGCCGGCGCGTTCGTTATGGGCAGCGCCACGGGCTATCCAGACGAGCGTCCGCAGGCGGTCGTGAAGATCGCAAAGCCGTTCTGGATATCGGAGATGGAGATCCGCAACGACCAGTACAACGTGTTCGACCCCGAGCACGACTCGCGCTACCAGGACGAGTTCGGCAAGGACCACGTCTTTCCCGGCCACATCGGCAACCACCGCCGCCAGCCCGTCGTGCGTGTCTCGTGGCACGAGGCGAAGGCATTCTGCGCGTGGCTCTCGAAGACGTGCGGCGTGAAGGCCGACCTGCCTACCGAGGCGCAGTGGGAGTGGGCCGCGCGGTCGGGCACCGACACGCCCTTCCCGTGGGGCGGGCTCGACGACGACTTCTCGAAGTTCGCCAACTTCGCCGACCGCGACACGCGCTTCCAGGTCGTCGGCTTCGACGGCGGCGGCAACATCCGCAACCGCAAGCCGTTCAAGATCGAGCAGAACTATCCGCTCCACGACGAGCGCTTCCTCGACGACTGGTTCAACATCAACTTCGTGGGCCGCGCTAACGCCAACCGCTGGGGCCTCTACGACATGCACGGCAACGCGAGCGAGTGGACGCGCAGCGACTACGCGCCATACCCGTACGTGGACGGCGACGGACGCAACGCGAACGATCCGAAGAAGCCGAAGGTGGCGCGCGGCGGCTCGTACGCCTCGCGGCCGCGCGACGGCACCAGCTCCTACCGTCTCGCCTACGAGCCGTGGCAGAAGGTGTTCGACGTCGGCTTTCGCGTGATCCTCGAGGCCGAGTAACCCCTTCTCACGAGACTCATGCGGGTGGATATCAGAAACGCAGTTGTGCTTTGAGATGGGATTAGGTATACCGGCGACGCTTTGTGCAAGCCAACATGAAGGAAAAGAAAATGAAAAGAACAGGTGAAATCGTAGGTGCCGCCCTGTTGCTGGCGGCAGGGTGCATGACGTGTCCGCATCCGGATTCGGACGGCTGGGAGGACGTGTTCAACAAGGACCTCTCGAACGCCACATGCGCCAAGCCTGGCTGGGCGTGGGACAAGGACGGCTACCTCGTTCCGGGAACCGGCAAGACGCTCTTCTCGAAGAAGGACTACAAGAACTTCGTGCTCGACCTCGCCTACGTGATGGACCCGACCGCCAACAGCGGCGTGTTCCTCTACGACACCG
>CACXPT010000328.1 GCA_902769585.1 uncultured bacterium
AGCCGTCAGAGATAGCGCATGTTCTCCAGAACGGATGCGACGCCATTCCCACCATCCCGGCGCATCGTAGACCTGTGCCTCGGAATCGACCGTAAAGGCAGATGTTTCGTCGGGAATCGGCAAAACGGCGTACTTGTCGACAACAGTCCAACCCTTTCCGGCGGCGGATGGTATGAGGCGCGTCGGATTCGAGCCGATGCCAGTCACATACCCAAGGCGGGCCCGAGCAGATTCGATCACCTCGTCGCCTCCGTCGAGATACTCAACGGTGACATCGACCAATCGCTCGGCGCCGTATTCGGTCGGTAGCGACGCAGGAAGCACCGTCGCCTCCTTGACAGACGTATCGGTTACAGTCGCGCTACCGACACTTTCGCCGTTTGCCGTCGCCGTCAGCCGCGCCGACACTGCACCCGCGGGCCAGTTCAGCGTCACTGGTGCGGACGCGGACATGACGGTTTTCCACTGCAGTGACTCTTCTGGCTTAGTCCATACAACGGACGTCGCCGAAGTCGCGCTTGCGCCGAATGCCTGCACAAAGGCAGACACGACACCAGCCACAAGCAATATCTTTCTCATGCTGTTCCTTTCGTTTGTTGATTGTTTCATTTTGGATCGAAGTCGAAGCGCCAGTTGAGGCGGCCTCGCGGCGCGGCATCGCCGTTGATATAGAAGTCCATCGGATCGTCGGACTGCCGGTTGTCGGACCACTTGAACTCGATGGAGAACGGCTTGGAGACATCGATGCCCAGCTCGTCCGCCCGTACTGAATAGACAAATCGCCTTCCCTTGTTTTCCGAAGAAGCACTCTTCGGCGTGAGGCAGTGCGTATAGCCCATCGCATCGACCGGCTTGCCATCGACGCGCAGAAAGAGATTCATGCTCTTCTCGTCAACGATCCGAACCGGCTTGACCGTTTCGGCAAGGAAGCGTATCACCCCGTCTTCACCTACGGCGACGCGGAGAGAGGCGAATTCATTGATGCCTGGGACATTCGTGTAGATGCCACAAGCATCGTAGCCAGGATGGTTGCGCGGCGCACAGTCGCCTGTCAGCTCCTTGAACACCGGAGAGACCGAATCCCATCCGGCATCTGCGGGAGACATGGCCGGATAGCGTCGTCTCCCCTTCGCGGGCTGCGGCAGACCCTTCCAGCGGCGGACGAAGTTCATCAGCTGGAAGTAGTAGGCGTCGCGGTAGCCATCCTTCATCGGCTCGATGTCGCGAGAAAACTCTTCGTTGTACTCGTCCTGAAGCCGTATCCAGCGAGAATCGGCGTACATGTCGTTCGTCTTTTCCGTCAGGAACGGGACGAGCCATTCGTTCCACTGGCAGACAAGGGCGAGAGGAACGTCCTCGCGCTCCTTCGCGAGCGCCCAATCGATCTGCTCCTTGAAGAAGAATCCGTAGTGCGTGGCATTGGGGCGCGTGTCGCGATGTCCGTCATGCCAGCTGCGCCCAACGAGCGGCGCTCCCCAGTACCCTTCCTGACATCCAACGCATTGGCCGGGCTTCCACTTCCCGCCAGGTGGCGCGTCCATCGCGATGTCGGGAATCTGAACGCTGACGGGAAGCATCTCGCGCCTGCCGCTCGACGCAACGGCGACGTTCTGCGTCGGCCCGCCAGCCCAGTACCATGTGTCCGGCACGGACGGCGTACCCCACGTCGGCCGCCTAAAAGTGAACATGTCCAGAAGCGCCTGCGGGTACGGACGGTCGGAATGCGTCGCGATGAGCGGCTTCCCGTCCCACTCGAACCACAAGTCGCGGAACCGTCCCTTGGAGTAGTAGTTGTCCCAGACGTCTTTTACATTCGACGTTCCACTTCCGCGCCGCGCCGGAGCCATGTAGTAGAAGAACTTCGGCACTTTGTACCCGGCGTCGTGGAACTCCTGCATGATGGCGAAGAGCTTTTCCGTCACTTCGTGGAAATGGTAGCCGTTCGTCGTGTCGAAGTAGAGTACGTCGATGCCCGCGTCGATGAACATCTGCACATGCCGCCGCAGCACCCATTCGTCCGTCGAGAGGTAATAGCCGAACAGCGGTTCGCCCCAGTGGAGCATCGGCGTGCGCGAGGGATCCGGCCACAGCGGCGAATCCGGCTTCTCCATCACCTTGGGATCGATCGCCTCCATCTTCGAGATGTGTCGTACGGGCCCTGCGTACCGTGCTGTCCATGCCAGAGGTAGTAGAACAGCCCCACTTGCCGTCCCTTTTCGCCGCCCGTCTCGGCGGCGGAGACGAGTTCGCGCCCCAGATGGTCGCGCCCCGCATAGTTCGCAAGGTTCGCCCGCTGCACGGACGTGTCTGCCATGCACGGTGCCAGCATCGCCGCCGACACAAGACAACGGAGTGAGAATCTTCGTGTTGTCATGTCCGACTCTACCTGAACATGATCATCGTGCCCTTGGGCTGCACGAACAGAGTTCCCTGTCCGGTGACGAACGCCGGACATGTCGTTGCGTTGATTTCGCCGGAATAGCTTTTTCCGGCATAGCGCACCGTATCAACCGCGTTCGTTCCAAGGTAGTCGAGCGCGATCTTTGCGCCGTCCGTAATCTCGATGGCCGCCTTGGGCAGAGTCGGCATCGACTTCGGCGTCGCCTGCTCGATGACGAGTCCGTCCAGCACGCCGCCGTTGCTGTGCCAGTTACTGTTGCCCGCGATCTTGTGCTCAGACTGCTTCAAGCCACTGAAACCGACCTCCCAGTCGCCGCCTTCCGGCAGCTCGAACAGGAACCGGTGCGTCACAAACCGCTCGCGGTCGTCCACGCCGAACGTGCCGATCACATTCGTCACTCCGCCTTTCGCCACCCAGACGTTGAATGCGTTGCCGCTGTAGCGCGTCAGGACGCCGGGATCCGTCAGATGCAAGTTGTTGTAGCGGTAGAAACGCCCGATGGACGCGACGGAAAGCCGATACGTGCCGGCGGTCGGGAATGCGACCGTCCGCCAGATCGAGGCATTGTTGCGTATGCCCACGCGATAGCCGTCGTCAAATTCGGTCGATCCCCATGCAGCTAAATCGATGGCGCTCGACCGTGTTATCCACGACACCTTGCCCGAGCCATCCTGAATGTCGGACGCCGGTTCGTCCACGCTCCATCCGGCCGAGGTAAACGTGTTCTCCGCAACGACCGCATCGCCCGACCTGGAGATGCGGATGTCGTCGAGCGACACGAAAGCGCTTGACACTTGCCCTGCAATGACAAGCTGCGCGGTGTAGTTGTCCGTCGGCACGTTGAACGTCATGGAGTAGGTTTTCATGAACATGCCGGGCGTGACGGTGCCGATCTCGTCGCCGCCCAGCGTGAACAGAAGGCTCCCGCCGCTGCTGCCCGTACTGTCACCTGTCGTCGTTGCCGCCGCGCATGTCAGCGTGTAGGCGCCGGCCTTCGGGAACGTCACCCGCTGGCCGATCTGCGCGAGGTTGTGGATGTTGAGGATGCGGCAACCGTCCGATGCCGGGTGCAACCATCTTCTGCAGTTCCACGTCTGCTCCAGAATGACGCGGTTCACGCTGTCCGTGGAAACATATTCCCAGCCGCAGAGATCCGGATTCGTCTCGTAGCCACGCGCGCTGAACGTCGTCACCTCGAAGCTCGCGTTGCTGATGGACACAGAACCCTCGCCCGGCTCGATCCAGTCCACGTGGAAATCGTCCACCATCCCCACGATGTTCCCCGTGATCGTTGTCGATTGATTGTTGCTCCAGTATTTCATGATGCTGTCAGTCACGCCAAAGTCGACCGTGCGCATTGACGCTTCCTTGCTATTGTTCAAATCGCTCGCAAGAACAAGCGTATGTTCACCGGCCGCGAGCCACGGCAGACGGAACGAGCACAAATTCCAGCTGTATGAGTTGTCCCACGCCTTGACTTCCGCCACGGGAATGCCGTCGACCAGGAGACGGTGCTCATGCCCCGTATAGGCGCCGCTGTTGCCGGGGCGCACCGCCAGCCAGTACGAGAGGCGGTAGATGCCGTCCGCCGGAAGCGTCACCGTCGTCTGCAGGCCGCCGCGGATGTGCAGCACGCCCACGTAGTTTCCGTCAGGGAACGGATATCCTGCCAAATTGTAGTATCCGCTACTTGGCTTCCAATCCGCGATCACCGCCTGCTCGTAACTGCCGTAGCTGCTCCATCCGTGCATGGCAGAAGTCAACGACAAGCCGGTGCTGGGAATCGTCTTGTCCGTAAAAGCCTCAAACGACGGATCTTCGATGTAGCCGCACAGGTTGGTCGGCACCGAACCAGAAGTGAACACGCCCTGCCGCAGACGCAACGTTCCGCTCCGCACGTCGATCTTCTTGAGATCCGCCGCGACGTCGCCGACCACGAGTTCGCCGTCACCCGTCTTCACGAGCGCCGTGCCGCCCGTCGC
>CACXPT010000329.1 GCA_902769585.1 uncultured bacterium
CTTCTGGGTGGCCCGCATGATGATGGCCGGCATCCACTTCATGAAGAAGCCGCCGTTCAGGAACATCGTCATCCACGGCATCGTGCGCGACGCGCAGGGACGGAAGATGTCGAAGTCCCTCGGCAACTCGCTCGATCCGCTCAAGATCATCGAGGAGCATTCCGCAGACGCGCTCCGATTCTCGCTCGCGCTCATCACCTCGCTCGACTGCGACTCGAAGGTCGACATGAAGAAGTTCGAGGTCGGCCGCAACTTCTGCACGAAGATCTGGAACGCCGCGCGCTTCATGGAGATGAACGGCGCCGCGACATCTCAACCCTCTCAACCTCTCAACATCTCAACCCTCTCAACAGACGAAAAGCACATCCTCCTCGCCTGCGACAAGGCATGCGCGAAGATGAAGGAACTGCTGGAGAAGTACCGTATCCAGGACGGCGCGCTCGCCATCTACGACTTCTTCTGGACGCAGATCTGCGACTGGTACGTGGAGTACGCGAAGGACGCGCCCGACAAGGCTACCGCGTTCGCGATCCTGCGCGACGTCTTCTGGAAGGCGCTTCGTCTGCTGCATCCCTACATGCCGTTCGTCACCGAGGAGGTGGCGCACCAGCTCGGCTTCCTCGGCGAGAACGAGACGATCCTCCGCGCCGAGTATCCGACGGGCTACACGGACGAGGAGAAGAAGGCCTGGGGCCTCACGGACGATGTCTACGACTACGTGAACGCCAAGCGCGAGATGATCACGGCCGGCCGCGCGCTTCGCGCGGAGTACAAGGTAAGCCCCGCCGCGTTCGTGAAGATGGTCGTCCAGTGCCGCGACGCTTCCATTGCGGCGCAGCTTGCTGCCGACCTTCCCTCCCTCAAGAAGGCGCTCCGCGCCGAGGACGTGGAGATCGCCACGGACGACACCGATCGCGCGATGCCAGGCACGCTCACGAAGCTCGGCACCATCTACCTCTCGCTCGAAGGGCTGGTGGACAAGGTCGCCGAGGCGAAGCGCATCGCCGCCGAACTGCAGAAGACGCAAGGCTTCATCAGGTCGATCGACGCGAAGCTCTCCAACGAAAACTTCATGGCGCACGCCCCTGCGGCGATTGTCGAGGGCCAGAAAGCGAAACGCGCCGAGCTGGTGGCGAACGTCGCGAAGCTGGAGAAACTCGCCAAGCTGTTCGCTCCCGCCTGAAATATGCTATAATGGGTGCATGAAAAACTCTGCACTCAACTTGTTGGCGGCGGGCATCGTTTCCGCTGGAATCGCTATCTTCTCATCCGGCTGCTGCTCGACGTGCTGCGGCGACAGCTGTGCCGCCGAGCCAAAGTCGTGCGAATGCGCGAAGGCTCCGGAAGCTTGCACATGCGCATCGAAGTGCGCATGCGCAAATTGCGGATGTGTGTATGGCAACTGGGGCATCAACCTGCCATATCCCGAGATGAATGCCGCGCACCTGATCCTCGACAAGGGCAAGGACGGCAAGGCGTCCGCGCTCCTCCTCTGGCGCTGGGGCAGCCCCACGCCCGCCGAGGTCACGGCGATCGATGCAAAGTCCTTCACGATCCAGCGCCCCTTCAGCAAGCCGAAGGGCAAGGAGAACGACAAGGCCGCCTGGCGCGCGCTCCGCATCACGGCTACGGTGAACGGCAACATTCTCGTGGGCAAGTTCTGCACCGTGGACGGCAACGGCAAGGCCGTCGACAAGCCGGACAACATTGCCGGTCAGCGCAACCCGCCAGTGGGGCCTGCGCCAGACTTCTCCGATGCCATCTACGGCAAGCCGGTCAATCTCCTCGCCGGAACGATCGACGACTTCGAGATCATGGGCAAGGACAAGATCAACGGCTGGACGCTCAAGGACGGCGTCCTCTCCAACCGCATCACGCGCGACAAGAACGGCAAGTCCGTCCACAAGAACGGCAACCTCCGCACGAAGCGCGACGACTTCTACGACTTCAACCTGAAGTACGAGGTGCGCGTCCTTCCCGGCTGCAACTCGGGCATGTACCTGCGCGGAATCTACGAGATCCAGGTGGTGGACAGCTACGGCAAGCCCGTGGACATGCACAACATGGCTGCCTACTACGGCCGCGTGACGCCGAAGGTCGCCGCCGAGAAGCCGGCGAACGAGTGGCAGACCGTGGACGTGACGCTCTACAAGCGCCACCTCACCGTCGTCCTCAACGGCGTGACGATCATCGAGAAGGCGCCTGTGGTTGGCGTGACCGGCGGCGCGATGACGTCCAACGAGTTCGTGCCCGGCCCGCTCTACATCCAGGGCGACCACTCCGACGCGGACTTCCGCAACATGGTCCTGACGCCGATTCTCAAGTGACAGGC
>CACXPT010000330.1 GCA_902769585.1 uncultured bacterium
GCAATACCCGTTCCCATCCCGAACACGGAAGTCAAGCGCCTCTTCGCCGAGGGTAGTGCGGGACCCGCCCGCGCGAGAGTAGGACGCCGCCGGCTTTTTTTATTTTCTACAACGTCTGCACGAAGCGGACATAGTCGGCATAGAGGCGACGAGCATCGAAGAAGTCGCGGAAAGCGTCTGGCAGGAAGCCAGACGCTTCTTTTTTTTGCAGATCGCGCACTGCGGCCTTGAACGACTCCACGCTCCCAGCATCGTAAAACACGCCTGCCGAGAACCGCGCAACTATGTCCGCAGTCTCGCCCGGCAGCGAATTTACCACCCGGAGGCCTGCGGCAGCATAGTCCGCCAGCTTGTTGGGCACGCCGACGCACGAGTCCGGAAACATCGGAATTACGCCGGCATCGGCCTTCGACAGGAGTATCTTCAGGTTGTTCTCGGCAAGATATCCGTAAAAACGGATTCGACTGCAGTCTGCTGCGCGCGCGCGGAGCGACTGCTCCTTCGGCCCGCTCCCGGCAATATCCAGCTCCACATCTTCCATCTCTTTGACCGCGCCGATGACCGTCTCAAGGTCATAGGACGCCCCCATCGCGCCGAGATAGATTATGGTGAAAGGTGAAGGGTGTTTTTGTGGTGAAAGGTGAAGGGTGAAAGGTGAATGGTGAAAGGTGAAAGGTGTTTTTGTGGTGAAAGGTGAAGGGTGAAAGGTGAAAGGAGATGCTGGGAGGTTTTCACCTTTCACCTTGCTCCTTTCACCTTTCACCGCATCTAGCCAGATGCCAAGATGGCAGAGGTGGGAAGGGGCGTTTGCGCCATAGGATTTCGCGAGCTCGATGTAGCGGGCGGCGACTGCGGTTATCGCATCGGCCGAACGGTAGATGCGGCGTGCAGTGGCGCGGAAGGGCGCAAACATCCAAGCGGGAGCCACCCGGTAGAACGTCTCTGGCCAGGCGTCCTGCACGTCCACTACGAACCGCGCTCCCGCGCGGCGGCAGAATTCAAGCGCCGCCGCGCACGAGGACAACGGCGGCAGGGAGGCTATCACCACGTCCGGCCGTTCGGACTCCGCCTCCGCGAGCCGTCGCCATGTGCGCGTGAATGCCCTATGGCTTAGGATCCGGCGCAGGCAGATGTTGGTGGGATATGGCCTCGTAGGCACGAACTTCATCCTGAAACCGCATGCGTCCGCCAAGTCGTCTATGCCGTCAAGCTTGCGTGGAGCCTTGTGGGCATGGGAGAAGTCGCTTGTCCAGTATGTCGTCCTGTGCCCCGCCTGAGCGAATGCGCGGGCCATGAGCCAGTACCTCTGGGGACGGTAACCCTCAGACGGAAGGTTGTCGAACGGGTTGACGATCCAGACGGTCATGGCTTGGCCAGGATTCCGGCTGCTATTTGCCGAAACGGGTCGGATAGAGGGCGTATCCGACCTCACGTAGCGCGGCTATCGTCTCGGGATAGGGTTTGTCGCAGATGTCCGTCCAGCCCACCTGGAAGTACTCGCCGTCGAAACGGCCGGACGTGGCCTGGTCGGAGAACTGGTGCCAGTGCACGCCGACGACCTGCGGGTTCGCGAGCGCGCTCTCGACGTACCGCTTCAGCGCGGCCGCGCGCCCTTCCTGCGTGCCCTTGTTGATGAGCGACGCGCCGAAGAGGCCGCGGTCGTGCGCGCCGAAGTGGAACTCGCCGATCATCACGGGCGCGTCGAGGTTCTGCGGGAGGCGCCAGGCGGAGATGTCCTCGCTGTAGATGTTGTAGCTCACCACGTCGCAGTACTTCGCGCAGGCGGCGACGGCCCACGGGCGCGCCGAGCCGGCGAAGCGGCAGCCAAGGTAGAGGAGGCCGGGGTCGAACGCCTTCAGCGTCTCACGCGTGCGCTTGAAGTACTCCTCGGCGAGCACGCGCGTGAACGCCTTCAGCTCCTCCTCGGGCACGACGTCCTTCTTCGGGTCGATGCCCTTCGCGGCGAGGCGCTTCACGAACTCGACCTTCGCCGGCTGGTCGTCCGGGCTCCACAGCGTCCACTGCGCGAGGTCCGTCTCCTTCGAGCCCCACTGGATCTCGTTGTCGATGAAGAAGCCGATGCACCAGGGGTCGTGCGCCTCGCGTCCGTGCGCGGCGAGCGCAGCGGTGCAGGCCGTGGTGAAGGACGGGTCGAACGGGTCGCGGAACTTGAACCAGGAACCCCAGCTCGCCGCGATCGTGCGCGAGTCCACCTCCACGCGCTCGGCGTAGGGCGTGCGGTCCTGCAGGCAGATGCGCAGGTCGCTCGAGTTGGCGATC
>CACXPT010000331.1 GCA_902769585.1 uncultured bacterium
CGCGGCAACGGCTCCGGCTGCACGGGCACCGTCGCGCAGCTCTCCCCCGAAAAGCGCCAGGTCGTCTATGCCGTGTTCGCCGCGCTCGAACCGCCATCCCCCCAGCCGAAAGGCGCCACGAACGTCGTCGCCAACTCCCACACGCTCTCGAGAATCCTGCGGCATTTCGACGAGATCGTGGAACTCAAGAACGCCGGCAAGCTCGACCGCACGCACATCAACGCCGTGCTCGTGCCGGACCTCGAAATTCCGCCGGACGCCTCCTCGCACGACGTCAACGACGTCTTCATGAACAAACTCTACAAGAAGTACAGCACGAACCAGGGCAAGCTCATGGAGGTCTCGAACTACATCGAGCGGAGCGGTTGCACCCTCGCGGAGGCGCTGGCCGCCGCCGAGGGCAAAGGCCCCAAACCCAAGACGCTGCCCGACTACTCGCCCACCACGATGAAGATCGAGGAAATCGACGGCTCGACCAAGGGCGGACGCCGCCTCATGCTGGGCGACTTCGTGCGTCCGGAAAACCCGAAATACCTCGACGGGACGCGCATCCTCGGCGAGGAACAGAACCACTTCACCGTCAAAATCGGACAGGAGACGTTCACCGCCGACGGGAAAAACGGCGGCGCGGGCAACGCCGTCATCGCCGGCAGGATCGAGACCCTCTGCGGCAAGGTCCACGTGAGCCAGGCCTCCAGCGTGATGCGCGCGCTTTCGCAGGCCGCGCACCAGCCGCTCCTGCCGCTGCTGCCGCAGCACGGCATCCGGGGCGACATCGGCAACGAGCACATCCCGCTCACCTACACCCTCTCGCGCAACGACGACACCGGCGCCATCACGATCCGCTACTCCGAGCCCGAGGGGATGCCCGTCAAGTTCCACTGGGAGACCACGGTCGCCCTCGACGGCTCTTCCACATCGACCCCAATCCAATTCACCGAACAACAAGGCGCTCGCCAAGACGGCCGGCGGCACCAGTCCCGCCGCCAAGACGATGCAGAACTTCATCCTCGACGCCTCGGGAGCCCAGGAAAACGCCCCCGTCATGGAGAAACTCGGCCGCTTCAACGCCAAACTGCAGGAAGAGACCCGCAAGGACCTCGTCAACACCTTCGCGTTCCTCGTCAACAAGCACCTCGTCAAGAAAGACGGAGGCGGCAACCGCACCGAGGACTTCTTCAACCGCGACGTGGTGGCCGGCGGAATGACCGTCAACCTGCCGGGAGGCGGCAAGGTCTCGACCACGAACTACGAAACCGCGCGCGACCAGCTCGTCCAATTCATCACGGGCGACGACAAGGCCACCTACAAGGCCGCCTCGGCCAACGTGAAGAAGCAGACGGGCCTTCTGATGTCGATCGTCACGCAATACGCTCCGAGCATGGTCAAGAACGGGTTCATTTCCACCCTGCAAAAGGCCGGGCATGAATACAATCTCACGGGCGGACGCAAGGAAGCCCCAAACCCCTTCCAAAAACCCCTGACCTGGACGCTCGGCAAGGCGGAGGACGGCTCGATCAAGGCTTCGGTGACCATCACCGAAGGCATCGGCTTCCTCTTCACCGCCCAGGGCCAAACGAAACTGGACGACACCGCCAGCTACGAAGAAACCACCCTCGACATCACCATCCCCGCCGGCAACCTCTCCACCCTCGCCGACCAGGACTGGTCGACGTTCGACGAGGGGGCGGTCAACGCCGCCGGCAACAACAACACCGACGCGCAGCTGTCGGCCATCCCGGAGCAATTCCGCCTCGAAGCGACCGTCAACGCCTCCTACAACCTCCACTTCGACGCCCCGGCCGCCTAGCCAACCCTTCAACCCTTCAACTTTTCAACCTTTCAACCTTTCAACAAGGTCGGCAAGTTCCGCAACCAGACCCAGAAGGATCTGAACAACGAGATCCGCACCGCTTTCCGCAACGCCATCATCAACATGTTCGGCGGCCCAGTTCTCCAGGTTCGGCGGAAACGGACCCGGCTTTATGAGCGTTTAAGCTGTTTCGCTCATAAAAGTGGCTGACAAGGTGGAAAGTTCGCTCATAAAAGTGGCGGAGATAATGCAAAGTTCGCTCATAAAAACCGAATTTCGTTGCTTTCCGGCATCCTTTTATGGTAAAATGTGCGAACATGAAGCCTAAAAAGCCGATTTTATATCTGCGTCGCAAGTTTGACGCCTTCCTTAAAGATTGGAAGGCGCGGGAGAATAGCTTGCCGCTTATGATAAATGGTGCGCGGCAGGTTGGCAAGACAGAGACCGTACGGCACTTTGCGGAGACGGGCTACGAGTCGTACATCGAAATCAACTTTGTCGAGCGACCGGAATTCAAGGAAATCGTTCGCGATGGATTTTCAGTTGACAACATTGTCAGGAACATTTCCGCCATAGACCCCGGTCTGCATTTCACTCCGGGGAACACTTTGCTGTTCTTCGACGAGCTCCAGGAGTTCCCCGAAATCGCGACGGCTCTCAAGTTCTTTGCGCAGGACGGACGCTTTGACGTGATATGCAGCGGTTCGCTGCTGGGCATACAGGTCAAGCGCGTAAAGAGCTACAGCGTCGGCTATCAGGAAACGGAGACCATGCGTTCGCTGGACTTCGAGGAATTCCTGTGGGGGTGCGGTTACGGCGACGGACAGATTGCCGATCTGCTGCAGCCGGCGTTTGCATGCCGTCCGTTCGGCGCGGCAGTCAAGAACACGATGGACAGGTTGTTTCTTGACTATTGCGTGACTGGCGGAATGCCGGATGTCCTTGAGACGTACTTCACGAAAGGCACGTTCGAGGACGTTCCGCAGACGCAGCGACGCATACTCAACGATTACCGCGCGGACATTCGCAAGTATGCCGAGGGGCTGGATCCCGTCCGCATTCAGGCCGTGTTCGATTCCATACCGGCGCATCTTGCCAAGGAGAACCGCAAGTTCCAGTGGGCGACGGTTTCGAAGGGCGCGACGCGCAAGGACTACTGGGGCTGCGTTGAGTGGCTTGAGGATGCCGGCGTAGTTGCAAAGTGCCGGCGCATGGACGTGCCGGAACTGCCGATTGGCGCGCACCTCGACAACGACGCGTTCAAGCTCTATCTGTGCGATTCCGGGCTGCTTTTGTCCATGCTTGAGAAAGAGGTGCAGGAAGACGTGCGGATTCGCCGGAATCTCGGCACTTGGAAGGGAGGCCTTTTCGAACACATCGTCGGCGAGGCGCTCGTCAAGGCGGGCGTGCCGCTCGCATATTACAAGCGCGAGAACTCGACGCTTGAAATGGATTTCTTCGCGCGGTCTGCGGATTGCCTTGTTCCGATAGAGGTGAAGGCCGAGAACAACCGCGCCAAGAGTCTTCGAACGATGATCGAATCCGACAGCTACCCGGAAATCCGCTGGGGTGTCAAGTTGGTGAATGGCAACGTAGGATACGAAAACGGCGTCTTGACCCTGCCTCAGTGGTGCGCCTTCAGGTTGCCGGAGATAATCAGGGCCAAGGTGGACTAAAGGACAGTGGAGATGATGGGAAGATCGATAGTTTCGACAATTATTTTTCTGTACGCGTTTTCCGCGTTTGCTGAGGGCGGCTACACGAACCACGCGGGGAACGTCGTTGCTGGCTGGCCGGTCAAGCTGACCGCGAAGCAGGTTTCCTTGGCCGAGGGCGTAGTCACTAACGGCTGCCGACTAACGACTAACGGCTGCAGCCATTCAACTTCTCACTTGTCCGCCATAGCTTCAGCGAAGGCGGAACCTTTCAACTTTTCAACTACAAACACCTATCCGCTGTCCATCTTCCCCGAATCCGAGCAGCGGCGCATCGCGGCGGACTTCGGGCAGCCGCGCGTGCCGGTCGCGGTGAAGCGGGCGATTACGGGTGCGGAGAAGGCGATGGCGCGATCG
>CACXPT010000332.1 GCA_902769585.1 uncultured bacterium
TGGCGCGGTTGGTTTGCGAATAGCCATTTTTTTAGTTTTTAGGTTTGTTGATGATCACGGTTTTCTGCCGTGCCTTCCCCGTCTTTGGGCGAAGGAATGGATATTATATCAAAGATTTTTGCCGGGCGTAAGGGGGGTATCCGCGATTTTTTGCGGGCGTCAGGCGTCCATGTTCGCGACTGCGAGCGCCGCGTAGTCGCCCACGTTCTCGCTTAGGCCCGCTGGCACTATGCGGCACACCTTCAGCGCACCCGGCAACGCCTCTCGCGCAAGGATCGGCTCAATCTCCGCCATGAAGAGGTCCGCGTTGCGCATGAAAACGCCCCCTAGCACGATCACCTCCGGGTTGAGGATGTCGATCGTGTATGCGAGGATCGTGGCGAGCTTCGCCGCGCTCTCCCTGAAGACGCGCGTGCAGAACGGATCGCCCGCGCGCACGTAGCCAAAGATGTCCTTAGTGGTCAGCTCGCCGGCACGCGCTCGCGCCGCAGACTCGCTGCCGTCGAACTCCATCTCCCACTCGCGCGACCTGATGCCGGCGAGGCGCGCGATGCCCGCACCGGAGCAGAACCCCTCCGCGCTGCCGTCCTTGTTATAGCCCTTCGGCCCCTGCGGCGCGAGTCGGATGTGCCCGATCTCGCCGGCGTTGTCGTTCGTACCGGAGTATAGGCGTCCCTCGACCACGATTCCCGCGCCCAGGCCGGTTCCGAACGTCATGAACACCATGTTGCGGCAACGGCCGCCCGCGCCGAACTTCCACTCCGCGAGCGCGCACGCGTTCGCGTCGTTCTGCACGCGCACCGGCACGTGGAACCTGTCGGCGAAATACTTCACGATAGGCACGTCGTCCCAGCCAGGCAGGTTCGGCGGCGACTGGATGAGTCCCGCACGGCTGTCGAGCGGCCCGCCGCATGAAATCCCAATTCTGGTGGTTGAGAGGTTGAGAGGTTGAGAGGTTGAGATCGCCTGGGGCAACGCTTCAATTTTCTCGGCGTAGATGCCCAGCACCTCCTGCCAGGTCTTCCCGGCGGTAGGAAACTCCTCGCGATGGACGATCTTCACCGCGTCGTCGGTCACCTCGCCAACGCACAGCGCGCACTTCGTCCCGCCAATATCCAGTCCTATAGAATATTCACCTTTCATCTTTCACCCTTCACCTTTCACCCTTCACCTTTCACCCTTCACCTTTCACCCTTCACAAAGTCGTCACCAAAACCTTCCCCTTGCACGCCACTTGCGCCTCGCAGTTCGCTGGCACAAGGATGCTCTTGCGCTCGTCCACCAGAAAGAGCGCCGTGAACGTGTCCGGATTCGCCGGCACGTTCAGTGTCCCGTCGCTCTCGACGGGACGAAACTTGAAGAACGGGCACTCGACCTCCACACGAGGCTCCGGCTCGGGCAGCGTGAAGTCGATGGACTGCAGCGACTGCACCACATGTAGCGGACGCGGCTTGCCGTCCGCACCCACGCGTCCCCAGTCGTAGAGGCGGTATGTCGTGTTCGAACTCTGCTGCACCTCGTACACCATCACGTCCTCGCCGATGGCGTGCACAAGCCCGCCAGGTATGAAGAGCGTCTGGCCAGGCACGGCGGGATGGCACACGAGCGTGTCCTCGAAGCGGCCCGTCCGCACGTCTTCCTCCACGTCGGCCGGCGTAGTCCCCTTCTTGAGCCCTGCGAATATCGGACCATGCCCGCCGAGCACGTGCCACATCTCCGTCTTCGGCTCGCCGCCCGTAACGCGGCTCGTCGTCTCGTTCGGATGCACCTGCACGCTCAGCCGCCTGCGCGCGTCGATGACCTTGAACAGCAACGGGAACCAGTCCGCTTCCGGCGCCTTCGCGCCGACAAGCTCTCGACCGAATCCCGCAGCCAGTTCCTCGAGCGTACGCCCGGAAAGCGGACCTTCCGCCACCACCGACGGTGAGGAGTGGTGCCCGGATATCTCCCAGGACTCCACTCCCCACAGCGCCGTGTGGAGGTTCTGCCGGAAGGTCAGCGGATACAGCTTGTCCATGCCGGACTAGGCGCGCCCCTTCGACTTCAGGAAGTCGAACGACGGCTTGATGGCGTCAAAGGTGTCCTCGTGACGCTCGCACTCGACCACGTACCACTTCACGCCGTCGGCGTCGGTGACGGGGAAGAGTTCGTCCCACGGCACCGGCGTCGCGCACAGCTTGCCGTTCTCGTCGCAGCCCGGCTTGCCGAGGATGGCGTCGAACTTCTTGACGCCCTTGCCCATGCCGTTCAGCATCTTGACGCCGTGTTCCCACGTGTGGTTGTGGAGGCCGATCTTGCAGCCTTCCTTCTTGGCGACCTCGGCGGCCTTGTTGTAGAGCTCGACGAGCATCTTCGTGAAGTCGTCGATCGCCTGCGAGGGCTTGCACGGCTCGCCGCCGCGGCCGGTGGACCAGGTGGCGCCGGGCGGGATGTTGCCGCCGCCGGGGCAGATGATGAGGCTGTTGCCATAGGCAAGCTCGAACTCGCACGTCTTCTTGAGCACGTCGGGATTGAACGTGCCGGCCTTCGTGTCGAAGCCGTACATGTTGTTCGCCACATGCGTGCCGCACACGACGAGACCAGCGTCCGCCAGCATCGCCTTGAGCTCCTCGGGCTTGTGGCCGTAGTAGCCCGCGAACTCGACGCCCTTGTAGCCGATGGCGGCCACGTCCTTGAGCGCCTGCGCGAGACCCTTGCCCTTCACGAGCTCCTTGCCCGATTTGTCCTTCTTGCCGCCGATGTACGTGCGGATGGAGTAAAGCTGCAAGGCAACCTGCGCCTTGCCGCCACAGCAACTGCAACAGCAGCAACCGGGCAACGCGATTGCGGCACCTGCGGCACCGGCGGCGCCGAGGAACGACCTGCGAGAAATGTTCATCTGACTATTTTTCCTTTCGTTGTTTGAATACGTCAACCCCGCACTCGCGGAGCGGCATGAATTGTACCACACGAAAGCCGAGAGGGCAAGTGTGGTTTATGGGCAAAAAAATGGAGCGGGCGAAGGGAATCGAACCCTCGTAAGAAGCATGGGAAGCTCCTATTCTGCCATTGAATTACGCCCGCTCATGGCGGAGAGGGAGGGATTCGAACCCCCGATACCTTGCGGTATGCATGATTTCGAGTCATGTGCATTCAACCAGGCTCTGCCACCTCTCCGTCGAAAGCGGAGAGTAGTTTAGCAAATCCGTCGGTGCCGGTCAATGCCCACGCGGCGAAAAGTTCGCTACGCCAGTTCCCAGCCGGGACGGTAGGAGGTCTTGAGGAAGGCGTTCGCCGCCTCGTCGTTCGTGATCCGCTTGCCGTCCCACAGGAGCTTCTTCTTCCCGGCGCGCGCGGCCACGTTGCCGAGAAGCAGCGTCTCCGCGAGGGGCACGGAATAGCCGAAGCCCGTGTTCGCCTCGCGTCCCTCGCGGATGGCCGCGTAGAACTCGAGCGTGTGCTCCGTGGTCTTGTACGTGAACTTCTTCGACTTCTTG
>CACXPT010000333.1 GCA_902769585.1 uncultured bacterium
TCCCACAAGCAGCACGAGATCGTCGCGCTCCTTGCGAGAGCCCGGCCCGTCTGCTGACGCCGCAAGGATAGCAAATCCGCGGACCGCGCGCAAGGGGGGGAAGTGAATTTTTTTAGTGCCTAGTGCTTGGTGCTTAGTGCCTAGTGCTTGGTGCGCGAAAGGATGGGCCGCTCGCCAATCCTCGACGCTCCGCACTTCTCTGGTACCGTCCTGGGTGTCTTGGGTGTCCTGGGTGTCTTGGCCAAGGCTCTGATCCCGCGAAGTAGCCAGGCGCCTACCCCGGCCACCGGCAAGTTGCCATTCATTTCCAGCCGCTTCCAGTTGGCGGGCCGCCCGCAAGGAATTTCATTTTCCAGCGGGCGGACCAAGACACCCAAGACACCCAGGACACCCAAGACATGGCTAGCCAAATGCTTGCGCGCTTGGACATTGGCAACATTGGCAACTGGCAACACTTCCACATTGGCAACATTCATATTCCGCGCACTACGGTCGCGCAGGAGCGCGACCCTCCCCGCACTAACCACTAGCCACCAGCGAAAGGATTGACGGCCATGATGCCGCAGTACAGCTGCCCGTCGTTCAGGTCTTCAGTCAAGATGCTGTCGCAGCCGAGCCGCTCAGCGGCGGCGACGATCTGCGCGTCGTAATACTGGATGCCGTAGATCCCCTGTATTTCGACCGCTCGCGAGACAAGTGCATTGTCAATGGCGACATGCGAAATCTTGCCCATCTCCGCAAGGAGCGACAAAAGCAAAGGCGTGCCTATTCCCAACTTGCGTATGGCCACGCTGGAGAATTCCGCGAGCACCTGGGGGGATATCCGGTACGTCGCATGCGCGGCAAACGCATCCGCGACGATGCGCCTCGCCTTCTTCTGCTTGGGCGTGGCATTCCTGTCGAGCGCGTAGACGAACACATTCGAGTCGACAAAGGTCATTCCGCACTCCCCCTTTCGTAGCACTCGGCGCGGTTGAAACGCCAGCCTTTCGGCAATCGCACGTCCGCACTTTCCGCAAGCTCAAGAAACCGGCAGGCACCTGCCTTACCCTCTTCCTTCCTGGGCGCCACCAGATTCGTGAAATACTCGCGTATCATGCGGCTCATGGTCGTGCCGTTTGCAAGCGCGTATGCCCGCGCTTCCTGCACCACCGCAGGCGGAATTGACAACGTGATGCTCATGCAGAATCCTTTCTTCCAGTCAAAAGTTCAACGTAAGTCTATACGTTTACGTTTGAAAAGTCAAGCGGGAATCGATTGCCGCCAAGACGCGGCGCGGGGCGCGCCGCAAACGTTTCCGCCGCGCCCCGCGGCGGAAGAGTGCGGCCACTGGCCAGCCAGCCCCAATTGGCCATTGGCAACACTGGCAACTGGCAACACTTCCACATTGGCAACATTCCGACCCTCCCATGCGCCGCCAAGATGGCGGCGTTCCCAGTCAGGCTTCGCGCTCAAGCACTAACTGGGACAGCCGCCTTCCAGGCGGCGGCATACTGGGACAACGGGCGTCTCGCCAGTTGCATGGACTGCACATGGACAGTCCATGGAACGCGCAGGATGCGCGTTCTCCCAGTGAGCCACCAACCCCAACGAACAAAGGGCGCGGCATTGCTGCCGCGCCCCTCGTGCGTGCCATTGGCTTGCGCCTTTGGCTCTGTCCTCAGGCCATTAGAGCGACGAACCCTCGAAGTCCACAACAACCTTGTAGAACTTCTTGGTCTCGCCAGAGCCGGGCGTGATGGCCGGAATCACCTTGGTGTTCGTGATGTCCGAACCGATCTGCGTCCAGCTGGTGAGATCGGTGGAGCCCATCAGCTTCAGCTTGATGTCCACGCCGCGGCCCGTCTTCAGGGTCACGCCATCGGCCATCTCAACCGTCACCGTGCCATCAGCCGCAATCGAGATCGACTTGATCGCGACCGTCTCCAGGCCGTTCGTCGTCGGCGCAACGCCGAGGAACAGCGCCTGCCAAGCAGGAATCGAGGTGCCCTCGATCGTCGTCGCGAGAGCCGCGTTGACCGCCGCGACGCTGTTCGTGTCGACGCCAGCCTCGGCGAGGGCCTCAAGATCCCCGGCCTGCGGCGTGATGACCACGTCGGAGCCTTCGATCTCGACCACGTAGTCGTCGCCGCCCTGCGCAGCCGCCGTGTAGGTCGTCACGCCGCTCTCCGTCGCGTCGGTCAGCGTAAGGCCCTCGGCCGCCGTGATGCCGGTGCCGTCGAGCGTGTAGCCAAGCGCCGCAGGTACTCGGTGTCCTTCGCGAGCGTCGTCACCGTGGTGGCCACGCCGTTGTCAACCGTCGCGTACAGGAAGCCCGTCTCGGTCGCGCTACCCCAGGTGCCGATCATCTTCTTGTCAGCCGGAGCAGAGTTGCCACCATTGTCCAAAATGGTACCGCCATACGTCCAACCAACGAGCGCACCATCCTTGTCGGTGTTGGCGCCATCCGCGTTGGTGATTACGCCATTGCCGTAGCAGCCGGTCAGCTCGACATTGGTGCCGGAGATGTAGCCGACGATGCCAGCGTTACCGGTAACATCTGTGGCCGTGCGCTTGCAGACGAGCGTTCCGTTGTTCGCGCAGTTCACGAACACGACCTTACCATTGACGAAACCAGTCTGGTTCTGGACGATGGCGTTGATGCCACCGAGCTTCGTGTAGCCACCGTAGATCGTGGCGTTGTTCGTGCAGGAATCGATGGTCGTGGCCTCACCAGCCGCAGCACCAGGCGAGAGGCGCACCACGATACCGGCGATGTTGTGGGTGCTGGGCTTCGAGGCAGAAGCGAACGTTCCCGCAGCGGTGAGGTTGCGGAGCGTCGCGCCGCCGCCGGCGTTACCGACGATGGCGAGACCATACTCGTCAGAAACCTCAGAATCCCAATACATGTTGGAGACGACGAGGTTCTCAATCACGCCGGAAGGACCAACCTGGTTGAAGATACCCTGAGTGTCGGTACCCGCACGCTGGACATTGGCAATCATGTAGTTCTGGCCGTCATAAGTACCGAGGAACGGCGTCCCAGCCGTAGGAACCTTGGCATACGCACCGATACCCGCGAACGCGCCAGCGCTCGTCATGTCGATGTCAGCCGTCTGCTTGAAGGTTTCGTTAGCGGTCGTGAGGCCAGCGGCAACGCCCTTGCGGAGCATGTCGAGGTCGGCGAAATCATCGATCGTGTACGCACCCGCAACAGCCTCGCCGAGGTACTCGGGCCAGCCGAAGGTCGTGCCGGTCGCGTCAAGACCCTCGTCCGTGCCAGCCGTGCCGGTGAGCGTCTTCTGCGCGCCGTCGGCGTTCGCGACGATGAACTTCACGACGTCGCCAGCCACAAGGCCGGGAACCGCGAACGGAGAGGTGCCGCTGATCGCAACCGCCTCGCCCTCGCCGATCTGGTACGACACGGCGGTCAGGCCGGCCGGCCAGGTGAGCGAGAAGTCGATCGCCGCAGGCGTGAAGTCGGGAGCCTCGGTCGT
>CACXPT010000334.1 GCA_902769585.1 uncultured bacterium
AGCACGTAGCGGAGCGTGCGGTAGGCGCAGAGCTTGTCGCCGTCGTTCTGCGACTTCCAGAAGCGGCGGCGCGAGCGGCGGATGTACCAGTTCGTGAGGTCTTCGATGAACTTCACGAACGGACGCACCGAGCGCTGCAGGTCATAGGCGTCCATCGCCGCCGTCACGTCGGCGATCAGCGTTTCCATCGAGGAAACAATCCAGCGGTCGAGCACGTTGTCGCTCTCGGGGAAGCGCACCTCCGCGTCGTTGAATCCATCCACGTTCGCGTAGGTGACGAAGAAGGAATAGGCGTTCCACCACGGGATGAGCAGGTCGCGCATGAGCTGCTTGACGCCGTTCTCGGAGAACTTCAGGTTCTCGGCGCGCACGACGGGCGAGTAGATCATGTAGAGGCGGATCGCGTCGGCCCCGTAGGTGTCGAGCATCTTCGTGGGGTCGGGGTAGTTCTTGAGGCGCTTCGACATCTTCTTGCCGTCTTCGGCGAGCACGAGGCCGTTCACGATCACGTTGCGGTACGGCGACTTGTCGAAGAGGCACGTGCCCAGCACCATGAGCGTGTAGAACCACCCGCGCGTCTGGTCAAGGCCCTCGGCGATGAAATCGGCCGGGAAAAAGTCTGCGACTTTAGTGCTTGGTGCTTGGTGCTTGGTGCTTGGTGCGTTGCTCTCGCTCAGATCCTCGTGCTTCAGCTCCGCACTAGGCACTAAGCACGAAGCACCAAGCACGTTTTCCGTACTAGGCACATCTTCGCCCATGTAATGCTGCTGGGCGTAGGGCATGGAGCCGCTCTCGAACCAGCAGTCGAGCACCTCGGGCGTGCGGTGGTAGGTCTTGCCGTCCTTCTTGATCACGATCTTGTCGATGAAGTGCTTGTGGAGGTCGGTAACCTTCTCGCCGGAGAGCGCCTCGAGCTCGGCCACGGAGCCGACGCAGATCATGTCGGACGGATCGTCGTCGTTGATCCACACGGGAATGCAGCTGCCCCAGAAGCGGTTGCGCGAGATGTTCCAGTCGCGCGCCTCCTCCAGCCAGTTGCCGAAGCGCTTCTCGCCCACGTAGTCGGGCGTCCAGTGCACGGTGGCGTTGTTCTTCGCGAGGCGCTCGTGGAGATCCTCCACGCGCACGTACCACGCGTCGATCGCGCGGTAGATGAGCGGGGTGTCGGTGCGGTCGCAGAACGGGTAGGAGTGGACGATCGTCGCCTGGTGCACGAGCTTGCCCTCGGCCTTCAGGCGCCTGATGATGTCCTTGTCGCAGTCCTTGCAGAAGCGGCCCTTGTACTCCGGCACGGCGTCCGTGAACGCGCATGCGTCATCGAGCGGGTCGGCGAACGCGGTGATGCCCGCCTCCTTGCACACGCGGAAGTCGTCCTCGCCGTAGGCGGGGGCGATGTGGACGAGACCCACGCCGTCATCCGTCGTCACGTAGTCGTCGTTCAGCACCTGGAACGCGCCTAGAGCCTTCTGATCCGAGAAGTACGGGAACATCGGCTCGTAGGTGGCCCCCTTCAGCTTGTCGCCCTTGAACTCCGCGACGGTCTCGTACTGTTCGGGCTTCTTGAAGATATGTGGCAGGCGCGCCTTCGCCATGATGTAGATCGGCCGGGCATCGTCGGTGAGGTCGCGTACGGCCACGTAGTCGATCGACGCGCCGGCACATATCGCCAGGTTCTCGGGAAGCGTCCATGGCGTGGTTGTCCAAATCAGCAGGTAGATGGTGGCACTAGGCACTAAGCACTCCGCACTAAGCACTGACTGGGACAGGACGCGAACGCGGACTGTCACAGTCGGATCCTGCACGTCCTTGTAATTGCTGCCGGCCTCAAAGTTGGAAAGCGGCGTGGAGAGCTTCCACGAGTATGGCATGATGCGGTGGCTGCGGTAGACGCGGCCCTGGTCCCAGAGCTGCTTGAACACCCACCAGATCGTCTCCATGAAGTCTGGGTTCATGGTCTTGTAGTCGTTGTCGAAATCGACCCAGCGGCCCATGCGCGTGACGGTCTTGCGCCACTCGCTGACGTACTTCAGCACCATCGAGCGGCACTGCTCATTGAACTTGTCCACGCCGATCTTCTTGATCTCGGGCGCGCCCGCGATGCCGAGCGCCTCCTGCGCGAGGGCCTCGATGGGGAGGCCGTGCGTGTCCCACCCGAAGCGGCGCTCCACGTACTTGCCGCGCATCGTCTGGTAGCGCGGCACGATGTCCTTGATGGTCCCGGCGAGGAGGTG
>CACXPT010000335.1 GCA_902769585.1 uncultured bacterium
CGAACGGACGCGGCGTGAAGATCACGTGCGACGCGCCGTTCTTCCTGCAGGCGCTCCACTTCACGCGCGACGACCTCGACCAGGCGCGCCACCGTCCCGGCGACCCGCGCCGCGACAACCCGCTCGTGCCGCGCGCGGAGGTGTGCCTCTCGATCGACTGCCGCCAGACGGGCCTCGGCTGCAACAACTGCGGACCGATTCCGCTGCCGCAGTACCGCTTCAACGTGGAGAAGACCACCTGGCGCGTCACCTTCGCGCCATGTCATGAGAATTAGCCATCAATGCAACCTAACAATATGAGGAACTTGAAATGAAAAACTCGCAACTCGCGCTCTGCGGCCTGTTGGCCGTGTTGTCGTCGTCGCTCTGTGCCCAGACGCCTGAAGATGTTGCAAAGGCACGCGGATATCCTGTTCGCTACTGTGCGGCCACCGATACGGTCGAGGCGCGCCAGGCGCTTATCGCCGAGCTCTGGAAACACGATCCGTCCGCGGACACTAAGCTCTGGCCAGACGGCAAGGTGCCTCTTAGGGTCAACGATCGTCCGATCAAGAACCTCGAGCACGAGCTCTGGCAGCGGAACCTTGTCGTCACGGATATCAACGACCCGTTCTTCACGTTCTTTCCCGCCGCTGGAGCGGGCACGAAGCCGGTGGTGGTGATCCTTCCCGGTGGCGGCTATTCACAGCTAGGTTGGAACAAGGAGGGCACCGAGATCGCCGGCTGGCTCAACTCGATCGGCTTCTCCGCCGCCGTGCTGCTGTATCGTGCCCCCAACCAGCGCGACGCCGCGCTCTGCGACGTCCAGCGCACGATCGGCATCCTCCGCCGCGACGCGGCGAAGTACGCGATCGATCCGGGCCGCATCGGCGTGATCGGCTTCTCCGCCGGCGCGAACCTCGCAATCCGCGCGGCGACCAACTGGCGCAAGCGCCTCTATGCGCGCGTGGATGACGCGGATGACTTCTCGTGCCGTCCCGATTTCCAGATGCCGATATATCCGTGGGACATCCGCACGCGCATTGATCCGGCCACGCCGTGGAAGAGATGGAAGGGCATGGAGATACGCGCCGAGTATCCCGTCGACACCGAGACGCCGCCCGCGTTCATCGCGCAGTCGCTGGACGACTTCTGCGAGGTCGAGACCGCGGTCGCCTATGACCAGCGTCTCCGCCGCGCGGGCGTGAGCTCGACGGCGCGGATCTACGCGAACGGCGGACATGGCTACGGACTCCGCCGCCTCGGACGCGCCTCGGACGTCTGGCCGGAGGAGGCGGCCGCCTGGCTTGCCCAGTTCGCGCGGCCCTCGAAGAAGGTGCTGTTCCTTGGCGACTCCATCACCGACAAGCGCCACATCGGCTGCGCAAAGAACTACTGGGGTTTCCTCGGCGACTGGTATGGTTTCACGCCGCTCGTATTCGCCGGCACGAACGACTTCAACGGCAACGTGCCGCTCGGCGAGTGGTATGTTGTTTCGGAGGAGAAGGCCAACCGCAACGGGCGTGAGGTGGCGCTCAAGAAACGCACGCATTCCCTCGACGGCGGCACCTTGCGCGGCCGCATCAACGTCGCGATGTCGTGCCTGAGGGAGTGCTTCCCGAAAGCGCGCATCGTGCTGCTCACCCCCATCCACCGCGGTTTCGCGACGTTCGGCGCGAAGAACGTGCAGCCGGACGAGGCGTACGCCAACGAGCTCGGGCTCTTCATCGACGACTACGTCGCGGCTAGGGCACGAACGTATCGCCGAGGCAATTTCCATGGCTGTCGGCGACTTGCTGAAGTGACCATGGCGGCGATCTGCTTTGAAAACAAGGAAAGGACCTGAAATGAACAAGAGACTACTGGGATTGGCATGCGCGCTGCCGATTGCAGCTGCGGCGGCGACAAGTTGGGACCACGCGCTGGACGAGTTTCCGGCGTTGCCGGGCGAGGCGGACGACACGGCGCGCATCCAGCGCGCGATCGACGCCACGCCGTCCGGCGTGCTGTTCGTTCCGAAGGGCCTGTACAAGGTTTCGTCGCCCCTCGTCGTGACGAACCTCTGCTCGCTCGACATGCACAAGAGCGCCATCCTGCGGGCCGTCCGCGAGATGCCCTATGTGCTCAAGGTCAACAACGCAATCGGATTTCGCGGGCTCCCGAAGGGTGACGACAGGCTGCACGACTACAACTTCTTCGTGACCGGCGGGCGCATCGACGGCAACGGGCTCGCCTCGTGCATGGCCCTCGACGGGTTCCGCCACTACTCGCTGCGCGACATCTCCTTCATGAACGGCAAGACGTGCGGCCTGCGCGTGAACGGCGAGGCCGGCGGCTACGAGCTCATCGCGTTCAACCTCTACTTCAAGTGCGTGATCCCTGGCCTCGCCGGCAACGCGGCCGTGTGGTCCACAGGCGGCGACAGCCACTACACGGACTGCGTGGTGGTTGACTACACGGTCGGCTTCCGCATGGGGCGCGGCGGCTCGAACCGCCTCACGCGTTGCCACGTGTGGGGCGGTCCTCTGCCCGCCCTCGAGCCGGGCGGCGAACGGGAGATGCTGATCAACTCCGTGAACTTCTGGATCGACGGCGCGAGCGACACCATCCTGCGCGACTGCTACGCCGACACCGGCAAGACCGGCTTCCTCGTGGACGGCTGGGACACGCACCTCGACGGCTGCCGCTACTTCAACAACTACGGCTTCAAGCTCGACGACATCACCGTCATCGACCATCGCAGCGGACGCCTGCTCGTGAACGCCTGCCGCTTCAACAAGAGCAACCCGAAGATCCGCGCGTACACGGGCATCGGCACGGTGGAGTGGAGGAACATGATCTACTCGAACTTCCCGGCCGACGCCGACCAGCCCGGCGCGCTCGACTTCGAGGTCGACCAGGACTGCGCCACGCCCGACGACTGGGAATTCCTTCCGGGCGGCAAACCCTGCGTCCTCGAGGCGAAGCCGAACGAGTTCGCCGGCAAGCCGGACTGCCGCAGCTGGCGCCTTGGCGTCTCGCGCAAGACACTTGCGCGGAAGTTCCCGAATGCGGGACCGGGGAAGGAACTCGTCGTGCGCGCCCGCGCCACGCGGCCCGACACGAAGGCCGTGGAGATCACGCTCATCCACGCGAACGGGAAGGTGTGGGGCACCCAGGTGCCGCTCGAAACCGAATGGCGCGACATCCGCGTGCCGCTCTCCGAGCTGCGCTACTTCAAGCACTGGGGCAACCTGCCGCCGCTCGAGCCGGGCGACGCGCCCGACGCGCGGAATCTCCAGACCATCGGTCTCTGCTACGGCAAGTGGCTCTGCCCGAAGACGCTGGACCAGGAGCACGGTTTCGAGATTTCCTCCATCCGCATCGTCGGCCGCTAACCCACTTGTAAGTCAGGGCAGTTTTTTATATAATATACCCTCGTTTTGCGGAAAACTGCCCGTTTGACATGGGCGGTAGAAAGACCGAGACAGACATGAAGACCATGACCGACGCCAACTTGGCGGTCGCAAGAGTAGCCTACGCCTGCAGCGACGTGGCGTTCATCTACCCCATTACGCCCTCGTCCCCGATGGGCGAGAAGGCCGACGAGTACATGGCGGCGAAGCGTCCGAACATTTGGGGCGCGGTCCCCGAGGTGGTGGAGATGCAGAGCGAGGGCGGCGCGGCGGGTGCCGTGCACGGAGCCGTCTCTGCCGGTGCGGTGGCGAGCACGTTCACCTCGTCGCAGGGC
>CACXPT010000336.1 GCA_902769585.1 uncultured bacterium
GCTTTTCGGGACGGGCAAGAGGTATCTGCACTTCGGCCCGTCCGCGAAGTCCGTCAAGCGCGTCTGCCATGAAGCCCACGAACACACCCATTCGCGCAATGTGTTGTTGTCTGTCGATGTCGTGGTTGAAAGGGTGAACAAACTGCTGAAGGGGTGGGGCGGATTCTACTCGGTCGGCTATCCGTCGCGGGCGTTCCGAAAGGTGAACCACTATGTGCTGAAGCGCATGGCGCGTTTTCTCAACAGGAAGAGCCAGCGGTACTACCGACTGAAATTCGCTGACACCTACTATGGCGAAATGACGCACTACGGCCTCCACCGCCTCGCGTGGGCGGACGTGAGGAGAATCCGGAATTGACAGGAAAAAAAATCGTATAATATACGCAAAACAACCAGAGAAAGGTAGAAATCCATGGCAACAGGAAAAGCACTCAATGGAAAGCCGTATGCGGGAAATCCGCACGTACGGTTTGATGAGGGGGAAGTCGCACCGGCGGCAACGCCGAGGCGTGGGTCTCTACTCTACAGTCTCTACTCTACAAAAAGCACATATTTTGCCTCACGATTCTGGCCGCC
This sequence comes from uncultured bacterium, assembly GCA_902769585.1. GTDB lineage: Bacteria > Verrucomicrobiota > Kiritimatiellia > RFP12 > UBA1067 > RUG572. The sequence continues at coordinate 577 of CACXPT010000336.1, forward strand.
GTTGTGGCGTTTGCCGGCAGCGCGGAGCCGGACGGCACCGACTTCGTGGTGACGGCCGACGCCGGCGAGACCTACACGGTCGGCACGGCCATCGGCAACTACGCGCGGCTCGTGAAGCGCGGCGCGGGCGAGGTGGTGCTCACCGCCGCCACGACGGCGTTCTCCGGCGATGTGGTGATCGAGACGGGCACGCTCGCCATCACCGACCTCAAGGCGTTGGGCACCGGCACGCCCGTCACCGTGGAGAGCGGCGCCACGTTCTACCTCAAGACGCCGCACGGGACGAGCCAGAGCCAGGCCCGCTTCACCGGGCACGTGATCACGATATCGGGCGACGGCGTGGACAACAAGGGCGCGATTCGCTTCCACCCGCCGGACGGTGCCGGGTCCGACGACAACATGTTCTCGACGCTCAACTTGGCGGCCGACGCGACGATCGAGTGCGACTACCGCTGGGGCATCAACGGCGTCAGCAGCGGTACGCTCAACCTCAACGGCCACACGCTCCGGCGCATCTGGAACGACTCCGCTCGGTCGGGCGACCAGTGGATGCTCAACGCCTGCACCGTGAACGGCGGCGGCGGTACGGTGGAGGCGAACAAGGGATGCATCACGTTCCAGACCGCCGTGAACTGCTCGGCCGACACGACGTTCGTCTCGACGAACTCAAGCAACTACCTCCTCTGGCAGGCGACCAAGGCAATCCCCTCGACGTTCAAGTTCTTCCAAGGACGGGCTCTCCACGCCTTTTCCGGCACGGCCGCGAACCACAACCACATTACCGGTCCTGTCTACCTGCTGAGTCACGCAGGTTCGGGCGGCGGCGAGGTGACGATTGAAGTGACAAAGGGCAACGTCCTGCATCTGGACGGGCCGCTCACGGGTACTGCGGGGACGACTTCGACGTCGGGGACGACGTACTACAGAGGCGGCGTCGGTAGCCTGTTCCTGAACGGCGACGTGAACGTCACCCGCAACACCTACCACTGGGGCGGCGGCCTGACGGCGATGACGAGCACGGCGTCGCGCGTGTACGGCAACGGCTTCATCGTGAACGATGCGGGCACGGTGCTGATCGGCGGCGGGCATACGCTTCTCAACTGGATACGCGTGGGCAACGGCGCGCAAAAGGGCATCATCCGCCAGACGGGCGGTATCCTCGGCGTGCGGGGCGACACGTATGTCGGCGAGAGTGCGAAAGGCGTTTCGCACTGGGTGATGTCGGGCGGCGAGGCCTGCGTGAGCAACGCGGTCTACATCGGCGCCGCGACCAACAGCTTCGGAAGCTTCCGGCAGACGGGCGGGCTGTACCAGGGACGTTCGGGGAACTTTGTCATGCTTGCGGGACGCGCCGGGTTCGCCGTGTACCACCAGAGCGGCGGCACGAACGACTCGCTGGTCGCGCGCATCGGGCAGACCTCGCGTTTCCGCGTGGGTTACTTTGGCGGCCCGTCAGACGTCACCATCTCCGGCACGGGCACGGTCATGAAGACGGAGTATCTTCTCTTCGGCAGCGCCGGCCAGATTTCCACCAATGTCTTCAACGTGAACGACGGCGCCGTGGTGGGAGCTACGAGACTGGGCAAGACCGACACTGTCGCGGACGGATTTGTGGCGGTCATGAACTTCGACGGCGGCACGCTGATGCCCCTGTTCGGACACGGGTGGTGCGGCCTGGACGCTTCTGAACCAAGGTTCCTCAAGCGCGCGCCGACCCATAGCGTCATCTGGGGGAAGGGGCTTGTCATCGACACGTCGGAATCCTCCGGGTCATCTAACAGCCAACCGTCTGGATTCGCGGCCAGCCACATGCAGCTGCACTTCGAATCGCCTACTGGCAAGGGCGTGGAGAACGTGGCGCTCCCGACGGCAAGCGGGTTCGTCTCGTCCAACTACCACGGCATCGCGCGCGTTGTGTTCGAGGACACGACGGGCTGGGGCGCGAGCGCATACGCGGAGTACGATTATGACGCGAAAAAGGTGACGCACATCGTCGTCACCTCGCGCGGCTGCGACTACTCGGACGACACGAAGGCGTATCTTGAAAGCCCCGACCGCCTGTCGCGCTACGAATGCGGGCTCAAGCGCGGCGCGCAGACTTTGTACCTCTACGCCACGAACACGCTTACGGGCGGCATCGCGGTGGAGTCGGGGATGTTGAGCGCCAACACGACCGGCGTCGTGCCGTCCAACTCCGCCGTCCGCGTGGAGTCGGGCGCAACGCTGCAGTTCGCCTCCACCCGCCCGACCTTCCTCTCCACGTTCACGGGCGCGGGCTCGGTGACGGGCTGCGACATCACAGTGACGAACGCGGTGCGCGCCACGTGCGCGGAGCTGTTCGCGAACAAGCACGCGACTTTTGAAAAGGCGCTGACGTTCGCCGACGGCGCCGAGTTCGAGATCACGGACCCGGAGAACCTCGAGACCTACAAGAGCCACGGTTCCGTGAGGGCGTTCACGGCCCAGACGGTCAACGGCACGCCGACCTTGCGCATCCCGGACGCCTACACGGGTTCGACGAAGTGGGCGCTCTTCAAGAGCGGCGCGGGCTCCTACAACTTCGGCCCGGTCATCGGCACGATGATTCTGCTCAAATAGGCGGCGGGCGAGGTGAGCCCAGAGGGTCTGACCCCATTGGTGGAGTAGGAGTGGTGGAGTAGAGGCTATGGCGATGCCGCAGAGAGGCAACACGATAGAGGCGAGCAAGCGACTTGAGCCGCCTTAGCGCGTGCGCTACGGCGCGCCAGGCGCGTTGCTTGAGTATGCCGTCATGCACGGTGACGAGGCTGAACGCATCCGCGACGAAAGGACCGGCGGGTGCGTTGGTTTTGCGGAAGGTTGCGGCGGTCGCGGGGCGCCCGCCCTACCGGCGCGAGGATGAGTGTGGTATAATTTCACTAGCATCCCTCGCATGCAGCACCTTGTGGAGACAGACCCTTCATGCCGTTCCCTTTCTTTGGGCATGGACGCGGTTCCGTTTGGCCGCTAAAAATGAAAGCGGAGACATCCAGAAGCACGACGCGCCTAGTACCGCCGATCATCGCGTTCAACGCGATCGTCTTTCCGTCGCGCGTTCGCCGTTCCGGTGAGCCTCGTCGGTGACCGTGCAGACTCGCGCAATCTCGGTCTCCTCGAGCGTCTGGAGATCTATGAGGCGGATCGGAACCGTGCCGTCGGGATAGGCCACCCGCTCCCCAAGGTAGGCGTCCGTCACCAGATAGTGTCCGTCCGGACTCACGCTGGGATGGCCGGAACCGGGACGATCCCCGCAGAAGAGTTTCGGCGGATTCCCGAAGACGTCAAACGCCTTGATGCGCAGGCGACGGTCGTCGCCCATCAGGTTCATCGTGACCCGGCGCGAGTCGGGATGGAAATTCAGGTGGTGTCCGCCGCGCGCCCACTCCCTCCAGGGCAGCGCGAGGTGCGGTTCGCTTCCGTCCCGCCGGCAGCTGAACACCATTCGCCGCCAGCGCGACTTCCCCGTCCCCGGCTGCGCGTCGTTGAGTGCCTGCACGACGACGAACAGGAGCCATTCGCCGTCCGGGCTCCACTTCACCTGGAATCCGTAGCTTCCGGCGCCGTCAAGCTCGCGCCGCGCCTCCGCCGCCATCGTCTCGCGGCAGAACGCGGCGATGGACTTCAGCAGACGCCGCTCGCCAGTCTCGAGGTCGATGACAAACAGGCCGTCGTCCTCCGGCTCGGGTCCGTTCGTCGGCATGACGGACTCCGGCACGGCCGCGCCGTAGCCGTAGAAGTTCATGCGGCGCACGGTCAGGAGATTGTAGCCAGCCGCCTGCCGCCCGTCCGGCGAAATGCAGAACGCGCCGCCGGGATACGTGCGCCGCGCACCCGTGGCGGGGTCAAGCCGCACAAGGAACGGCTTCCACTCGCCGGGGCGCATGTCGTTGAAGTAGAGTTCCGAATCGTCCCGTCCCCACATGACGCATGCGCCGATCTGATGTTCCCATGCACACGTCTTGGCGACCGTGCGTTCCTTCCGCGTCTCGAGATCGACAAGCACGACCTCTGCCGCGTCGCCGGGCTGCGCCCGCCGGTCCTCGTACGGGATGCGAAGAAGCGCAACGATGCGTCCGCTCGGCGAGATTGGACTCTTGTCGAAGAAATGGTGCATCGTGCGTCCCTCGCCGGGCGTCACGATGCGAGCCGGATCGCGAACCGCGCATTCTACTTCGGCGAGGAGGAACGTACCGGTTTTGTCGCACGGATGTGGCGCGTTGCGTATTTCTCGTGCGTCGAGGTG
>CACXPT010000337.1 GCA_902769585.1 uncultured bacterium
GTGGCGGAGGAAGTTCCCGTTTTCGGACGCGACCTTCGTCCACGTCCCGTCCGCGAGGACCTCCACGTCGTAGTCCTTCACGAGGCACTTCGGCAGGGACGGATCGGGCTGGGTGGGCATTAGGTCGGTGTCGAACGTGAGGCGCACTTCACGGGCCGTGACGGGTTTGGGCCAGGCGAGCGTGAGCGTCTGGGGCAAGTCCGCATGCGCGTCCGAGACCCAGGCGTGGGCGGCGTCGCCCACGATGCGCGACACGCCGTCGATGACCGCGCGCGGCGCGGCGCCTTCGGCGTAGAAAAGGTCCTTCCGGCCGGGAACCGACTTGTTCTTGTGTCCCACGCCGTGCCAGCGCACGGTCGAGGAGCCGACGAAGGTGAGGCGGTCCTGCGCGGAGGAGGCCGTGACGGTTGCGCGGCGCGCGAGGTCGGCGGGGTCGGCGTTGGCGAGTTCGGGGATGTAGAGGTCGTCCTTCAGGAGACGTTGCTGGAAGGCCGGCATCCGCGTGTCGCCGAGCGCCTTCGGGGACAGTCCCTCGCGCGCGCAGATTGCCGCCGCCGTGCCGCAGACCTGCCCGAGCGTGGCGAGCGTCGCCTCCACGCGCACGGAGCCGAGCGCCATGTGGGAGACGCTGGCGCAGCGTCCGGCGAAGAGGAGGTTGTCGAAGTCGGGGTTGTAGAGGATGCGGTAGGGGATCGTGTAGATCGGGAGCGGCGGATGGTGCTTCCAGTAGCCGTTGCCGTTCGGGTTCATCATGCCGAGCGGGTCGTGCGTGTCCATCGGCCAGCCGCCGTAGGAGATGCGGTCGGGAAACACGCGCGCCGCCTTCTGGTCGTTGCCGGTGAGGATGTAGGCACCTTCGAGACGCAGCGTCTCGCGGCGGGCGTCGAGGAACGGCACCCACGTGAGCTCGTGGTTCTTCAGGAGGTGACGGTGCTCCCACGTGTTCTTGCCCCAGCCCCAATAGGCGAGGGAGATCTTCACGAGCTCGTCGCGCGCGCGCTCGGGGTCGGCGAAGTCGTCGATGTCGCCCGCGTGCTCGATCCACCACGCGGCTGTGAAGCCGCCGCGCCCGCGCGCGACCGGCTTGAGGCGGCGCGTCCAGCCGTCGGGCAGCACGCGCGCCCAGACGGGCGTTTCGTAGGGGACCTCGTGGTCCGTCTCGCGCCGCGAGAAGCACCAGGTGCCGTTGCCGAGGATGACGCCGCTCATCGTGGTGGCGTCGGGTTGCTCGGGCGCCTCCTCCTCGCCGAACGCGGCCTGTCCCTCGCGTCCCATGCGGTACGGCACGCCCGCGTAGTAGCCGAGCCAGCCGTCGCCGGTGCAGTCCACGAACTGCGCGGCGCGCCAGCGCGTCCAGCCGCCGGTGAGCGTGTTCTGCGCGAGGACGGCCGAGAGGTGTCCGCGTCCGGACAGCTCCACCTTCGTCATGCGCTCGTTCAGGAACAGCGTGAGGTTGGTCTCGCCCTGGGCCTGCAGGAGGTAGGCCTCGGACATGTTGCGGCATTTCCGCCCCGCGCGGATGAGCTTCGCCTCCTCGATGAGGCCGCTCTCGCGGGCGTTCGGGTGCGCGTGCGAGGCGCCGTGGATGCCCACGCCGAGCTCCATGCTCGCGTTGCCGCCGAGCACGGGACGGTCCTGGACGAGCGCGGTGCGCGCGCCGGCGCGCGCGGCCGCGATGGCCGCGCCCATGCCGGTGGTGCCCGCGCCCACCACGACCACGTCGAAGTCGCCGGCGTCGGACACGGTCTCGGGTTGGCCGAGCAGCCGACGCCGCTCGCGCGCGAGGGGCTCGTCCGCCTCGGGCGGCACGTACGCCGCGTCCGTCGTGAACAGCACCGCGTCGCATCGGCCGAACCAGCCGGACTTGTCCACGAGCCGCACCTCGCAGGGGCCGGCCGCAAGGTCGTACGTGCCCGCGCGTTCCCAGCGCCAGCCGGGCTTGCCGGACGCGCCGAGGACGGGCGACTCGCGTCCGTTCACCGCGAGCGCGAACTTGCCTGGCGAATGCGCGGGCACCCAGTCCTTCGTGCGCGCCCATGCGTGCCACGTGCCCGCGCGCGGAACGTCGAACGACGTCGACGCGTCCTTCACCGGCGTGCCCACGGCCGCCGCGAGGAGGTAGGCGGAGCCCATCTTGTGGACGAACTGCGTGTCGAGATGCCACTTGCCGTAGTCGCGGAAGCCCTGCACGGGCGCGCGCCAGTTCCGCAGGCTCAGCTGCGGCGCGTCAGCGCCGTTCGCCGCCGCAAAAGACACGTTCCCGCCGAGCGATGTTGCCGCCACCAGCGCGATCAAGCCGATCTTATCACATTTACGCATTCGTTGACAAGCCTCGGCAGCTCAGCGGAAGATGAGGACGGTTCCGGTTGGCAGGGCGCGGATGAAGCCCGTGCCGGTAATCCAGCTACGCTCGTTCTCCGCGCCGCTGCCGACCGCGCCGAATGTGCCGAACACCTTCTCGCCGCCCACGCGGATCTCCGCGCAGTCGATCCTCCCTGAATAATTCAGATTGAGCGTCGCGCCGCTCGCGGCCACGTTGAACACGACCTTCGGCTTCTCGCCCTGCGCGCGGAGATTGTCGCCGAAGGCGTTCGCGTTCTTCACCGCGAACGTGCCGCCCGAGACGACCACGTTCGTGCAGTTCGGCCACGCGCCGGACAGCGTGAGGATGCCCGCCGTCACCTTCAGCGTACCCGTGGACGAGCTGGTCGCGCCGAGATTGTGCGGGAATCCGCCGTTCTTCGTCAAGCTCACATATCCCGTGAACACGGCCTGGTTGACGCGGTTCGTGTTGTCGTAGGGACTCCCTTGGTTGTACGATTCGTTGTTGCCGCTGCAGGCCAGCGTGAGCGTGGCAGGGCGCGCGCTCGTCACCGTCGATCCAGCCAGACCGTGAAAAAGCTTCAAAGACTGGTTGTGGCCGTCCAGGTCGAACGTGCCGCCGTTGCCGAAGGCGACGCTGTTGCCCGTGTTGATCGCATTCGCCACGCGCGTCACGACGGTGGCGGCCGGGAATATCGCCCAGTAGCGATTCCCGCCGGTGAGGTTGTTGTCGGCCACGCGAAGGTCCAGCGTCATGGTGGACCCTTCTATCGACGTCGTCCGCTGCCCGATGTACATCGCCGTGTTCGTGATGA
>CACXPT010000338.1 GCA_902769585.1 uncultured bacterium
CGCCACCCAGTCGAGCTTCTTGTTCTCGATCAGGGTCTGGTAGTACTTGCGGGTATGACCGTGGGTCATGCCCATCATCGCGATTTTCACTGGTTTCATTGACAATCTTCCTTTTCTTTTTGACAGGATTACAGGATTAGCAGGATTAACAGGATTAGTATCATTTCAGAAAAAATGGCAAAACTTTTTTAGCCGTCCCCACCACTACTAAATTTTCTTGAAATGAGGATTTTCAATCGGCTCTCCAATCTTGTAAATCCTGAAAATCCTGTAATCCTGTCTTTAACCACACTACCTCACTTCGGAAACCGCGATGGCACGGTTCGTGTCGAGGCCCTTCTTGACGGCGATCGTCTTCGCGGCCTTCGCCTTGTCCGCGGCGAACGCGAGCGCGGCGGCCTTCGTCGCCTTCGCCCACGCGGCCTTCCACACCTTCGCGGAGGCGCGTCCCTGCAGGAGCGCGAACGCCGCGCGCACGTTCCACACCTCCTCATAGGTGAGGCCGAAGAGCTCGGTGTCCACGTCCGTGAACTCCTCCATCCCCTTCGCGCCGGACACGCGGATCGACGCGTGCGGCGTGTGGGTGTCGACCGTCTGGTCGCACGCCACGCCGCGCTTCGCGATGATCTCGTGGCGGTCGTACGCCGCCTCGCTCCTCGGCAAGCCCGCGCCCACCTCCACGGACACGTTCACGTCATTCGCGAGCTTGGCGAGCACATTGATCGCGCTCCCGTTCGCAACGGCCATCACGCGCGTCACATCGGATGCGCCCAGATACGCCGCGAGGTCCAGTTCCTTCGCGAGCATGGCTTGCAGTTGGGCGGCCGTTTTGGGAGGGACGCGCTCCTGCGCGTCCGCAACGGTCGCGCGGGAGCGCGACCCTCCCGGCGCGAAACTCGCGAATCGCAACGTGGAAACGCCCTCGAGCGTGCCGTTCTCAGTCATCTTCTTGAGCTCCACGATCTTGCGCTCCATGCGTCCCGGCAGGAGCGGCGTGGCGCCCACGTAGCAGTGGCCGTCCTTCAGCGTGATCTCGCCCTTCTTCGCGCCGTACTTCTCGCGCAGGAAGTCGAGTCCCTTGTTCATCTTCTTGATGTTCATTGGCTTCTTTCCTTTACAGTTTTCATCAATCCAAAAGTTCTTGTACCTCCCGCAACACTTTGCGGAAGTTCACCTCCGTGCGAGGGAGCGTGGGCTTGAGGGATTCAAGCGGCTTCGCCTTGAGCGCAAGGCGCTCCTGTTCGGCGTTGTCGCTGAATTTCGCCTTGCGGCCGCCCGCCGCGACGGCCGTCGCCAGACGCTCCGCCATTTTCCGCGCCCGCGCGGCGTACCAGTGCCGTGCGAGCTCGTATTGATGGCTGCGGCAGTAGGGGCACGAGGCGTTCTCAAAGAGCGTTTTGGAAAAATCGGGGTTCTGGATCTTCTCCACGGCATCAAGCCGTTGATACGATTCCCAAATGGAATAGTCGGTGTGAAGCGCGAGCAGATCGGCCATCTTGTCGCACAGCGCCGCGATCTTCTCGGCCCGTGCAACAATATCTTGTTGTTGTACGCTTGCTGTCGTCCCCCCCTTCCGCCACGCGGCGATGTCGCGGCAGAGCTCCATCATGCGGAGCGCGATCACCCGGTCGAGGACCGTCCGCGCGATGTCGATGGAATCGCGCTTGATGAACTCATCCTCCCACGGCACGCGCGCCAGCAACCCGAACACGGCCTCGGCCTCCTTCACCGGCCCGCGCCAAGCCTGGATCGTCGACGGCGCGGGTTTAGCGTCAAACCCCTGCCCCGCGATGAACTTCCCGTAGTTGCCGCCCCAAGCCCGAAGGCACGACGCCGAAATGGCGGCTTTCCACGCCGCCTTCATCAGCGCGGCGTGTTCGCCGTAGCGGCTCGCGCAAAGTTCATCCAGCACCTCGCCGTGCGGCACGGGCGTCGTGGACCAGGCGTTGGCGGTAAAGTACCGCAGGGCGAGCGTGTCCGTGTGGCTTGATTCGGGCCAGAGGATGAAACCCTTGCAGAACGGGTCGTTCTGCACGATCTTCTGACGCTCCTCGATGATCGGATAGTTCGCGCGAATGTCGAGGGCGTTCTCGTAGGCAAGGAACATGGAGTAGGTGTACGGGAACTTGCCGACGAGTCCCCATTTCCCGAACCAGTTGCCGCTGTTGTGCTCGCCTGGACCTCTTCGGGCTTCCACGTGCTGTAGAAGTCCCATCCCGCGAGGAGAACTTTTGCGTTGGGATAATCCGTATGCGCCTTGGCGAGGAACTTGTCCAGGGCGAGGATCTTCATGTCGAAATTCCGTTTCCTGTCCTTGTAGCACATGCGCTCGCCCAATCCGATCGTGTGGAGGAGACGCGGCGCGGGCGCGCCCGCGCCGTATGTCGCAACGGCCGTCTTCGTCATCTTCCAGTATTCGTCCACCCACTTGTCGTCGCGGATGTTCCACACCTGGGCGTTCGGCACCTGGTAGTTCGGTCCCTTGTTCGCGAGGGGGATGAACTCCGGCTTCTTCTTCGCGAGGAAGTCCTCCGGCGTGCGCGAATACCAGTGCGTCATCGTGCCGAAATCCTCGGGCACCATCAACCCGCGGTCGAACGCGTACTGCTGGAGGTTGCGGCGCAGTTCGCCGCGGTACTGCAGACTCCAGAAGAGCGTGCGGTCGTCGTGTGCCTTACCGGTTCCAGGGAGGGGCTTGGCGGGATCTGGATAGGCGCACGTCTCGGGGAAAGTCCGCTGGAAGAGGTCGTCTTGCCCGATGCGGAGCATGAACACGTTCAGCCGCCGCTTCAGCATCCAGTCGATTTCCTTCTTCCAGTCTTCGAGGCCCCAGTGCTCCGCCTGGAAACGTGTGAGGCCGCGATGCGCGAAATAGCGAAGGCCGCGATACTCGAAGTGCGCCTCCTCCTTCACGTCGAGTCCGGAGAGGTCGAACGCGCCCTTCTTCGGCACCACGTCGCCGTCCCAGAACCACCGGCACCCGCCGCGCCGCTCCAGGAGGTCGTAGATGCCGTAGTAAACGCTCCGCACATTCGAACCCGTGATGGTAACGGCGGGCAGAGGGCTGCCCGCCCTACCATCTTGCTGTTGTCTGCTTGCTGTCGTCACAATCCGATACGCATCCCTCCCCGACTTCGATACCTTCGGATCGATGGCAAGGCGCACCAACCCATCGGGCATCTCCTTGCCGACGATCTGCCGGTAGTACTTTGCGAACTCGGCGCGCGGCTGGTCAAGCATCCCGGCCCAACTCACCCGCGCGAGAGCCGCAACAGCGAGGGGGAGAGACACGAGACGGACGAGAGACGCGAGACGTGAGACGAGCTTCATCGAAGGCTTTACCTGAAAAGGATTATCGTCCCGGCGGGAAGGACCTCGATCGCGACGCGCGCGGGCGACACGGTCTTGACGACCGACATGCCCGCGACGGACGCATTCACCGTCCATTCGAGGTTCGCCGTTGTCATCGTCCCCACGTCCACGAGCGTCCATGCGCCGCCATGAATGGGTTTCGACGTGAACGAGACGTTGACCGTGGCGCTCGCCGGCAGCTCCAGCGTGGCGTTCGTCGCGACGAGCGCGCCCGTCACCGTCTCGGCGACGGGATCAATCACCACGTCGAACACGGCCGCCTCGCCCGTCACGCGCACGGTCCCCGCGAAAGCCGCGTCGAGGCGCGGCAACTTCTCAGCCGGAGCCACCACGGTGCCCGCGCCGGTTACGGTCGCCTCGCGCAGGTCGCTGTAGCCCTCCGGCAACGTGCCGCACCACTTGCCCATCAGGTAGGCTTCCACCGCCAACCGGTCGGCGCCGGTCAGCACCTGGTTGTACAGCAGGATTTCGCCGAACACCTCGCCGTAGTTGACACCTTTCTGGGTATTGTAGAGGTTCCCGAAGCATCCGATGCTCTGATCCGCCGTGGTTGTGAAGGAGAACACCTCCGGTGCGCCCGTGAAGCCGGTCTGCGTGGGCGACGCCACGCGCACGCCGTTCAGGCGCGTCTCGCCGCCCGTTATACGCGAGTGCGTACCGCTCGCCCAAATCGGCGTACGGTAGTTTCCCGCGCGCGGCGCGAACCGCAATTCCGTTTCCTCCCGAAACGCCCCCCAGCACGGGCGAGCCGCCGCCGCGGAAGGAGTCCGACGCCATGAACACGGTTCGGCAGGGTATCGTCATGTTGCTTCCGCCGTCACTTCCCGTCGGGTTCGTGTCCGGATACTGGCGCGGGCGCAAACAGTTTCCGGTGTCCACGACCATGCTGCTCACATCGATCTCCTGGCAGTCGATCCACGCCCGCACCGGGCCCCAGCCGCGCGCACCAAGGACGCGGAACGGACGACGGGAACCCGGTGCCCACAAAAACACGTCGTTGTCGACAATGTCTGTGAGCGTCTTTCCGCGTTGAAACACCGATTGAATCTCCTCGGCCCGCGCACCCGAACGGTTCGGCTGGTAGAGCGCGCCTTCCGCATCAGGATCGAACCAGCCCACGCGCCCAGATGACGGCAGTTCGTCCGCCGTGGGCGGCAGAGGTTCTGAAATCGTCAGCGTCGCGCCCGCCTTCACATCGATCGCGCCCGCATAGCAGCCGCCCAGCGTCACCTGCGTGTCGGACGGAACCTCGATCGTGCCCGTCCGGCCCACGGCGCGCACGGTCGGCGTCGCCGTCCCGCCCGCGTACGTCGAGATGCCCCACTTCTTCGCCAG
>CACXPT010000339.1 GCA_902769585.1 uncultured bacterium
GAACAGTCGATGCCCGGATGCACGAATGTACGTGCGGCGGCGCAGCGAGGCGGAGGGACGCGAACGAGGCCTTGCTGGACGCAGCGCTTGAATTCTCCATCGCCAGGATAGACAATCTGGAACGTCGCCTCGCGCGCACGGTAGCCAGCCGGATCGTAGCGTCCGTACTTGACGCGCCACTTGTTTCCGCCGACATGTTCGATCGGCCCCTGTATCTTCTGGATGGTTAGAATAGCTTGATGGTTTGATGGTTTAAGGTTCGGGGAACCGGCTTTGAGGCCGGTCCACGTCTCAGGCCGGCCAGGCGGGACCGTTTCTTCAAACACCGGTTCCATCTCGAATTCCATCTCTTTCGTCTCGAAGATTATCTGCATGTGCGCTTTCGGATTCTGCTTCACCACGCCGTCCTTCGTGCGGATCCCGAGCGCTGTGACCTTGCCCTTGCCGCGCGGCAGGGCCTCGTAGGCGTCGATGATCTTCCTGTCTGGACGCGCGATGTATCTTCCCAGATCACGGCACAGCTCGTCCGACCAGTCGAAGTGCCCGCCTCCGACGTCGATCCAGCAGTCGAACTTCGCCTCCGGCACGGCCGCCTTGAGCGCCTTGGAAAGATTGCGCCTGTTGTAGCCGTCCTCGTATTCGCCTGTAACGAGCAGCATGGGCACGCCGAGCCGTCCGGCGCGCTGCGCCGCAGCCCAGCATGGACGCCCCGCACACGGCCAGTCGCCTTTGATAGAGACCGCGAGCCGCGTCCGCTCCGGGCGCGCCGCCGCGAAGAGGTACGGGTACGTAGCCATCGCGGAATGCCCAAACGGTACAATCGGCGCCGAGGAGAGTTCGGCATGTCCGGTCAACGCGGCGAAATCGCGCATCAGGGACTCGATCGCGGCAATCGCGCTTTCCGGCAGCTCGTCCCACTTCTGCGGAATCATCGGCGTCACCCAGCAAATGCCGATCCTCGCCTTCGACATTTCGCTGCGGAAGGCAGGATGCGCGAAGATCGGCTCCTCCAGCATGTTGTGCATCCCTAAGACGACCGCCTCGATCTTCTTCGCCGACGGCGGTAGCCAGAGATACGCGCGCGGAGGCTTCTTCGTCTCCTTCGAGATGACGCCCTTGACGTCCAGTTCCCACGGGTATTCGGCGTCGGCAGGACAGGCGCCGCCCAGGCACGCGGCGGAAACTACCGCGAGACAGGATGCCGTGAAGCAGCGCCGTACCATGTTCATGAAGTCGAACCTTCCAACTAGCGGATGACGATCGTGAAGCCGCCCTTGAAGTAACGAATGCACAGGACAGAGGTGCCGTTCCCATTCCGCAGGATGCCGAGCTTCCACTTGCCCTTCCGCTCGTTCGCGTTGAGCGTCGCGAGAAGCGCGTTCGCGTTTGCGCTCGTGCCGGTGAACGAGGTGGCCGTGAGGAGCGGGTAGGTCGCGGTCTTGTCCGTAAACGTCGCGGCATCAGGAACGACCACGTCGTTCACGGAGAGGTCGACGGTGCCGAACACGCCCTCACCCGCCAACGTTACACCATTGGCGATCGTCGTGAAGGAAGAAATCCCGGAATAGTTCACTCCCTCGGACAACTCGAAGGTTCCGGCGTTGACGGTGAGTGTAGAACCGTCGAGGACAGAGAAGCCCGGCCCCACCGTCAGTTTCGTGGCGCCGTTCTTAACCAACCTGATACTGCTGTTTATGATCGGCCCGTTCAATATGTTTACCGCCCCGGCTTTTGCGCCGAACGTAAGCGTCTGGTTCTGCTTTACCTGGACCTGAAGATTCGCGTTCGTCTGCTGGTACGCGCCTACGACGACATTGCGTTCCATGTCGAACACGCGAATGGGCGATGCGGGAGCACCTGATATAAGAAGCGTGGCTCCCTCAAGATGGTTGTTCCAAGACGCATTGACGAGTCCATCCGCTGCGGACTGGGCGTTCTTGACGACAAATTCGACAGTGCCCGTGAAATCGGAGAAGTCCGCAGTCTGTCCTAACCGGAAATGGCGGGTCTGTCCATCCTCTTGCACAAACTGAATCGTGCCGGATCCATGTACCGTCGAATCGTTCAAGTTCTTGCTGGCACCATAGAGCGTCAAAGTCGCGCCCTCCGCTATGTCGATTCGACCAGTGACGTTCGCGTTAACCTTCGCAT
>CACXPT010000340.1 GCA_902769585.1 uncultured bacterium
ACGTTGCCCGCGACGTGGCAGACGGTCGCGTCCACCGGCGCGGACGCGCCGCTGACGCTTGCCGCGCGCGGCGGACGTCCCGTGCTGCACGTGGCGAGCGGCTGGACGTACGGCCCTGCGTCGGGCGTGGCGACGACCACTGCGGCTTCTGACCGCGCGGCGTACATTCACGAAGGCGCGACGCTCGCGATTGACGCAAACGGCGGCACCGCGACGTTCGAAGATCCCGTCGCCGGCCCCGGTAAGCTGGAGATCGCAAGCGGCACGCTGTCGGTTCCGGGCGGCATCTCGTCCGAAACGTCGCTCAAGGTCGCGAGCGGCGCCACGTTCGCGTGGAGCGCCGCGACGGCTGTCGCGGGCTTGGAGGCCGCGAGCGGCGCGACGCTGCGCGTCGTCGACGCGACGAAGCCACTGGCAGTGGCGGGTGCGGTGGACCTGACGGGCGTCACGATCGACGTGACGGGCGCGGGTACGCCGACGGCCGGCAACGCGCTTCGGATTCTTTCGGCGGCAGCGATCGTCGGCCAGCCGACGGTCGTCGGCGCGCAGGGCATTGTGCAGGTCGTGACTGGGGCGGATGGCACGGCGACGCTTGAGATCGCAAGGCCCCGGAAGGGCGTGATCATCATGATCGGCGGCGGTGCGGCCGGCGGCGGAAACGCGTTCGACTTCACGGCGGCAAGCGGCGCGGCGTGCCGCCTCACGTCCGAAGGCTCGGGCATGTGGCGCATCCGCACGTCGGCGGACGGCACGTTCCCGGATGTCGGCGCGGCTCAGGCGCTCGCGGCGTGGATGGGGGAACCTGCGCCTTCCGTGTCCCAGACGCTGACGGCGACCGAGACGTCCGAAGGCTGGACGCTCGATGCGGCGGACGGCACGCGGGCCGTGGTCGCCGCCAACGGCTCGTCCGTCAAGTTCCTCTCGTCCACAGGACGCGAGGTGGTGCGCGTGACGCACCTTGCGCCGTCGGCGAACGGCAGCGTGCTGGCGGGCAGCCTCGCGGAGGCAGAGGCGGTGTACGGACTCGGCGAGCGGCTCGACCGCCTGAACAAGCGCGGACAGCGCATCTCGCTCTTCTCGAGCGACGGGTACGATGACTCCACGACCACCTATACGACCGTCCCGCTCTTTTCAACGACGCGCGGCGGCGGCGTGTTCGTGAACGCGTACGAGCCGATCGTCGCGGACATGGGCGCGACGAGCGCCAGCGAATGGGCGATGGAGATCGACAAGGCGAGCATCGACGCCTACGTGATCGCGACGGACCGGATGCGCGACGTGCCGGCGCGCTACATGGCGCTCACGGGCCGGCCGGCCGCGCACGACGCTTGGCACTTCGGCTCCGTCATCTGTCGCCAGCGCCCCGACTTCTCCCAGATGGAGGGTCCGTTTGCCCAGACGCTCAACGGATACCTGACACTCGGCCAGGGGCTCAAGACGATCGTCGACGCCTACGACGTCCTGGGCGCGTTGCCGTCCGCAGTCATCGCCTTTGGGCGCGACGTGGACGTCTATTCCGCCAGTGCGCGCGACACGTTCGCCGAGGCGCAGACGTATCTTGCGGGCAAGGGCGTGAAGTACATGGTCTACATGGCGGCGGGCAGCGTCATCTCGAAGAACGCGACAGGCTTCAAGGGCGAATACCTGGCGAACGCGCAGGTTTCGGACGCCGCCGGGAACGTCCTCGCGGCGCACGCGAAGGACATTCCCGACGTGACCCTCAATGCAGGCAACCCGGACGTGAGCGGCGTCGGCACGCGTCAGGTGCTGGACATCACGAACCCCGACGCTTGGAACTGGTACATGGAAAGCGTGTGGCAGCCGCTGCTTGACAACGGCGTGCGCGGCGCGATGGTGGACTTCTGCGAGATGATGCCGGACGACGGCGTGCTCTACGGCAACGTGCGCGTGACGTACAACTGGAAGAATCCGGCCGTGTTCGCGGGCGCGGCCGTACACCATGCCTACCCGACCTTCTTCACGGCGAAGCTCCAGCGCGACCTCGACGCGCGGCTGGCGGCGATGGACGGTAGCAGGTTCCTCATCCATGCGCGTGGCGGCGGCATCGGCGCGCAGCGCGCCACCTTCCTCTGGGCGGGCGACCAGAAGCG
>CACXPT010000341.1 GCA_902769585.1 uncultured bacterium
TCGACGAGGGGAGCTTCACGATCTACAAGCACGACTTCCTCGCGCTCGACACCGGCTCGCGTGCGTCGCAGACGGACTGGAACCTGAAGTACTACTACGGGCAGTCCGTGGCGCACAACGTGGTGCTCATCCAGAAGCCCGGCGAGAAGCTGCCCGGCTACTGGGGTCCGAACTACACCGGTCCGGAGGGAAAGAACAACTACGGCGGCATGTACGGCGTGACCGCGAAGGTGCTCGCCTTCGAGACGAACAGCCGCTACTCCTACGCCGCGGTCGACACGGGAGCGCTCTACGGCGAGAAGTGCACGGAGAACGTGCGGCAGTTCGTGCACGTGCAGCCCGACTTCTTCGTGGTGTACGACCGCGTGGGCGCGTCCGACCCGTCCTACGCGAAACAGTGGCTCCTGCACACGCAGAACAAGCCGGAGGTGGACGGACGCGTCGTGCGCGCGGATTCGCGCGAGGGACGTCTCTTCTGCGAGACGCTGCTGCCGAAGGACGCCACCGTCGAGCTGGTGGGCGGTCCCGGCAAGGAGTTCTGGGCGAACGGGAAGAACTGGGAAATCTACGACAAGTGGATGGAAAGTGTGCGTCGTACCTGCGCGAAGGCCGGACGCGGTCCGTACTGGGGCGAATGGCGCGCCGAGACGCATCCGGGCGTGCCGCGCGCGGACGACCGGTTCCTGCACGTCCTCACGGCGGCGGACGTCAAGACGCCGCGCGGCGTGGCGACGCGTCTCGTGGAGGAGGCGGACCGCGACGGAGTGGAGCTCTTTTTCTCCGCCATTGCGCCGGGCGACAAGCCGGTGGAACGCAAGATGACCCTGCTCTTCAACCGCACTGGCAAAGTCGGCGGCGAGATGCGCCTTGAGGAAAAGGACGCCGAGGGACGCGTCCGTTCGACAGTCCGTCCGCTCTCCGAGACCGTCGCGCCGCAGAAGGGCGTGCTGCTGATGTCACAAGGAAATTAAGGCAAGAGGTATAAAAAGATGAAGAAGATGCTGATGATGGCTTGTGCGGGAATCGCTTCCTGCACGTGGGCGGCGCACACGGACGCGCCGCCCGGACGCTACGACTACACCGCCAAGGTGGCGGCGGCGGATGCGGCAGGCACCGCGGCCGCTAAGAAGAGCGATTCGCCCGAGGCGGCGCTCGCCCTGGCCGACCGCACCTACGCCTACGTGGAGAAGGCGCTCGGGGCATCGGCGCTCGCGGACGAGAAGACCGAGCTTGAGGCCGATCGCAAGTGGCTCGCCGCCGCGAAGACGGAACGCGAGCGCGCGACCGTGGAGAAGGAGATACGCCGCTTGCGCCGCCGTATTCTCTTCCGCCATCCCGATCTGCAGTTCAAGAAGCTGCTGGCTGTCCAGCGCGGCATTCCGTACACCCGCGAGAACCACATGGTGGACCAGTACCTCGGCCGCTGGAGCCGTCCGGGACCGGGCCTCGTCGTGCTCGAGAACTGGCAGACCGCGCCGAAGAAGACTTCCCTGCTCGGCGGCAAGCTGCCGACGGGTACTGTTATCAACCCCGACCTTCACTGGAACGCGGACCGCATCCTCTTCTCGTTCTGCGACCACACGGCGAAGCCGCCTGCGGACGCGCAGAAGCTGAAGGTGCCGGAGGTGGTGGTGCGCGACGACCCGTGGGTGAAGAAGGTCGATCCCACGCACCCGATCTATGGCCCCGGCTTCAAGGCCGGCGGCGAGCGCGCCATCGCCCACCGCCGCTACTTCATCTACGAGTGCGCGGCGGACGGCAGCTGGGTGCGCCAGATAACGGGCTGCCCCGGCGACCCGATGGAGACGCAGGGAGGACGCCAGACCGCGATGATCGAGGACATCGATCCGTGTTACCTGCCGGACGGCGGATTCGTGTTCTCGTCCACGCGCGGACAGAACTACGGCCGCTGCCACTGGGGCCGCTACGTCCCCTCGTTCCTCCTCTACCGCGCCGACGCGGGCGGGAAGAACATCCGCCAGATCTCCTTCGGCGAGGCGAACGAATGGGAGCCCGCCGTGATGAACGACGGCCGCATCGCCTACACGCGGTGGGACTACATCAACCGCCACGCCGTGTGGTTCCAGTCGCTCTGGGCCACGCGT
>CACXPT010000342.1 GCA_902769585.1 uncultured bacterium
CCACTTGAGGTTGTTCACGTCGTTGAGCGCGTCGAAGTTGCGGATCGAGCTCATGCCGTGCTTCTTGAACATCTGCGCGTGCAGCTTGATCATGTCGCTCGGCTGGCTCTCCAGGCCCACCACGTTCACGCCGCGCGAGAGCGTCTGGAGGTCGGCCTCGGGCGCCGCCTTGCGGAACGCGTCCATCACGTCGAAAGCGTCCTCCTGGCAGTAGAAGTAGCAGCTCTGGAAGCGCGCGCCGCCGCCCGCCTCGAACCACCGCACGCCTGCGGCATACGCCTCCTCCACGCACGGGAGGAAGTCTTTTGAGAGGACGCGCGCGCCGACTACGCTCTGGAAGCCGTCGCGAAACGCGGTGAGCATGTACTTGACTGTCTTTTTGGCCATGGTTGTTCCTTAAGAGGTTGAGATGTTGAGGGGTTGAGATGTTGAGGGGGTTGAGATGTTGAGGGGGTTGAGATGTTGAGGGGGTTGAGAGGCGAGGAGATTGATGGGCGAGATCAGCCGCCGAGCGCCACGGCGATGGCGAGGGCGATGTCGGCGTCATCGTTGGCGGCGGCGGGCTTGGGAGCCTTCTTGGGCGCATCCTGCGGGAGGATCGAATCGAAGCGCGACACGAACGCCGAGGCGTACTTCGCCACGAATATGAGTACCGTCAGAAAGAGGTACACTATGCCCATGCCCGCGACCATAAGCACGAGCCCTTGACCCAAGACTGCCATTTGTTCTACTCCTTGTGAGGGAAAAATTGGCAGTTAGTATAGCGGATTCGGTGGCGGATTTCAACCGCGAATTGCGCCGTCGCCGCGAACGACATATTTGTACGTCGTAAGCTCCTCCAGGCCCATCGGCCCGCGCGCGTGCAGCTTGTCCGTGGAGATGCCGATCTCCGCGCCCATGCCGAACTCCGCGCCGTCCGTGAAGCGCGTCGAGGCGTTGTGGTACACCGCCGCCGAGTCCACGTCCCGCAGGAACTTCGCCGCACGCTCCGCGTCGTCCGTGACGATCGCGTCGGAGTGGTGCGACCCGTTGGTGTTGACGTAGGCGATCGCCGCGTCGACGTCGGGCACCGTCGCCACGTTCAGGTCGAGCGAGAGGTACTCCACGCCCGCGCCGTCGTCGTGCAGCGTCACGCCCTTGTCCGCCGCCCATGCGCGAACCATCGGCAGGAAGATCGGCGCGAGCTTCTCGTTGACGAGCAGCGTCTCCGCCGCGTTGCACGCGCTCGGACGCTGCACCTTCGAGTTGTCGAGGATCGAGAGCGCCATCGGCAGGTTCGCCTTGTCGTCCACGTACACGTGGCACACGCCCTTGTAGTGCTTCAGCACGGGGATGAGCGCAGCCTCGCACATCGCGCGGATGAGCCGCTCGCCGCCGCGCGGAATCGCCACGTCCACTAGCCCAACGCTCCGCACGAGCTCCGCCACCGCCGCATGGTCCGTCGTCCCCACGAGCTGCACGGCGTCCGCCGGCAGACCCGCCTTCGCGAGGCCGGCGCGCACCGCCTCGTTGAGCGCGAGGTTCGACCGCAGCGCCTCCTTGCCGCCGCGCAGGATGATGGCGTTGGAAGTCTTGAGGCACAGCGCCGCCGTGTCCACGAACACGTTCGGACGGCTCTCGAACACCACCGCGATCACGCCGAACGGCTCGCGCACCTTCGTTATCGTGATGCCGCTCGGACGCTCCCGCGTCCAGATCGCCTCTCCCACGGGATCCCGCGTCGATCTGCGGCTTCGCCGCCTCCAGCGCGTCGGCGATCGCGAGAAGCGCCTCGTTCTTCCGTTCGGTCGAGAACGCGCGCATCGCACCAGCCGCGGCCCGCGCCTTTACGCCCATCTCGTGGATCAGTTCCTGCACTTCCATCCTTTCTACCTCCTTAACTTGACCAAGTGTTGCCAATATCCAATGTTGCCATTCCCATTTCTCAATTCCCATTGGCAATTGGCAACATTGACAATTGGCAACACTTACACATTGGCAACATTCTACTCACTATCCGGCGAAGCCCATCTTCGCCAGATCGATATCCACGATGCCCATCGCAGGCGTCGTGCGCCACGCGCCGCGCGTGAAGTCGGGAATGTCGTACGCGCGCGAACGGCGGTCGACCGACTTCTCGGTCAGCTCGCAGAGGCAGCATGTCGCGGCGAGGTCGTACACGTCCATGTCGAGCGGAAGCCCCTGCTGCAGGCAGTATGCCCAGCGCGCGTCCATGATGAAGTCCATGCCGCCGTGCCCGCCAACGCGCTTGGCCAGCTCGCCGACCGTCTTCCACAGCGGGTGGCGGTACTTCGTGCGGATCTCCTCCGCCTGCTTCTCGTCGTACCACTTGTGCGCGCCGGAACCGGACTTCTCCTCGAACACCACGCGGTACGGGTAGTCGCAGATCGACCCCTTCGTGCCCGTGACGAGCTGGATGCGGGAGTACGGACGCGGCGTCGAGACGTCGTGCTGGATCAGGATCGACTTCCCCTTCACCGTCTTGATCAGCGTGGAGTTCATGTCGGCCATCCGCACCTTCGAGAGACGGCGCTTGTTGTCCGCCGCCAGGTTCGCCTCCATGAACGCCCTGAAGTTGGCCTGGTTCGACTCGAGCGACACGAGGTAGTCGAGCCTGTCGCCGCGGTTGACGTCGAACGTCAGGCAGAGCGGCACCAGGCCGTGCGTCGGATAGCGGTTGCCGCCGTGGTCGCGATTCTCGTCGAACCGCCAGCACTCGACGCCCGGCCACTCCCTCGCGCACATCCAGCGCAGGTCATGGATGTACGCTCCCTCGGCATGGACCAGCTCGCCGAGCATGCCGAGCTTCGCTAGATTGAAGGTGAGCATCTCGATCTCGCCGTAGCAGCAGTTCTCGAGCTGCATGCAGTGCCGCTTCGTCTTCTCGCTCGTCTCCACGAGCTCCCAGCACTGGTCCACCGTGAAGGCGGACGGCACTTCCGTGAACACGTGCTTGCCGCCGCGCATCGCGCCAAGCGCCACAGGCACGTGCAGGCACCACGGCGTCGTGTTGTACACCACGTCCACGTTCGGGTCGTCGCAGAGCTTCTGCCAGGCAGTGTCGCCAAGGTACTCCTTCGCGGCAGGCTTCTTCTTGTCGGCCAGCATCTTCTGCGCCTTGGCGACCTTCTCGGGCACGTTGTCGCAGATGGCCGTGATCGTGACGCCTGGCAGCTTGCTCGCGCGGTTGAGGATACCGCATCCGCGGCTGCCCATGCCGACGATGCCGAGGCGGATGTTGGGTATCTTCGGCGCTGCGAATCCGTGCATCGGCGCGCCGTCCGTCATGTCGAACCACCGGCCGCCCGTGGCGCAACCGCCCACGGTCGCCGCCGCGCCCATGAGCGCCGCGCCCTTCAAGAACTCTCTTCTGCTTTGCATAATGCCTACTTTCTTTTTCAAGCAACGCCCCATTCTACCACATACATGGTGAAAGGTGAAGGGTGAAGCCTACCAATCCAGACATTCCAAAAATCCCGGCTTACGGCTTCACTTCGTTTCGCCGTACCCCGGGATTTTGAAGCATTGAGGTGTTTTTTGCGCGTGCGGGGCGTTTT
>CACXPT010000343.1 GCA_902769585.1 uncultured bacterium
AGTATATCATACTTGCCAAACCCATACAGCCACCTCGGATTCATCGTTCAACCGTGATGGTCCCGACCGGGTAGCGGCGGTTGCGTCCGCCTTCCAGCGGCAAGGCGACAACCGGCGTTCCCTGGCGAGATCCAGCAGAGACGCAAAGCGTGTATGTGCCCGGTTTCAGCATCTCGTACGTCGATCCGGGATCCATGCCGGCCGCCCTTGCGGCCACAAGGAC
Source organism: uncultured bacterium (assembly GCA_902769585.1). Classification (GTDB taxonomy): domain Bacteria; phylum Verrucomicrobiota; class Kiritimatiellia; order RFP12; family UBA1067; genus RUG572. The sequence goes on from CACXPT010000343.1 coordinate 224, forward strand.
AGGATCGGGATTCGGGTTCGCCACCGTGCAGCCGAAGCGGCACGGAGATTCCACCGTCATGGGCTTCTCGACGCCGTCAAGCTTCGGATCGAGCTGGCGGAAGTCAAATGCGGGATCCGTCACCGACCAGCATACCGTCCCATCGCCGTCCACGAGCGACCAGGTCAGCCGAGCGCCGCCGTGCAGCCAGCTCACGCCCACGTTCGCCCATTTCGACTCCACCGTCACTGGCGCACCAGCCTTCACCTTCTCGGGATACTTGACAGACCGCAGCTCGAACCGATAGCCGAGGCGCTTGGCGATCTGCGCCATAAGCTCCTTGTGCTCCTCGTAGTACGGACGCGGAAAGGCGTGGATCGAGAGATAGCTCGCCTGATGCTTCTCGACGCACTCGAGCAGACGTTCGGACACCCAACGTCCGCGCTCCTTGCACATCGTCCAGTGGCCGGTCTCTATCACCACTGGCGTCTCCGGGGCGAAGTTGCGCGCCCAGTGGCTGTGTGCCCACGACCCCTCCACGTTGTAGGTGGCGCTCGGCTTCGGCCCCATGCAGAAGATCGAGTCGTCTCGATAGCCGATGCCGAGTTCGCGCGCAAACTTCATGAGCGGCGCCTCCGGTTCCTGCCCTCCCGAACCTGCCACGTCGTCCGATATGATCAGAAGCGTTTTTGGCAGGAGCTTGCGATGCAGCTTCAGGTGCAAGCGCGTTATCCTGTCTGTCTCCGCCTTGTCAAGCTTCGAAGTGCCGCCGGTATGGCCTTCGCCGTACATTCCGAAGCTGCCGATGTCCACGAACGCCACGCTGGGATCGCCGTCGTACCGCTCGGCGAACGCCTTGAGGAACGCAGAATACTTCTCAAGGAACACGGGGTCGTCGTAGACGGGTTCCCAACGCATGGGGAAGTCTGCTGCCGCACCATGGTTCGCATAGCGGAACCAGATGCCCTTCGCTCCAGCGGCACGCACGTAGTCGGGACAGGCGTTGGCCGTATGGTTGCAGCAGATGATGCGGAAGGCAATCTTCTTGCCCTTGGCTATCCAGTTCTGCGCAACGCGGTCTATCATGTCCCAGCGAAACTGCCCCTCCTCAGGCTCCAGCTCGCTCCAGAGAAGGCGGAAGTAGACGGTCGACGTGCCCGGAAACCATTCGAGCGTGTCGCCGGACGGGACCGGCGCGCCGTACGCCCACATGCGCCCAGCCATGTGGTAGAATACGAATCCCATGTCTGGGTTGATCAGCGCCTCGTCCGTAGCCCTAGGTGTCACCGTCACGCCCTGCGCCACGCAGGCGAACAGCGACATGGCAACAGCCACGCGTTTCATTACGTCCACTCTCGCTTTTTCCATTTTCATCGTCCTTTTCTGATGGAACTTGCCGCAGCATCGCCACTAGTATAGCAAAACGAGCACCCGTCACCGGAAGCGGACGAAACATTGACGCGCAGAGGCGCCTGTGCTAAAATCCGCTCGACAGAACGCGTCATCGCAGTTCCGAATAGACATATTAAGGTTTAGCCATGGCTTCTTTTCCTGAAACATCATTCACTCTTCTCGAAAAGTTAGGACGGCTCGCCCCGGGGCAGGACGAGGCCGCCTGGCAGCGTCTATGGGAACTCTACATGCCGGCGCTTCGGCAGTTCGTCGTCTGGAAGGGAGGCGAGCGCAACGCTGACGACATCGTGCAGCAGGTGCTGGTCAAGCTCGTGGATGTTCTCCGTACCGGCCAGTACAAGGCGGAAAAGGGACGGTTCCACTCCTACCTCGCCATGATGGCGTACAACGAGGTCCACATGCAGCACAGGAAGGACCAGGTCCGCCACGTGGACGAACATGTCCCACGCCCGACGAGCTGAAGGCGCAGGACGCTCCTGCAGGAGAATCGCTCGACGCGGACTGGCAGCGCGCGGTGGTCGAAGCGGCAAGAGACCATGTCCTCACCAAGACGGCGCTTTCAGACCGCGACCGGTCAGTCTACCGCCAGTTCAGGCATGAGGAACGTCCCATCGAGGACGTGGCGAAAGAGTTCGGCATATCGCGCAACCTGGTGAGCAAGATATGCTCACGCATCGATCAGCGGATCATCGCCATCGGCCGCGAGATGACAAGACTGAACGCAGAGTTCTAGGCCTCGGCGCCGGGAACGGCCGCGCGGCCGAGCTCAAACGCCTTGACGTTGATCTCGAGGAGCTTGGCCTTGCGGCCCGTGAAGCTCTCCTCCATCGCCTTCAGCCAAGCGGACTTCTTGAACGGCGCGAGCGTGGAGAGCGCGCCCGCGATCACCATGTTCATCGTGCGCGCGTTGCCGATCTCCTTCTCGGCGATTGCGAGCGCGTCGACCACGAGCGCGTCGGGAAAAGCCTTCGCGAGACGCGTCTCGAAATCCGTGACCGGCTGCTGCAGGCCGCTCGACACCGTCACCGGCACCAGGTCGACGTTGTTCAGCAGCACCTTGCCGTCCTTGGCCAGAAAATGCGCCCAGCGGAGCGCCTCCAGGCGGTCGAACGCCACGAGGATGTCGCTCTGCCCCTCGGGGATGATCGGCGAATGGACCTCCGTGCCGAAGCGCACCGACGAGATCACGCTGCCGCCGCGCTGGGCCATGCCGTGGATCTCGCTCTTCTTCACGTCCATGCCGCTAATGGCGGCTGTCTTGGCCAGAAGGTCCGCGGTCAGCAGGATGCCCTGTCCGCCCACGCCAACGAGTGAAACGTTTATGGTCTTCATTCCGCCCTCTCGACTGTGAGTTCCGGATCCAGCTCCTGAAGCTTGGCCTCGATGCCCTGCTTGAGCGTCAGCATGGCGTACGGACAGCTGCCGCAGTGCCCAACGAGCTTGAGCGTGACGACCTTGCCTTCCATCTTCACGAACTCCAGATCGCCTCCGTCGTTCTGCAGCATGGGGCGAAGCGCGTCGAGCATCGCCTTGACCTGTTCTTCGAGATTCATTTCATGACTCCAATC
>CACXPT010000344.1 GCA_902769585.1 uncultured bacterium
TCTGGAGAACTACGTGAAGGACACGCTCGTGCGCTACTGCAAGACGTATCCGCTGGCGATCGAGTCGTCGTGCATCGCGTTCGGCAATTTCAACCAGATCCCCATCCTCTCCCTCGCCCACCATCCGGAAGTCGATTTCAAGTACTACCTCGACATGCAGGTCAACCTGGCCGCGAACGATCCGGCGTTCGACGGACTCGGGTCCATCGGATACTGGGGCAGCTACTACGCCGACGAGGAACTGCACCGCTGGAGCTTTGCGCTCATGCGCCACTACGTGGTGGAGGGCAGGAAGGACATGCTTTCCGGCAAATATGGATTTAAGTATCGTCCGGATCACATCCTCAACGGGGATTTCCGCGGGTCGCTCGAGCCGTGGACCACAAACGGTGCCGTGCGCGCCGACTCGTTCTCCGGTTTCGCGAAGACGAGCCAGAACCGTTGGGGCGGGAACGGCGGCGTTGGCGACACGTTCGCTGTGCTGTCGCGCGGAAAAGACTCCGTCGCGACGGTCTCGCAGAAGGCGAAGGGACTCGTGCCGGGCCGCAAGTACCGTCTGCGCTACGTGACCTTTGACGTCAAGGACGTGAAGGCGAAGCGGATTGCGCCGCGCAAGTTCGCCGTTTCCGCCTCCGTTGGAGCGGGCGCCGCCGTGGACAACGCGCTCACCTGGACGCACGTCGACAAGCGCATCAAGGGACGCTACGACATCAACAACGGCTGCGCGCGCGTCAACCTCGGGCAGATCGTCTTTACCGCCACCGCCCCGGATACGGAGATCTCCTTCAGCAACGAACAGGCCGCGGAAGGCGAAGAGCTCGGGTTGAACTACGTGTCTCTCCTCCCGTACTATCCCGCCGAGTGAACTGCGCGCGGCTATACTCGCGCGCTCAACGGCGCAGGAGCCATTCGCAGAAAAACGGACTGCCGAAACGGTATTCCCCGTCGTAGTTGTATATGATGTTCTCCCGTTCGAGCTTGGCGACGGCTTTCTTTACGGATGCCGCGCTGAATACCTGCGACGCGTCAAGGAATGCGCCGGAGAATATCTCCTTGCCGCCGCGTGCGGCGATGGTGCGGAGAACGCGCGTCTGCTGTGCGGTAAGCTGTTTGATAGCAAATGTGAAGTGGTCGTTTTCACGTGCGAAGATGATTTCAAGGGCCTCTTTAATATCGGTTTCCTCAAGCGTTGTTCCGCTGTTGCTCATCTGCCAGAGTGCGTCGCAGAGTTCTTGGATAAAGCCGGGCGTGTCGCGTGCGGTGCGGGCGATGGCGTCAAACATCTGGCGCGTGAGTTTTCGTCCGCCCGTGGCAAAGCGTTTCTTGATGAATGCGAAGAATTCGTCCGGTTCGATGTTCCCGACCTTGAACGCGGCGGCGGAATGGTAGAACGGGCTGGAATACTTGAAGAATATCTCCGCCATCTTGTTCCTTATGCTGCCGAGGAAAATGTACGGGGTGTTGGAGTCGAGCTGAATCCTGGAGCGCAGCACGGCGAGCGTCCTTTCGCCGTCGTCTATGTCGAGTATGTCCTGGAACTCGTCGAGAAGGACGCATGTCTTGCGTCGTTTTGTTTGCGCCAGGAGAACGTCAAGCATGGAGTCGAGCGTTGCAGGTTCGGCGGCGACTCGCGCATCAACCGTCACCGTCGGCGCGCCGGAAGAAGGGTCTATGGAAACCGTCGGCCTGAGATGCGCGAGCATGCGAATGGTCTTTGTTATCCAGCTTTCGGAGTTTTCAAGGCGTGCCAGGGCCGCAATAAGCCTACGACAGACGTCTGCCTGATCGCGTACACAGAGAAAATCGGCATGGAAGAGGGCGATTCCCTTCATGTGCCGCACGGTTTCGAGAACGAGGGACGTCTTGCCGGTCCTGCGGTCGCCCTGCATGACGACGTTTTGCCCGGACTCTATGCGCGACGCGAGTTCGCGCTCAAGTGCGGGACGCGGGCAGAAGAAGTCGCCGTTGACAGTGCATCCGTATTTGAATGGGTTCATTGTTGCCTCTCTTTCTCTTGTTGTT
>CACXPT010000345.1 GCA_902769585.1 uncultured bacterium
CGTCACGCCCACCGGGATGCGCCCCTCGGCGTCGGGCGTGAAGTCGCACGTCACCTGGTCGCCGAAGAACGGATCGAAGTCGATCCAGTCCGTCAGCGGTTCGCGGGTGACGGCCAGGTAGTGCTTCTGGTTGGACTTGAACACGTTAGCCGAGACGGTGCCGATCACCGTGGGCTTGTTCGGGTTGGCGTTGTGCGCGGTGCGAATCGCCTCGTCCGACCAGCGGACGAAGTCGCCCGACGTCTCGAACGGCTTCAGGAACGACTGCCAGGCGGACGTATCCGGCGCGATGAAGGTGATGCCCAGCGCGCCGGGCCCCGTGAACACATTAGCGGCGTCTGACGTGAAGTTCGGCGGCGATCCCGTAAACTCCACGCGCGTCATCTTGGTATTGCCTGAGAAGGCCTGATCCGACAGCCTGTTGGTGGGAGAAAGGCCGATCACGACGTTGGTGACGTTGTACAGCCAGCCGAGGCACCCTTTCCCAAGCGTGTAGATCGAATTCTTCGTAGGCGAGAGGACAATTTCCGTGAAGCCCGGGGTGTTGCCGTTGATGCCCCAGTCAGAGACCCTCTCAAGCTGCGGCAAATAGAGCCGCCCTGCAAACTTCTGGTTGCTCATCGCGTTGTTGCCGATGCGGCGGAGGGCGGGGAAGGTGTTCTCGTCGAAGGTGCCGGTCATCTTCTTTTGGGGGACTGCGGCACCTCCCAGATAGCGCGTAAACGCCCCGTCGTTGACATACCGCAACTGCGGCAGCTTGAGCGTCCAGTTGAGATCCCCTGACGTGCGGGGCACTTGATAATAGTCGATGCCCTCGAACCAGCCGGGGATGTCGATCGTGATATTCGTGTAGTTCGCGTTCTGCTCGGCGACGAGCGTGCCGTTCACGTCGTTGGTGATGCCGTTGAACCAGCCGTAGAGCCCACCGTTCACGGTCGTGGGCGCGATGAAGCCGCGCGGCGTGCTTTTCGTGGGATCGGCACCGAGGGCGAACTGCGCGATATGGGAAATCGTATACGTGGTCTCGCCGTCCGGCGAGGTGATGTCGCCTCGCAGGTCGAGCGTCTCCGCGTTGCTCACGCCGTTCAGGAAGGCGTTCTCGTGGTCGTTGCGCGGCGAGACTATCAGCGTATTGGCGGATGCGCTGCGGATGTTGGCGCAGAGCATCCACGTCTCGTTGGAGAGGCAGCCGATGCCCTCGCCGAGAAACGGGTTCTCCGCGTCATCCGCCGCGTAGTACGTCCATGATTGCGGCTCGTCGGCCGCAAGCGTAAAGGCGGACACTCCCGCCATCGCCAGCAAAACAATCATTTTCTTCATAGCTTAGTCTCCAACATGTCAGAAATTTCTGGCGTAGATGACGCCGTGGCGGAAATAAGGGTAGACAATGTCGTTGAGCAACGGCAACATGTTGCCGTCAGAAGAGGCCGTGGACGTGTCCGGTCTCGACATCAACGTCTATGCGGCGATATGCCGGCGAGGCCGACGTGCCGGGCATGAGCTTGATCTCGCCCGCCACGGGCACCACCAGCCCCGCGCCCTTGTAGATGAGCACGTCGCGCACCGGCAGGCGCCACCCCTTCGGGCGGCCGAGCAGCTTCGGGTCGTGCGATAGCGAGTATTGCGTCTTCGCCATGCAGATCGGGAGCTTGGCCGTCTCAGGGTCGGCCTGCAGCGCCTCGAGCTTGGCCTTCGCCTCGTCGCTCCAGTCCACGCCGTCGCCGCCGTAGACCTCCTTCACGAGCGCCTCCGTGCGGGCCGCAAGCGGCTCGTCGTCGGACGAGAGGAACGCGAAGGCGTTCGGCTGGTCGCACGCGGCCACCACGGCCTCGGCGAGCTCCAGCGCGCCCGCGCCGCCCTTGAGCCAGTGGTCCGACACAGCGAAGCTCGCGCCGGCCTTCTCGGCGATCTCGCGCACGAGCGCGCGCTCGGCGGGCGTGTCCGTGTAGAACGCGTTGAGGCACACCACGGGCTGCACGCCGGAGCGGCGGATGATGTCGATGTGCGCGAGTCGAGGTTCTCGTGCGTGTACACGGGATCGAGCGGCAGGCCCGCCTTAACGGCCGGCGCGCCGCCGTGCGCCTTGAGCGCGCGCACGGTCGCCACGAGCACCACGGCGTCCGGCTTCAGGCCGGAGCAGCGGCACTTGATGTTCCAGAACTTCTCGAAGCCCATGTCGCTGGCGAATCCGCTCTCCGTGACGACGTAGTCGCCGAGCGCGCACGCGAGCCTGTC
>CACXPT010000346.1 GCA_902769585.1 uncultured bacterium
GGCGCGAAGAACGACGGCTCGGCGGACGTGAGCGCGATCGTGAACGCGAACACGGCGAAGGGCGCGCTGTTCTTCCCGGCGGGCATCTACAAGGTGGCGCATCCGCTCGTCCTCAGGAACTCCATCCGCGGCGAGGGCTACGCGCGCCTCCCGCGCGTGGACGCCACGCGCACGTGGTTCGTCTCGGAGATCGCCTGCACGAACGGGGCCGTGGGCGTGATCGAGCTGGACGGCGTTACCGGCGCGCCGGTCAACGTCGAGAACCTGAGCATCAAGTGCGCGAGCCGCGAATGCGGCATCCGCATCGGCGGTAAACGCAGGGTGCCGTACACGTTCATCGACAAGGTGGGCGTCTTCGGCGTCGGCGCGTGGGGCCTCTACGTGAAGGGCGGCGGGTCGCGCGCGGTGTTCGCGGGCAACATGACGATCTGGGGCACCACGACCGACCCGACCGCGCGCGCCGTGGGCATCCGCGTGGAGGGTGCGCCCGACTGCCGCCTCTCCAACATCGAGGCGATGGGCGTGAACATCGGCATGGAGCTCTACAACGGGCACACATACGGCGACAACATGCACCTCTGGACGGGCGTCATGGGGCAGCACGAGCCAAGCTGGTGGTACGATACGCGCGGCATCGTGCTCGGCCCAATCGCCCACTTCACCGGCTCGGAAATCTACCCCGACACGTGCTACCATGCGTTCGACATGAAGGACGCGAGCGCGCTTTGCGAGATCATGAACGTGATGTACTGGGAGGACAATTCCGTCAAGGACGTGAAGAACCGCACCGGCGACTTCCTGCACTTCGCCGACGCGCAGCGCCCCGGCAAGCTGGTCCTCAACGGCGGGCTCATCGGCGTGGGCGGCAACGACGCGCATCCGGGCGCTACGGCGAAGCACTACATGCCGCAGGCCGTAGTGCGCGACGTGATACTCAAGAGCGACTACGCGATCAAGGGAGCGAACGTCGACCGGCTCTGCCTCGGGCGCAACCTGCCTGACTACACCGTCCGCTACGCCGACAAGGGGTGGTGCAAGGTGGCGGACATCTTCACCGTGGCAAAGACTGGCGCTTGCGAGGGAATCCTCACGCTCGACGGCGGCGCCGCGTGGCGGCTGTCGGCGGCGAAGGGCGCGTCGGGGCGGACGGACTTCGCGGCCAAGCCGCTCAATCCGCTATGCGAGGGCCGCGAGGTGAGGTCGGTCGAGGAGGACGGAATCCTCAAGGTGTTCGTCCTTTGCCAGGACGCGACGCCCATGTCGGCGCGGTTCGCGACGGAGTACATGTGCGACTATTTCCGTCCGCTCGACCACGCGTCGCTGCGTAGCAAGCGCGGTAATTCCCGCCACCGCGACGTGCGCGAGACCTTGGCGGCAAAATGATGCCGGCCATGCGGCAGAATCGGGTAGCGAACCTGTACGGCATGTGGCTGCAAGATTTCACGACAAAAACGGAGAGGATGCAATGCTGAACGACTACGGATACATCGACAAGGCGATTGCGAACATCAAAGAGGTCGCCGAAAAGCAGGAGGCCAACATCAAGGCCGCAGCGGCGCTGATGGCGGACGCCATTGCCGCCGACAAGCTCATCAACGTCTACGCGGGCGGCGGACACACCACGCTCGCGATGGGCGAGATGTTCTTCCGCGCGGGCGGTCTCGCGAACATCAACCCGCTCATGGAGACCGCGCTCTCGGTGTTCAACCAGGCGCTCAAGTACCTGGAGCTGGAGCGCACGGTCAACTTCGGCGCGTCCATCGTCAAGTACTACGGCATCAAGGAGGGGGACGTGGTGCTCTTCTTCCACAACATCGGCATCAACCCCGCCACGATCGACGCTGCGGAGGAGTGCAAGAAGCGCGGTGCGAAGATCATCGCCGTGGCGAGCTCCTACTGGCAGAACGAGATGCCGAAGGACCACTTCATCCGCCACCCGAACGGCAAGAACCTCTTCGACTACGCGGACGTGTGCATCGACGACTACAAACGACTACAACCCCGTGGGCGACGCCGTGGTGAACGTGCCCGGCATGACCACGCCCATCGGCCCCGTCTCGAACGTGGTGGACTTCACCATCGCGCACCTCCTCGAGATCGAGACGTGCCGCCAGTGCGTGGAACGCGGCATCGTGCCGCCCGTGTGGAACTCGGCGAACGCGCCCGGAGGCGACGAGAAGAACGCCGCATATCTCGCCAAATACAAGCCCCTCGTCAAATGTCTCTAGATAGAAAATTTCTGCTTCCACAAAAGGCGGAAATTTGATATTTTACACCTGCGTTAAGTTCTAGGCAGGTAGTGTATGCGTGCCGTCTCGGCGGTACGCGCATGTAGAAGGAGCAAGCATGAGGAGACATATCTTGTCGGCGGCGTGTGGAATCGCCGTCTTGATAGCGGCGTCATCAGGCATGGCGGCGACGGTAACGATCAACCCGCCGGCGGGTACCGTTACGAACGTGCGCGAGTTCGTGACGGGCGAGGATGCGCTCGCGGTCAACACGGGCGCGACGGGCGGCACCGTGCACTTGAACCCCAGCAGCAGCCACACGGGCGGCACCACGCTGGGGCCGTTCGTGCAGCAGGGCGGCACGCTCCGCTACGCGGGTCCGGCGGACGGCGTCTGGACGCGTGCGGTCACGAACACGGCATCGTCCGCGACGGGCGCGGTCGTGTGGCAGGTCGACAACGATCTCACGATGGCGGGAGACTTGCAGCAGACCGCCGGCGGTTTCGTGAAGACCGGCTCCGGCACGCTCACGCTCACCCAGCCGTTCAGCTTCGGCGGCGCGACAGAGGTGCCGGGGACAACGCGCAAGAGCGGATTGGACCTCTCGCCGGACCGCGCGCCGACGCAGGGGTACGGCAACTTCACCCTCGCGGACGGCACGGTGATCATCGACACGCCCGTCTCGGACGATTCCCCGATCACGGCTCCCGCCACGAACGTCCTGACGGCGGCAGGCGTCGCCACGGTCGGCACCCTCACGACGCTCGACGGCACGGAGACGACGGGCATCCTCGAGCAGCGCGGTGGCGTGACGCGCACGGCCGGCATCCTCAGCATCGGCTTCTGCAACGGATCCACCAACAACTCCGAAATGCCGCTTTCGCCGACGGTACGCGTCACGGGAGGCCGCTTCCTCGTAGGGGCGACCGGGACGTCTCCGGTCTACATGGGCGTCAACGAATCGGTCTCTGCCTTCCAGGGACCGCGCAGCGCGCCTCTCCTCGACGTGTCGAGCGCCAACCGCTTCCTCTGCAAGACCATCCACATGGCCTACACGCCGGGCGCGAGTTCCACGATCCGCGTGCATGACGGCGGCTATCTCTACGCGCTGGACGGACATGTGTACACGGGCAATTACAAGACATACGACGATCCGGAACCGACGACGAACCTTGTCGAAGTGACGGGCGAAGGGTCGTGGATGAGCTTCCAGAACTTCTCCAACGACCCGAAGAAGAACGGCATGGTGACGACGTTCCGCATCGCGGACGGCGGCACGGTGGAGATGCGCAACTTCGTCAACTCCACGAAGGGCAAGCTGCATCTCGTGGTGGACGGCGGCGTGTGGCGGCACCGCAACCACAACAGCACGTCGGCGCACTTCCCCTCGTCGATGACGAGCATCAAGGTGGGGCCTGGCGGCTTCTACACCTATTTCAACAACGGGTCGAACGATTTCCCGGTCGTCTGGGAGAAGGGGATCGAGCCGCTGGACAACAGCGGGACGGACGGCGGACTCCACATCACGCGGGGTTCTGGTAGCCTTCCGTACTTGAATATCAACGCCGCAAACACGTACTGCGGCCCGACGGA
>CACXPT010000347.1 GCA_902769585.1 uncultured bacterium
GCACGGCGACTTCCACGACGGCGTCGGCTGGCAGGCGACGTACGCGCCCTGCGCCGACGGCGAGTGGGTGGCCGCGCCGTCGTGCGTGGGCGAGACGGAATACTGCGACTTCATCTTCTACCAGCAGCTGTTCGCCTGGTTCGCCTCGCTTACCGGCGACGTCGGCTTTGCGGACGCGACGGAGCGGCTCGTCTTCAACGCCGCGCAGGGCGCGCGCGCGAAGGACGAGCGGACGATTGGCTACATGACCTCCCCGAACCAGTGGTACGCCACGCTCGACTCCTCGCGTTGGGGGCCTGAGCCATTCTACCATGTGTACGCGCCGAACATGAACGCCGCGTGCTGTCCCGCGAACTCGATCAGCCTCTATCCGTTCTATGTGCTGAACGCGGTTTCCCGCGAGGGACGCGACCTGCGCATCATGAACTACGGGCCGTACGACGTGCGCACGAAGATCGACGGGAATGACGTGCAGGTGACCAGCGAGACGGACTATCCGTTCGGCCAGCGCGTGACGCTGCGCGTCAAGGCGAAAGGCTGGAAGGGCGCGCTTCGCCTCCGCCGCCCTGTCTGGGCCGAGAGCGTCAATGTGCAGCGCGGGAGGGTCGCAGTTTACTGCGACCGCACCCCCGGGAGGGTCGCGCTCCCGCGCGACCGCATCATCACTCTCCCCGGTCCCTGGAACGCGGATGAAGAGCTCATCACGGTCGACTTCGGGTGGAACCCCGTGGTACGGACAATCCGCGACCGCGATTTCGACAAGGATCCGCTCAAGACGGTGGAGTGGGGTGCGCTCGTGTTCGCGCAGCCCGTCGCCGAGAAGTGGTCGCGCGTGGAGCGTCCGAAGCCCGGCTGGGGGAAGGACAGCGCGCCGCCGCAGCCGAAGGACTGGCCGTGGCTTGCCATCAGTTGCGAGAAGGAGCCGGTCGCCTACGCGCTGCCGCAGGGGCTGTCCCCAGCAGACATCCGCGTGGAGCGGACGGGGGCCGCAGTGCTGCCATGGCAGAAGCCGCCGGTGAAGCTGGTCGTGCCGATGCTCCGCGCGTCCGCCGCCTATCCGGCGAAGAACAGGCGGGAGCCGGGCGTGGGATCGAAGTACAAGGGACCGCATACGCCGCTGCCTTCTGCCGGGCTGGTGGATCCGGACCCCGGCGCGACGCGCGAGGCCGTCGAGCTGGTGCCGTTCGGCGCGACCTGCCTGCGCACGACCTGTTTCCCGACGGCGCGCTGACGGTAGGTGGTAAGTTGTAGATTTCAGCAAGGAAAGGAATAAAGATGACAAGACGTGAATTCTGTTTGGCCGCTGCGGCGGCGAGTGCGTGCGGCGCGCTCGGCGAGCGCGCCCTACCAGGGGGCGACAAGAAGCGGTGGTACAAGGGCAATCTGCACTGCCACACGTACTGGTCGGACGGCCGGGCGTTCCCCGACCAGGCCATTCGGGAGTACCGCGACGCGGGCTACGACTTCTGCGCCGTCACCGACCACAACCGGATCAGCGAGACGCGCGACTTCTGGCGCAAGGTGGAGCCCACCGAGGGCGGTTGGCCGCCGCTCGTCTGCCGCCGGAACTTCGACGTGTACAGGAAGGAGTTCCCGTGGGCGGATGTGCGCGAGCGGAACGGCGTCACGGAGGTACGCCTCCAGACGATGACCGAGCTGATCGAACGCTACGCCAAGCCCGGGAAATTCCTCGTCATGCGCGGGATGGAGATCACGCGGTGCGGCGCCGCGTCGCGTCACATGCACATGAACTACATCAACCTCGACGCCCCGATCCCCGGAATCGAGGAAGCCCATCTGATCCAGCAAATGCCGGGAGACTGGACCAACTCCCGCATTACCCGCCACGCGCGCGACGAGGTGGCCGCCCTCGCGAAGTCGCTCGGCAATCCGCCGCACCTCTGCTTCTTCAACCATCCGCACTGGCGCTACTACGACGCGGTGGCGCGGATTTCCCGCCCGTGGGGCTTCTGCCTGACGACGGATTGTACTGCGACCGCTTCTGGGACGCGATCAACGCCACGCGCGCCAAGGTCGGACAGCCGCTCCTCTACGCCGTCGCGAACGACGACTGCCACTTCTACCCCTGCACGAAGACGGAGAAGCCGTGCACCTTCGGCGAGGCGTACAACATGGTCCGCGC
>CACXPT010000348.1 GCA_902769585.1 uncultured bacterium
CTGCGAGAAGCCGTTTAGCCGGTCGAGGATGCCGTCCACGGTGAGCTGCTCCTCCGTCCCCAGGTCCTCCGGCAGCGGGTCGTTCTGGTATTCGGCCCAGAACGCCGCCTCGTCGGTGAGCTTGAGGTTCATCGCATGCTGTACGGCGGATATCTCGTCGTAGTTGAACCGGGCGGGCCACGACACCACCGCACCCGCGTCCATCTCCGCCTGATGCTCCCGGTAGAACTCGGTCGCCTTGGAGAACGTGCCTTTCTCGCGGAGCTCGTCGGCGCGAAGGTCGGCGTAGCGGTTCCACAGCTCCTCGTTCCCAGGCATCTGGTAGAGCATCTTGCACCGCTCGCCGTTCCACTCGGGGTGCTTCGACTTGTCGAGTATCTGCTCGGCCATGTCTCCTGGGCGGATCACCGTGCAGGGCATGATGCCGGATATCTTCCTGCCCGGCCCGGCAAGGCCGAGTATGTCCCCGGCGAGGACGCGGACGCGCTTGCGCGTCTGCTCGAGCGACCCGGCCGACTCGCTCGTCTGCGGATCGTCGATCACGACGAACTCCGGGCGGATCGTCCTGCCGTCCGGCTTCTTGTACTTCATGCCGCGTATGCGTCCCGTTATGCCCGCCACGCGGACGAGGACCCCGGACGAGGCCGCTCCGCGAATCGTCGGAAGGACGATCTCGTTCGCAGTCCAGGTGATCCGCGTCCGCTCGCCCTTGTGGAGCTGTCCCGCGCAGCGGTTTGCGATTCCCTCGCGGTGTCCGTACAGCATCGCCCAGATGGCTGCGGACTCGGTGAGCGACGACTTGCCCGACCCGCGTGACATGGCGAGGGCGAAGAGACCGCCCTTGAGGACGGCCTGCTGTATCTTGGCAATCGCCCGCAGATGGTCTTCCGACCACTCAAGGACGTACACCTCCGGGAAGTAGGTCTCGCAGAATAGCCTGAAGTCGAATCGGCACGATTCCTTCCGGGCCTCGTTCTCGACGGCTGGCAGCTCGCCGATGTCGCGTCCCTCGAGCGAACGCTCCGCCGAGCGGCGGGCGGCGTCCGCCCGCGCCGCTTCGTAGCCCTGCGCCTCCTCCGGCGGCGTGTTGTGCCGGTCGACGAGCCACGCGAGGTAGCTGTAGAAGTTCAGGCAGCGGCTGTCCTCGCGGCTCGATATGCGGTAGCCGCCCTGCTCGAAGTGGCGGTATATCTGCGTCGAGCTAAGGACGGTCCCGTAGTCCGTCGAGTTCATGAGCCTGACCATTTCGGTCGGCTTCAGCTTCGACAGACTAATCGCCATGACCGTTCTCCCTCATCAGAATCCAGGCAGGTCGGCGGCGACCGTCTCCTCCGTGATCGTGCGGGACCCGGCCGCCTTGAGCGCGGTCACGAGCTCCGCGACCTTCAAGGCCCTCGCGTCGGCCCTTGTGCTGTTTTCCGGCATTCCACACTCCTGAAAAAAAAGATTCTTTATGCGGTTGATATCCTCCGCAGCTTACGGCATCATGTCCGGCGTCGAATCACGACAAGAAAGGACATACGCAATGAGCAAGAAGAAGACAACGGCCACGACGGCCACGAAGAAGAACGCCCGCGCTGCGGCAAAGCCCGCCGCGATCAAGGCGATGGAGGCGAAGGCCAAGCCAGCGGCCCCGAAGGCGGAGGGGAAGAGCAAGCTCTCCCTCCTTTCGGCGGCTGCGGCCGTCCTCGCCGAGAGCGACGAGCCGCTCAACTGCAAGCGCATGATCGAGCTTGCGAAGGAGCGCGGCCTGTGGACTCCCGGCGCGGGCAAGACGCCAGAGCAGACCCTGTACTCCGCCATCATGCGCGAGATCAAGGACAAGGGTGACGCGGCGCGTTTCAGGAAGTCTCCTCTCCGGGGCCACTACCTCGCGCCGGTCTCCGCCAGCTGACGATGCCCCACACGGCGAACGCGAGGTGGACGAGATCGAGCACCATCCTCGCCCAGAGGTGCTGGTACACGTCCACCCCGATCCAGGCCGCGTTCACGACCGTCCACACGTAGAAGCAGGATATCCGCTTCTTCACGTTCAGCGCGGTCCCGACGAGGGACATCGCGGTGATCGACCAAAGGAAGGTCTGGAACGCGGCCTCATTCATTTCCGAAAAGCCCCTCCATGCAGGCCTGCGCGTAGCCGGGCTCGCGCAGCCCGAGCAGGTCGACGACGTGCGACGGCGGCTCGCTCTCGACGTGCGTTTCGAGGAGCTCGTCCGCCTTGTCGAAGAACGAGACGCGGATCTCCGGCCGTCCGATGCAGCAGCTGATCGCGCAGCGCACCTCGTCGAGGCGATGCTCGCGCAGATACTCCAGGGCCTTCACGCGGGCGAGTATGTTCAATGTCACGTCCGCCTTGCTCGGGTCCTTGCCCCAGGGCGAGCCGCCGCCGATCTTCGAGTTGCCGCCGTAGAAGTCCGCGACGAGCTTGCGGCCGGTCGTGCCGCAGTCGCCGATGGAGCCGTGCTTCACGTACCGCCCCGTCCCGTTCACGATGACGCGGCAGTCCGATCCGAGGAGCGACTGTACGTAGTTGCGGATCGTGCCGGTCGCCGCCTCCTCGCACTCCGGGAGGATCGGGATCGCCACGACGCATTCAACAGGAAGCCCGTCCTCGACAGTGACCTGCGTCTTCACGTCGAGTCCGCCGAACCGCCTCAAGTAGAGTTCCTGCGCAACCATGCGGGCGAGCCAGTAGTCCTTCGGCATGTTGCCGCGTGACGGATCGTCGACTGCAAGCCCCCAGAAGATGCCCTGGTCGCCCCAGCCCTCGCGGTTCACGCCCTGGGCGATGTCCTCCGACTGACGCGATATGTGCGTCACGACCTCAAGGCCGCTGCCGCTGATGACGTTGCCTTCGCCCCATTGCGCGAGGTACTCGTCCGTGTATCCGATCCGCCGGACCGCCTCGCGGCAGAACTCCGCGAGTTCGGAACCGGTGAAGCGGTAGCGCGAGGTGATCTCGCCCGACAGCGTGCAGAAGCAGTCCTTGAGCTGCACTTCGAGTGCGACCCTCGCGTACGGATCGCGCTCGAGATGGCGGTCGAGGATGTAGGATGCGACGTAGTCGCAGGTGCGGTCGGGATGCCCGACGGCGCAGTTGTACAGTGCACACAGCCCAAAACATCTACGACGACATCTACACCGTCTCGCA
Organism: uncultured bacterium; assembly: GCA_902769585.1. Classification (GTDB taxonomy): domain Bacteria; phylum Verrucomicrobiota; class Kiritimatiellia; order RFP12; family UBA1067; genus RUG572. The sequence goes on from CACXPT010000348.1 coordinate 3,152, forward strand.
CTTCGAGAGAGGGTAAATGTGCCGGTATATCGGCGAATCTCGGGGAGTTATCGCACATTTCTCCGTTCCGACCGTGTGCTTCCTGCGCACTCTACGCGATGTCACCCGACACTATAGGTGCATCGCCTGCACACGACTGCACGGGAGTGAGCGCCTGCCAGTCGCAGCCCTCGCCGTGTACGTTCTCCGCCCAGCGGCGGCGGATCACGTCGCAGTACTTCGGATCGAGCTCGACGCATCTGCACACGCGCCCGGTCTGCTGGCAGGCGACGAGAGTAGAGCCGCTGCCGCCGAACGTGTCGAGCACCACGTCGCCTCGCTTCGTGGAGTTCTTGAGGAGATAGCACAGCATCTCCGTCGGCTTCATGGTCGGATGGACGTCGTTCTTCTTCGGCTTGTTGAACTCCATGACCGTGGTCTGGGAGCGGTCGCCGTACCAGCTGTGCGCCGCGCCGTCCTTCCAGCCGTACAGGCATGGCTCGTGAATCCACTGGTAGTCCTGCCGCCCGAGGACGAGTGCGTTCTTCTTCCAGACGAGGCACTCGCGGACACGGAGGCCCACGTCGAAGCATGCGCCACGGAAGTTGTACCCCTCCGAGTCCGCGTGGAACACGTAGAATGCCGCACCCGGCTTCATTGCCTTCTCCGCGCACCCGAAGGCGGTGCGCAGGAACTCGCGGAACTTCGAGTCCTCCATCGAGTCGTTGCGGATCGTCTGCCCGTCCGAGCCGTGGTAGTCCACGTTGTACGGCGGATCGGTCAGCCAGCAATCGGCCTCGCCGTCGCCGCAGACCTTCGCCACGTCCTCCGCCTTCGTGGAGTCGCCGCAGACGAGGAGATGCCTGCCGAGGACGTACACCTCGCCGGGCTTCGACACCGCCGCCTCCGGAACTTCCGGCGCATCGTCAGGGTCGGTCTGCCCGACCTCGACCGTGTCGCCGCCCAGAAGCTCG
>CACXPT010000349.1 GCA_902769585.1 uncultured bacterium
CAGGTCCACCGCGCCGTTCGCCACGGTCAGGCACTTGCCCGCCGTGAAGTCGTCCGCGTCGAACGTCCACGTGCCGGACGCGAGGACCGTCGCGTTCGTGACGCTGCCCGCGCCCGAAAGGTTCGGCAGCGAGACGGCTGTGGCGGCCACGAAGTCCAGAGCGGCGCCGGACGCGATCGTCACGCCGGCCTGCCCGAACAACGCGGTGTCCGGTTCCGCCGCACTCACCGTGAACAGCGATCCGTCGCCTGGATCCACGGGGATCGTGTAAAGCGTCCCGTCGAAACTGTCGTGTCCCTCGAAGTCGATCGCGAACCCGATGGGCGTGGCGTTCTTCGCCGTCCACTCGGGAGAGGCCCCGGTCGTCGGCCCCGCGCCGCCAGTCCCCTGCCCGAAGCGCGCCTCGAACTTGTGGGGACCGGGGGAAAGCGTGACGGTCGCCTTCGCGGCGTTCTGCCAACCGTCGTTGCTGATGAGGAGCTCGTCGTCGATCCACAGCCGGACCGCGTCGTCGAAGTCCTCCACGAACGTCCACGTCACGTCTGCGTCGGACCTGTTCCAGATGTAGCCGGTGTAGGCGATGGTCATCTGCTCGCCCCAGCCGCTCCTCGTGTTCGCCATCACGGTGGAGAGCGTGACGTTCGTCTCCATCGCGATGCCCGTCCAGTTCTGGTTCCCGCTCAGCACGCTTTCCAGCAGTCCCGCGCCGGAACTGCCCACGCGCACGCAACCGCCGCCGATCACCGCCGGAGACCTCGTCCTCACCGTCGCGCCATGCAGCGACAGCACGCCGTCCCCTTCCTTGGTGAAGGACGCGCAGTCGATTGCCGCGTTCGCCACGTTGCCGCTCGTCACGGACACCGCTCCCAGCTCCAACCCCGTATTCGCCGTCAGCGTCCCGCCACGGAGCAGGAGGTCCGCGCCGGAGGGAATCGCGTTCGTGCAGCCGGCGAAGAGCGTGCCGCCCTCCACCGTGACCGCGCCGCCGAACGTGTTGGTGGCCGCCAGCACAAGCAGGCCCGACCCGCGCTTGACGAGGCCGCCCGCCGCCGAGTTGGCGGCCAGCGTCGCCGTGCCCGTGAAGCGGTTCGTGGCGCCGAGGCCTCCCTCGAACGTCACCGTGGGGGCGCTCGTGTAGCCCGTTCCGGGACACGTCACCTTCACGCCCGTGACCTTGCGCGTCTTCGAGTCGTAGAGGCAGATGGCCGTGGCGCCGCGCCCGCCGCCGCCGCTGATGCGCACGAGCGGCGGACCGATGAAGCGCGTCTCCGCCGCGAGCGCGTCGGGCATCGCGACGCTGGCCACGCCGCTTCCGGACGGACGCTCAAGCGGCGCGTTGACCGTGAGCGTGTACTGGTCCGTGTCCAGCACCGCGCCGCCCGGATAGACCGTGACCGCGTCCGGCTTTTTCGCGGCCTCGTCCCTGAACATCGAGATGTTGCCCGCCGCCCGGAAGACGCCGCCGTCGAAGTTGAGGTAAGACGCAAGCGTCTGGCGGTCGGCTGTCAGGCTGTCGCCGGCGGCAATTACCCCGTTCCGGAGCGTGCCGCCGTTGTTGAGGTTGATCACGGCCGTGTGGTTCGTGCGGTTGCCCAGCCAGGCTGTCTTGTTGCCGAAGTCCGCGTATGCGTCCGCGCCGTCGAGCGTGAACGTGGAGAAGGAATCCGGGCCGAGCGTGGGGTTGTCGGATTCGCCGAGCGCAAGGAATGCCCCCGCGGGAGTCCAGTCGATGGTGCCGCCGTCCATGTAGAAGACGCCGCAGGCGCCGCGCGAGAGGCCGAGGCGTCCGTTGGACATCTTGGCGACGTAGTCGAACACGCCGCCGTGCTGGTACATCGCGCCGCGCCCGGAGGCCGAGGCCCCGCCGATCGTGCCGTACCCCCACCAGGTGTGGGTCCACCAGGTGTGGGTGCCGCCGTTGAGCTCGACGAAGCCGTAGCCCAAGTTGCCGTAGCGGATGTCGTTCGCGGAGCCGCCCTGGTTCTCCACCACGCCGCCGTGCTGGATGAGCGCGCCGCCGCCGGCGGCGTTGTCCATGCCCAGGACCACCTTGTGGCGCACGGTCCCGCCGTCCACGGTCAGGATGCCCGCCTGGTTCTCGCCGCCGCCGATCGTGATGGCGGCGGAGGCGGCGTTGACGGCACAGTCCGTGGAGGCGGCGAGGGTCGAGTCCTTCGCCACCACCGCCCGCGCCGGTTCGGCATAGGAGCCGGCCAGCGTCGTCGCAGCGCCGTTCGTGAGCACGAGCGTGGTCCCCGCCCGTCCGCTGTAGCGCATGCCGAGCGTACTCGTGAATTCCCCGTCCATCACGAGCCCCGTGCGCTCATGCACTTCGAGAGCCCCGCCGCCGAGGGTGATCGGCTGGGTGACGCGCAGCGTGCCGCCGTCGTACAGGGACATGCTGCCGAGGTCGAAGGATATCGCGCGGGCGAGCTCCATCTCGTTTGTCATCGAGAGCGCCAGGAAGGAGGAATTGCTGAACAGGATCCCGGAGTTCGCCATTTCCTGCAGGTCGTCGGCGGACCACTTGCCCTCCGCGTAGTTCAGGATGAGCGTCCCGTTCGACACGCTGAGCGTGTCCGCGCTGCCGTAGCCCGGAAGAGCCCCCTTGCTATCCGCATAGAGGTCGCCCCCCGAGACCAGCGTCCCGCCGGAATACGAGTTTGCCGCGTTCATCAGGGAGAGGCGGCCTCCTGCGGAACCGCGCACCCACAGAAACCCCGGTCCTGAGACGACGCCGTTGAACGTGGTGCGGCAGTTGCCTCCAGGCTGCACCTCGGCCGTGCCGCCCTCGAGCACGACGGGGCCGTTGAGGACGTTGTGCGCGGGGGACGTCCCGTCGCGCACCTTGTAGGCGGCGCCGTCGCGCAGGTTGAGCGTCCAGGTGAACGGCGCGGTGAGGTAGAACACGTCGAAGAACGCGCCGCCGTACACGTCGAGCACGTTGGCGCTTCCGCCCGAGTAGCCCGTCGTCGTCTCGCTGCTCCAGTACCCCTCCTTCACCGAGATGCGCACCGTGCCGCCCGGGTCGAGCGCGACGCCGGTGAGGCACACCATGTTCGAGCCGACCTTCTCGATGTTGTGGCCGTTCATCGCCAGCGATCCGTTGCGGAAGTCCCACCGGCCGGCGGAGCCGCTCAGGGTCGCGCCCCCGCCGCCGAACGTGGCGTCGCCCGCGAGGGATCCGTGCGCGAGGGCGTTGTACTGGGAGTTGGAACTCGTGTTGACGATCGCGCCCCGGCCGTCCGGCCCCGCGCCCTCCACCACGACCGTGCGCGACGCCATGCGGACCGCCTCCGCGGCGAGCGCGCTGCCCGCAACGTCCAGCGCCGCGCCGTCCTCCACCACGATCCGCCCGTCCGCGCTGGCGAACGGACTGGCCACGTTGAACTGCAGCGTCCCCTCCCGCACGACCAGGTCGCCCGAGAAGTCCGGGTTCGCCGACGCGACCGTCAGCACGCCGCCGCCGGTCTTCTCCACCGTGCCCGTGCCGGAGAGCAGCGGCGCGTTGGCGGCCGACGCGTTGGCGGCGGAAAGCACGCCCGCGTTGACCGTGAACTTGGTGAAACCGGAATGGCCGCCGTTGAGTTCCAGGCGGCCGCCGCCGTTCTTGGTGAGCAGCCCCGCGCCGGACGCGGCCGCGTCCACCTTCAGGCACGAGGCGGGGTTGTCCACCGTCACGCCGAACGGCGACCGCGCCGCGACGAGCGTGCCGCCGCCGGAGAGCGTGAGGTTCCCGCCCGCCTCGCCCACGCCGAGGATGCCGAGCGTCAGCGTCTGCCCGGTGCCCAGCGCGAGCTCGGAGTCGCCCGC
>CACXPT010000350.1 GCA_902769585.1 uncultured bacterium
CTTGTTCGGCACGCCGGAACCCTTGGCGAGGCCGGCTTCCTTCTTGAGGAGCACGCTCGCGGGCGGCGACTTGAACTGCAGCGAGAAGCTGCGGTCCTGATAGACGGTGATGATCACCGGAATGACGAGGCCGGCCTGCTTCTGCGTCTTGGCGTTGAACTCCTTGCAGAACTGCATGATGTTCACGCCGGCCGAACCTAGGGCGGGACCGACAGGCGGCGCGGGGTTCGCGGCGCCGGCCGGGATCTGGAGCTTTACGACTCCCTTGACTTTCTTGGCCATTGCTTACCTTCTCTTTTCCGCAGTTCCTCCCGGCATCCCGACCGGTGATAACGGACTGCAAAACACGCTTCAGCCGGCCGGTTGCTCGGCTGCCATATCCTCTACGGCAACCTTCTCCACCTGCCAGTAGTCCACGTCGACAGGGACCTTTCGGCTGAAGACGGAAACCTCAACCTTGAGCTTGCCCTTGTCAGGATCAACCATTGAGACGAGGCCGGTCAAGCCCATGAACGCGCCCTCGTTGATTTTCACCGTGTCGTCCACGTTGAAAGTGATTTTCGGACGCGGCTTCTCCTCGGCCTCCGAAGGCTTGTTGGAGAGAATCGCGTCGATTTCAGACTGCTTCAGCGGCAACGGCCGCTGGGCCAGCCAAGACCCTATCACGCCAGGCGTCTCGCGCAGGAACTGCCACGTGCGCTCCACCACCACGCGCTTGCCGCTCGCCTTGTCGATCGCGCCCGATTCGTCGTAGAGCGCCATCTCGACCAGCACGTATCCGGGGAAGACCTTCTTGTTGATCGTCCGCTTCTTCCCGTTCTTCGTCTCGGTCACCTTCTCCATCGGGATGAGGCTCTGCCCGATGTACTCCTCCATCCCCTCAAGGCGAGTACGGGCCTTGATGGACTCCAGGACCTTGTTCTCCTTGCCGGTCAGCGTATGAAGCACGAACCATTCTTTTTTCATCGCTACCACAAGCCCCCATTAAGCGCCGGCGATCATGTTGACGACCAGCTGGATCACCTTGTCGCAGACAAATGTCGTCACAGCAAGGATGAAGATGAACGCGATCACCACGATCGTGGAATCGTACAGCTCGTGCTTGTCCGGCCAGGAGACGCGCTTGGCTTCGCCCTTGACCTCGGACAGGTATCCCTTGAACTTTGCAAAGAAATCTTTCATCTCATCCTCTGTGCATCGGTTGGCAGGGACGGAGGGAATCGAACCCCCATAAACGGTTTTGGAGACCGCCGCACTGCCATTGTGCTACGTCCCTAGCGGATCCCGATCCTTTTTACTTGACTTCCTTGTGGACGGTGTGCTTGCGGTCGAACGGGCAATACTTCACCTTTTCGAGACGCTCTGTCATCGTGCGCTTGTTGCGCGTCGACGTGTAGTTGCGGCGCTTGCACTCCGTACACGCTAGAATTGCCAGATCACGAGGCATTTCCTGTATTCCTTTGTCTTCGGCGAATCAGCCCGCCCTCCGCCCGGCCAGCCACGCGGTGGCCGGGCTCGGGCAGGCATCTCACAGAAGACGTTCGATGTTACTTGACAATCTTCGAGACCGTGCCGGCGCCGACCGTGCGGCCGCCCTCGCGGATCGCGAAGCGCATCTTCTCTTCCAGGGCGACAGGAGCGATCAGCTTGACGTCGATCGACACGTTGTCGCCAGGCATCACCATCTCAACGCCTTCCGGCAGGCCGATGTCGCCAGTCACGTCCGTCGTGCGGATGTAGAACTGAGGACGATAGCCCTTGCCGAACGCCGTGTGGCGGCCACCCTCGTCCTTCGTGAGGACGTAGACCTGGCCGTTGAACTCGGTGTGCGGCGTGATGGAACCCGGCTTCGCGAGCACCTGGCCACGCTCCACCTCTTCCCAGCGTGCCGATGTTGTCGCCCGCACGACCTTCGTCGAGCAGCTTGCGGAACATCTCGACGCCCGTAACGGCCGTCTTCGCCGTCGGCTTGAGGCCGACGATCTCGACATCCTCGCCAACGTGGATCGTGCCACGCTCGACGCGGCCCGTCACCACCGTGCCGCGGCCTTCGATCGAGAAGATGTCCTCAATAGGCATCAGGAACGGCTTGTCGAGCTCGCGGACGGGCTCGGGAATGTAGGTGTCCAGCGCGTCCATCAGCTCGGTGATGCACTTGCACGCCGGATCGTCGGCGGAGGCCGCCTGCGTGGCAGGATAGGCCGCGCCGCGGATCACCGGGGCGTTGTCGCCGTCGTACTCGTACTTGGAAAGCAACTCGCGGACTTCCATCTCGACGAGGTCGAGCATCTCCGCGTCTTCGACGAGATCGCACTTGTTGAGGAATACCACGATCTTCGGCACGCCCACCTGGCGGGCGAGCAGCACGTGCTCGCGCGTCTGCGGCATGGCGCCGTCGACGGCGGACACCACGAGGATGGCGCCATCCATCTGCGCCGCGCCCGTGATCATGTTCTTCACGTAGTCGGCGTGGCCGGGGCAGTCGACGTGCGCGTAGTGGCGGTTCGCCGTGGCGTACTCGACGTGGGACGAGGCGATCGTGAGGATCTTCGTCGCGTCACGACGGCCGGCGGACTCGGA
>CACXPT010000351.1 GCA_902769585.1 uncultured bacterium
GCTCGTGGTGGGCGGCACGGCGAAGGGCGTGGCGGCGGCGGTCGCGGCCAAGGCGGAAGGCGCCGACGTGTTTCTCGTCACGCCGTTCACGTACCTCGGCGAGGACATGGCGGGCACGCTCGAGCTCGGCCTGCCGGACGGTCAGAAGCCGACGACGAAGCTGGTGAAGAAGCTCTGGGCGGGTGCGAGCGACTTGGCGGCCTACGACTACTGGCCCGACAGGAATTGTCCGCATCCGCGCCACATCTACAAGAACGATTGGTGGGAGCGCCTGTCCGAGTATGGGCGTCCGCCAAGTCCTTCCGATTCCGTGTACTACGATTCGGACGTATCCGTGTACTACGATTCGGACGTATCCTACAAATGCGTCCTGCGCACCCGCGCGAAGGTGCGGCGCGTGGAGGTGATCACGTTTGAGCGCCGGACGCGCGAGGGCGAGGGCGCGACGGGGCGCGTCACCGGTACATTCCTCGACGGTCCGCGCGCCGGCGAGTCGTTCGAGCTCGCGAACTGTGGCCTCGCGTTCGACGTGGCGGGCGACGCCTACCAGCCAGGTGCGAAGGCCGTGTCGTTCGCGGCGGACGTGGACGCGCCCTTTACGAAGATGGCCTTCAAGGTGGAAAAGGCGGCTGCGGCGCACCACCAGTTTGTCTCGCGCATCTGGTTCCACCTGGCGGATCCGGAAAGCTCCTTCGCGCCGCCGACGCCGCTCAAGGTGAAGCGCACGTTCGACCGGGAGCTGGTCGACGCCGGCGTCGGCTTCCTCACGGGCGCGGCGGTGGAACGCGTCCTGCGCGGCGCGGACGGCGCGCCCTGCGGCGTGGTGGCCGCCACCCGGTCGGGACGCCTGACGGTGCGCGCGCGGCGCGTGGTGGACGCGACGCGGTACGGGACGCTCGAGCGCTTCGCGCCTGGAGGCCCCGCGTTGCCGGTGGCGAAGGAGGAGACGTTCTCGCGCGTGGTGATTGTGGACGGTCCGCCGCCGCAGGCCCCCGGCATGAAGGTGGAGCGCCTGCCGGGCACGTTCCCGGTCAGCCACACCACGGCCACGGGACGCATGTACCGCTGCACGTTCAAGCTGCCGATGAAGGACGGACGCTATCCGAGCTTCGCGGCGGCGGAGTGGGCGGCGCGCGACTTGACCAGCACGCGCGACCTGATGGACGACGCCGACCTGCTCGTGTGGCATGCGCCGGGCTGGAAGCCGCTCGAGGACAGGATTCGCGACGGTGAGGCCCTTGGACGTTCGGCCGCGCGCGCGGCGCGCGGTGCGCGGCAGGCGCAGCCTCGTACGGAAAAGGAAAAATCCACGCCTGCCGACTGGGGCGCGTACGACGTGGTGGTCGTGGGCGGCGGCACAAGCGGGGCCCCCGCCGCGCTTGCGGCGGCTCGCGCCGGCGCGAAGGTCCTGCTCGTCGAGTATCTGCACGTCCTCGGCGGCGTCGCGACGGACGGCATGGTGCTCGGCTATTTCGACGGCAACCACTGCGGCTTCACCGAGGCGTTCAAGAAGGGGAATCGGGAGATCGGCGGGCGGCACGGTCTTTACCGGCGCGCCGAGACGTTGCGGAAGTGGTGCGGCGACGCGGACGTTGAGGTGATGTTCGGCGCCATGGGCGTGGGCGCGGTGGCCGAGAACGGCACGGTGAAGGCCGTGGACATTGCCACGCCGCTTGGCGTTGGGCGCGTGCGCGCCAAGGCGTTCATCGACGCTACGGGAGACGCCGACATCGCGGCGGCGGCGGGCGCGCAGACGAAGTTCTTCGGTGCGCGCGAGTTCGCCCTCCAGAGCGCGGGACAGTCCCCGCATCGGCTCGGCCGCGGCGGCATCAACTCGGACTTCGGCTACCTCTACGACGCGGACGCGCGCGACCTGTGGCTCTTCGGCCTCCGGGCGCGGGCAGGTGCGCCGAACGCCTGGGACATCGCGAAGATGCCGGACTCGCGCGAACGGCGGCGCATCGTGCCGGACTATCTCCTGAACGCGCAGGACGTGACGGCGAACCGTCCGTTCCCCGACGTGGTCGTGCAGGCTCGCTCG
>CACXPT010000352.1 GCA_902769585.1 uncultured bacterium
CGGCGGACGTCCGTGGAGGGACTCCACGTGAGCACGATGTCCGCCGTGCCGTCCGGGACGTTCGCCTCGAACGAGCCCGGCGTGGACGGCGCGACGGAGCCGAAGAGCGCCGCGCCGGATGTGTGCGCGTTGTCCGTGACGTTGGCCAGGCGGATGGCAACCGTTCCGCTCGCGTCCGCCGTCACCTCGTACTGGCGGCAGAGCGCGCGCCAAGGACCGCCGGCCGCGCTGTAGACGTCGAGGTTTGACTCCTTGGTGACGTCGTTCACGACGACGTTGAAGATGCGCGACCCCGCCCCGCCGCTCGAGGAGCCGCCGAAGTAGTTCTCCGTGAGGTGGAGCTCCGCAAGGTACGTCGCGCCGGGCACCAGGCCCGTGAACGTGATGGTGTGGACGCCCCACCGCTCCAGCTGGTAGATTGACTCGGGCGCCCAGGTGTTGGAGTTGGACCGGTCGATGGCGTGGTTGGCGGCCCCGCCGGACGAACCGCCGGTGATTGCACCCGCATACCACCTGAAGGGCGAGACGTCGCTGAGAAAATTGTTGTTGGACGCATACGCCTCGATGAGCCCGCGCCCGTCGTCGGCGCGGTCTGCGGCCAGCGCGCCAAGAACCGTTGCCCCAATGGCCAGAAATGTTGCGGTCTTTTTCATTATGCTGAGGTAATTCATAAACTCCTTTTTCGTGGTGTCTGCGGTTCAAGCCACCCGACCTGAAAAAGCCGCATAACTGCAAAAACACTCAAAAGGCGTCACGGAGGCAAGTGGGAAAATGAGGCTTTTCATTTAGGGGGGGGGGTAATTGCATTTTTGTCATTATATACTTGCGTTATCTGCAATTATATGATACGATTCTGGCATGAAAACAAACGGGAACGCCGAAACTGCCGGAATCGAAAAGCCAAGGCAGCACAACTTTCTCCGCCTATGGGGCGGACTCGTGCAGCGGACATTCCCCTTCATGGAGGAGGAGGTCGGCGAACTGGGGCCCAAGGCCAGGCTCTTCGTCACAGTCTGCGAGACCGTCGTCAAGCCGGAGACTTTCAAGTACGCGAAGTGGAAAGGCGTGGGGCGTCCTCCGGCAAAGCGCATGCCGGTATTCAAGGCATTCCTGTTCAAGGCCGTGCATGACATTCCGACGACAAAGGAGCTCGTCGAGAGGATTCTTCTCGAACCACAGACGCGGCGGCTCTGCGGCTGGGCCGATCCGGGGGAGGTGCCGTGCGAGTCGAAGTTTTCCGAGATCAACAAGGAGTTCGCCGAAATGGGGTTCACGGAGGAATGGTTCGACGAGTTCGTGAGGCCGTATGCCGTGGACGAGCCGGGCGGGACGTTGAGCCTCGACTCCGCGCCGATACCGGTGCGGGCAAAGGCGGCGAACTCGAAGCGCCGCCTTGCGGAGATCGAACCCGACCAGCCGGAGGGCGGAAGAGTAGTGCGCTAGGTGTTCCAGCCTGACGCGAACACGGCATCGGTATCGCGGCGGGAGTACAGGATTCTGCCGACGGAAACAACTTCGTCCCTTGCGACGTAATAGACACAGTAGTTTCCGACGTCCATCACGCGAACACCTTGTGAAGCAAGCGGTTCGCGTGGATAGGGACGGAATCTGCTTGGCATTTCGTCAAGGGTGGCAATTTCGGAAAGAATCCGGCGAAGCACGTTCCTGGCGTCGTCTGGCGACCTCAGTTCAAACGCAATATAGGCGTAGATGTCACGCAGATCCTGATATGCGGCATCTGCGATCTCGATGTTCCAGCTCACATCCCAAACTCCTGCGCAAGATCCGCGCGTGCTTGCGCAAGTGAACGTTTGCGCCCTGCCGCTATGTCGTCAAAACCTCTGGCGACTTCCGCATCGAGCTGGGCATCCGTCAAAGTGGCGGCATTCATGAGCGAACGGGACGGATACTGTACGGCGAAAGGCAGGCCGCGGTGAATCACTATCTGCCGATAGAACATGTTGATGGCGTTCGAGACGGGAACCCCGAGTCCGCTTAGAATCGACTCGGCCTCGTTTTTAAGTTCCGGTTCTATCCTCGCATAGAGATTAGCGGTCTTTGTCATTGTCTTATTCTCCGTTTGGCGACTTAAATTATAACAGATTGTATTGGCGACCGCAATACAACTCGCGCAGAAAGGGGGCGTTGTTCAATGTTGCCAATGTGGAAGTGTTGCCAATCCCAATGTTGCCAGTTTTCAATTGGGGCGCGGCGGGAACGCGCCGCCTGGAAGGCGGCTTTCCCAGTTAGCGGCCGCGCGGCAGCGCGGCCCTCCCAAGCGGCTCGCCGAGGACGGCTCGCCCCACCGCGGGAGGGTCGCGCTGCTGCGCGATCGCCAAAATCAAGAAAGGAAAACGAAATGAAACTGAAGATCAATTGGAATGCGCTGGGAAAGGCGCTGTGG
>CACXPT010000353.1 GCA_902769585.1 uncultured bacterium
GCTGCCGTTCGGCAGGGTCGAGGCATACGAGCCGCCCGTCATGAACACCTCGGCGGGATAGGCGTCTTCGTTCGCCATGCCCACGCTCATGCGGCGGGCGGTGAACGTGCCGCCGGAGATCGTGAGGCGCTGCTGCTGGCTCTTATAGCCGGACGAGGTTCCGCGCCCGATGAGCGCGGCGTAGTTGAACGCCGTGTCGCCGCTCAACTGCGTCCAGCTGCCGCTGCGGAGATAGAACCAGGAGTTCCCCGTGACGTCGGCGCCGTCGACGACGACGTGCGTGTCCTGCATGTGGATGAGCTGCTTGTTGCGGCTGCTGTTCGCCGCGTCCGTCCCCCCGAGGGAGTCGCCGGCGGAGAGCGTGACGACGGGCGGGACGTCGGCGGCCATGCTCGTGTCGGTATCCTTGGACCCGAACGAGAACATGCCGTTGTTCGCAAACGCGCGGGAGGCGATGACGTCCGCGAACGCCACTGGTGAGCACGCCGCCGGTCGGCTCGACGTCGCCGCAGAAGAGGGTATTGTACGCTTCGGGCGCGTAGAGCGTAAGCGGACCCGTGCCCGTGACGGAGCCGTTCACGCACAGCGCCTTGTTCGTCGTGAGTGTCCATGTCTGCGCGTCGGCGAGGACGATGTCCGGCAGGTAGGTGCGGTGGTAGGCGTCGTTCTGCGTGAAGCACGTGATGCCGTTCGTGCCGAGTGTGAGCGGGCCGCCGTCGAACGTCACGGCGTTCGCGATGTTCGTGCGGACGAGTCCGAGCCACGCGGCGTTGGCGGGGATCGTGAGCGTGTCCGGAAGCGTGCCGTCGAACACGGCCACGTCGTCCGCTCCGGGCGCGACGCCGCCGTCCCACGCCGCGCCGTCCGAAAGGTCCGTCACGCCGGAGTTGTTCAAATAGACGATGGATGCTCCCCAAGCCGCCGGCAAAAGACATGCCACCAGCGCCAAGAAACCAATCTTGCTCCTCATGTTCTGCACTCCTTCTTTTCGGCGCGCACCGCTCACGCGGCGCGCAGACCAAAACTGGTTCTAATTGTAGTCGGCGGTAACATATCATATTCCAGACTTTTGCACAAGGGCGAAGAGAAACTTGACCGAATGTTGCCAATATCCAATGTTGCCATTCTCATTTCTCAATTTCCATTGGTAATTGGCAACATTGACAATTGGCAACACTTACACATTGGCAACATTCTCCGGGCGGCGGATGGTTTATGATAAAATAGCCCGCCTATGGAAAAGATGGGTCCACATATATTCGCCGTTCTGGCGCTCTGCACGGCCGCCATGTCCGCTCATGCGAAGGACGCCGCCGCGAACGCCGCCGAAACCGCGCTTGTGCGTGCGCGATGGAGCGAGTTCGTGACCACCGACAAGGTCGAGCGCGTGATGGCGAACGCGGGCAAGGCGACCATCTATGACTGGGAGACCGGAAACGCCGACGACCTGCTCGCCGCCGTTGGCGCCGGCGCCGCCTACGTGCGCACCTCGCGTCCCCTCGAAGCCCGCGCCATCATCGGCGCGCAGGCGGCAAAAGCCAGGAGAGGCGCCAAGAACTTCCCGCCCTACGACTGCAAGCAGTTCATCCCGGGCATCGTCCGCCGCGCCACCGGCGCGTTCCGCACGGAGCAGGACCCCGACGGACGCTGGTGGCTCGTCGACCCGCTCGGCCGCGGGTTCCTGAGCTTCGGCGTGCAGAGCGCGAACTGGCAGGGCTGCTACGACCCCGCCCACGACCGCTACGCCTACCGCGAGACGAACATCAAGCAATTTGGCACGCCGAAGAAGTGGGCCGAGGACACGATCAAGAAGTACACGGCCTGGGGCTTCAACACGCTGAGCTTCGGATGCGGCAGCGAACTGGACTACCGGGGCGTGCCGCGCATCCGCGTGGCGCGTTTCGGTCAGATGATGTGCCACGTAGGCATGCCGGAGGAATACTGGATCAACGACGAGACGCGCCCAGCCTGCGCTGCCTTCCCGAACGTGTTCCACCCGCGCTTCGCCGAGATCTGCGCCCTCGTCGCGAACTGGATGTGCGCTCCGTACAGGGACGACCCGTGGACGATCGGCTACTATCTCGACAACGAGCTCGCCTGGGGACGCGGCCGCACCGCGCCCGGCGTGCCCAAGCCTTTCGCCCTCTTCGAGGTCTGCATGCGCAAGAAGCCCGGACACTCCGCGCGCGTCGCCGCCGAGAACTGGGTGCGCGCCCACGGCGCCGATCCCGCCGGAAAAGTGCCGGACGAGGTGAAGCGCGGCTTTCTCCTGGAGATCGCCCGCCGATACTTCAAGACCACTTCCGAGGCCGTGCGCGTGTCCGACCCCAACCATCTCGTGATGGGCTGCCGCTTCGCCGGAATCGGCGGCGCGGGCGACGACGAGGTGTGGAACATCGCCGGCGAATACTGCGACGTCGTCTCGTTCAACTGCTACCCGATGACGGACATCGACCGCAACACCGTGCGGCCGTCCGCCGAGGACGGGCGTAGCGTGCGCGAGGCGTTCGACGCCCTCTACGCCCGCACGAAGAAGCCGATGATGATTCCCGAGTGGGCGTTCCCCGCTCTCGACTCCGGCCTCCCCTGCCTCCACGGCGCAGGGCAGCGTTTCTACACGCAGGCGGAACGCACGCGCGCGTCCGAACTCTGGATGCGCACGCTCCTGCCGATGCCCTACATCGTGGGCTGGGCCGTGTTCCGCTGGGTGGACCAGCCCGCAGGCGGCGCGGGCGGCAACGGCGAGGACAGCAACTACGGCCTCGTGAACGAGGCGGGCGTGCCCTACCCGTGCGTGGAGACGTTCGCCCGCATCCAGAAATACTCGACGCCCCGCCCGTCTCCACCCGCATCGTGGATGAAATGCTCGCCCGCGCCCATACGGGAGGGTCGCGCTCCTGCGCGACCGCAAAGGTTTCTTTCACCCGCACCAACGCCACCTGCCGCGTCGTGAACGGCTCGCTCGTGGTTGAAACCCATCTCGGCGGCAACCGCCTCCTCTCGCGTGTGGCGTTAGACGGGCGCGAGTTTGGCGCGTGGGGGTTCATGATCCACCACGACCGCAACGGCGTGCGCTGCTGGACCTCGCCCACGCGCGTGACGGCGGCGGACTGGGAGCCGGGCGCGGACGGCGGCGGACGACTCGTCGTGACGGCCGAGGCGCGCGGCAGCGGCATTGCCTATCGCGTGAAGGAGGCGTTCACCTTCACGCCAGGTCACCCAACATTCCGAGCGGACGTGCTGGAGATTGCCAACATCGGCAAGGAGCCGATCGACATGAAGCGCATCTACTTCAGTCCATTCGCCACATTCGCTGGCGAGGTCGAATCGTCCGCCGCGAAACCCGTCCCCAACCTGTGGCGCGCGCCGAAGACAGCGGTCTGGCTCGCGAAGGACGGACGCTTCTGGGGCGTCATGACGGATTCGGAACGGATCGGCGCGATGAACTTCCATGTGGAGCCGAACAGGAGCGTCCACCCGGACTTCGCCGTCGTCTCGCCGCTCGCAGAACCGTTCCAGCCAGGCGCTGTCTACGTACCTACGCCAGACAATCGCCTCCGCGCCTGGTCGATTGTCGGCTTCGGTGGCGCGTCAGAATGGCGTCGCATCTCTTCCGGCCAATGACGTGCAAGTGTGCGGCGACTTGACTGGGGGCGGGGAATGAAGTAGAATCATCGGCGTCGCTGCCGCATGGCGCGGCGGGCGAACATACAAGAAGAAACGAGGTTCAAGAAATGCACGCGAAGAACAGGTTGACGGTTGTGGCCGGCCTCATGCTGGCCGGCGGTTTCATGGCGATGGCGCTCCCCGCGCGGGCGGTGGACACGTTCG
>CACXPT010000354.1 GCA_902769585.1 uncultured bacterium
ACGGTTGGTACATCGGCAAGTCGAACTGGACGAACGCGCAGGGCGTGGCGAAATCGCCGACCGCGTCCGACGTGGTCTGGTTCAACCAGGCCATAACCAACACGTTGAACGGGCGCGGGCTCGCGAGCAACGTCTCGAACGCCAGCGGTAGCGGCACGGTGGCCGGCCTCATCTACACGAACAACCAGAACAACACCATCAACCAGGGAACGGTGACCGTGGCGGCAGGTGGCGTGGGCGTGGTGCTGTGCATGAACACCACCTGGTACGCGAACTTGGCCATGTCCGGCACGGGCGAGGTGCCGTTGTACATGCCGTCAGGTGCGAAGCTGACCATGCAGAAGGGCTTGACGGGTTCGGGTGGCGTGGCGGTGAAGCGGGGCGGTGGAACGTGGGAAATCGCGAACGAGACGGCTCGCACCTTCTCGGCAGGCGGCATCCGCATCGAGGGCGGACCGATTACGTTCGGCAACAACAAGCTGAACGAGACGTCCGGCTTCACCCTCACGTTTGCCGGGAACGACGCCACAGAGGTGATCAAGCTGAACTACTCGGACATGGCGGTGAAGGACCTGACGCTGGCGGAGACGGCGGACGTGGACAACACGGACCACGGGTTCACGTCGTCGGCGGGCTACAACCTGGCGTTCCTTGGCGGCACGAGCTCTGTTAGTCCAATGTCTTTCACGGGTTCGTTCAAGGGCAGTGCTGGTCTGGTGTGGGCGCCCGCGGACGCGGACACGGAGATCGTGCTGAAGAAGGCGGCGCATCCCACGACGGGTGGCATCTGGGTGTCGAACGGCGTGGTGCGCGTGAGCGAGGGTGCGTCCTTCCTGAGCCTGACGAACGTGACGGTTCACGGGAGCGGGGCAAGGTTCGCGGTGGATGCGAGCGCGGTGCGGGTGTTCCCGGCCGCGACGTTCAATATCTCGGACGGCGGCAAATTGCGCGTGGGGCCTGGCGCGTACGTGTCTTTGGTGAACGTGATGACGAATGGCGAGGCGGTTGCAGATGGCGTCTATCGCGGTGTAGCGGGGCCTCTGATCGGGGAGGAGGCCGATTGGATCGACGGGACGGGCGTTGTGGTGGTCGGCGCGCCTGTGGTCGGCGCGCCTGTACCGGCGACGTGGAACGGCGCAGGCGCCGACACGGCTGCGACGACGCTTGGCAACTGGAACGCGGATGCAGACATGTTCGTACAGGGCTTTACGGTGGGCGTGACGCCGTTCACGCTGGCGCCGGCGGCGGGGAAGACGCTGTGGATCGGGGCGGGCGGCATCACAGGTGGCGGCGGCACGGTGACCGTGGGCGGCGCGGGGACGGTCGTGGCTGCAGTGGATCAGACGTGGGAGAATGTGAGCGGCGCGATTGCGGTTGAGGGGAACGTGTTCGGCGCCGGCTCCGCCGTGACGCGCATCCACCACGCCGGGAGCGGCAAGTCGCCCACGTTCGCGGCCGGCGTGACGGTGAGCGGCGACATTCTCTTCGTGGACACGTCTGTGGCGAAGAACGGTGCCACGTCCATCACCATTCCCGAGAATGCGAGCATTACGTTCGACGGAAAGGTGTTGTCCACGAACACCGCCAGCATCTCTATCAAGACGGGTGCGGGCTCGACGGTCACGTTCAACGACCTCTTCATGTCGCGCAACTCCGGAACCATGTCCGGCAGCGGCAGGATCGTGTTCAACGGGCCGATGCACTTCCGCGACCGGCCCGGCTTCGCGGGCGGCACCGTGGAGCTGCATTCGACGGGCAACCGCCTGAACGGCAACATGGGCACCTGGAACGGCGGTACGCTCAAGGCGATGGTGCCCTACGCGATCAACAAGACGAACACGCGTCGGCAGACGGCGTATTTCGAGAACAACAGCGAGGACGGAAACGTCAACACGCACATCAACCTGAAGGACACGTGCACGATCGATCTGTGCGGGAACGACCAGTCCATCGACCAGCTCGCCATGCACGCGGACGGCACGAAGAGCGGCGGGCACGTCACGTCCGCCACGCCGGCGACGTTACACCTGCAGACGAGCAAGAGCTACTGGGCGCAGCACAACTACAGATACGGCTTCAGCGACTATTCGTCGATCAGCACGGCGGACGGCTATGGCTACGAGGCGGCCGACAAGGGCTACTGGGAAGGGGCGGTAAACCTCTCCTACGAGGCGGCGAACGGCATGGTGCGTTCGATGATGCGACAGAGCATGTCCACCGGGCGCGTGGAGGTGGTGAGCGGCACGCTCGTGTTCCTGCGCCGCGCGGCGACGTCCGGCGAGACGTTCGACCTCAAGGGCGGGTCGTCCAACCCGTATCCGCGCCTCGCGAACGAGGACGGCGGCTGGACGAACGCGACGGCGGTGGTGGTGAAGGGCGGTACGCTGGAGCTGGAGCATTCCAAGGTGTTCGGTCCGCAGACCGTCGTGCAGTTCGTGCAGACCTCAAGCGCCTACGGGAAGATCAAGCTGGCGGACGGCGTGCGGCAGCGGGTGTACGCGCTTGAGATCGACGGCGAGGACCAGCGCCGCGGGACGTACGGCGCCACCGGGTCCGGCGCGCAGTATGTCAACGACACGCTCTTCGCCGGCGGCGGCGTCCTCTCGGTCGTCGGCGACGGGCTGGGGATGACCATCATATTCAAGTGACGGGCCGCCGCTCATTCCTCGCCGGCGGCGCGTGCGCGGCCGTGTGCGCCGCTGTGCGGCCTTTCGCCGCACGCGCGGCGGACGC
>CACXPT010000355.1:0-2132 GCA_902769585.1 uncultured bacterium
GGGCAACATGCTCGGCGAGAAGATCGTGCCGTATCTCGCCGCCGCCGGATTCAAGCGCGCCCGCCTCAACTACGCCTGGCGCAAGATGGAGAAGGAGAAAGGCGTCTACGACTTCGCGGAGGCGGACCGGATGGTGGACGCGCTCCGCGCGGCCGGTATCCAGCCGTGGTTCTATGGCGGCTACGGCAACGAACTCTACTATGGCAAGGTGGAGGTGCAGAACAAGCTCTCCTCGTCGTTCTGGGACGCGCCGTGCTACCACGGTCCGGAGGCCGTGGAGGGTTGGAACAACTTCATCCGCGCGCTCGCGCGGCACTTCAAGGGACGCGTGGAGCTCTACGAGATCTGGAACGAGCTGGACGCGCGCTGGTATAAGGACGGCCTCAACGCCCACAAGACGATTGGCGTGGCGCAGGCCGCACGGGACTTCACGGCGTTCTACAAGCGGACGATGGAGATCATCAAGGAGGTCGACCCGAAGGCGCACGGGACCATCTCGCTCGGCTCGCTCTTTTCGGTATGGAACGTCGGCCTCGCGCAGGCCGGCCTGCCCGAGGTGCTCGACGTGTGGACGTACCACGGCTACCTGCGCGCGCCAGAGGAGGACGTGCGGATGTCGCTTGATCAGGTGCGGACGCTCTACCGCCGCGCGGACGGCTCGCTCCCCGAGATCGCGATGGGCGAGTGCGGGCGCGGGGCGGGTCCGGCCCTCACGGCGCGCGTCTCCACGCGCACCGAATACGGGCAGGCGAAGTTCGTGGCGCGCCGGCTCTTCTTCGACCGCGCGATGGGGGCGTCGTTCGCGAACATCTTCAAGGCTCGCCTACTACGTGATCCAGTCTCTCGCGTCGATCTTCGACGGACTGGAGCCGGCGCCCGACCTCGTCTTCTCGTTCAAGCAGCGCGGCCCGCAGACGATGACGCCGCAGGTGGCGTGGAACGCGGTCGAGCGCCATGCCTACCGGCGGAAGGGCGTGCCGCTCTTCGCCTGGTGGCAGCCCGAGCACCTCGACGTGGAGGGCGAGCCGCTGTA
The DNA here is from genome assembly GCA_902769585.1 of uncultured bacterium. Classification (GTDB taxonomy): domain Bacteria; phylum Verrucomicrobiota; class Kiritimatiellia; order RFP12; family UBA1067; genus RUG572. The sequence goes on from CACXPT010000355.1 coordinate 1,034, forward strand.
CGGCAAGCTCGTCGTGCAGTCGGGCTGCGACAAGAAAGACAACCTGCCCAATCCGATCCTGATCGACCCGATCCGGCGGATCGTCTGGGACGTGAAGGGTGCCGTCTGGTCGGGCATTCCCGGCGAAGACCTCATCAGCCTCATCCCCGCGACGAACTACCCGTATATCCTGACGGATATTTCCATCTTTGACGAGTACGTTCCACGTGAACAATAAAGAACGAGAATGAACAATCTGTTCGCCACGTGCGATACGGGAGGGTCGCAACTTGTTACGACCGAATCGGCGGTCGCAGTAACTGCGACCCTCCCCGATCCGGATTTAGCGGATGTAGAAGGTCAGTTCGAGGGGGCGGTTGGTGATGGTGACCGGGATCGGGGTGCCGGGTGTTTCGGCACCGAGTAGCGAATAGACCGGCGTGACGGTGACCGCAGTTGACGGGATGCCGTGTACCCAGGGAACTGAGATTTCGCCTGCGGTTGTATCCAGCTCCTGCCCGTTGACCGTCCAGACGTAGCGAACCGCGCCCGGCGCGTAGATCTTGAGCGGGGCCGAATGCCCCTTGCTGATCGTCACGTCGGCCGGACGCACGACGACTAGGTCGGCGTCGCCGTTCGCGCCGCGTCCGCCGATCACGAACGGCTGTCCGCCTGCGATCGCATTCAACTTGATGTCGCCCGTCTTCGTGTCGTAGAGCCCGATCGTCTCGCCGTTCTTGTACGGCAGGAACTCGTGGACGAGCGTTCCGGCTTCGTAGATCCTCGCGCCGTAGAACCGCACCTTCGCCATCTGGGACGAATTGCCGTGAAACAACTTCAGCGCGGTGGTCGCCTGCTTCGTCGGCAACGGCGTCTTCATGTCCTGCGTTTCGTTCGTGTAGCCCGCCGTCGCCACGAAATACTTGCCGGCCGCGATGTCGAGCGAATAGGTGCGGCGGACGAAAAGGTTCGTCGCCGGCGTCGCAGACAGAGTATTGTAGCCGAGCGCTTTTGTCGTGTACCAGTCCGTCTTGCCGTCATGCACGAACGTGACATGCGATCCGGGGTTGTTGTACCAGTCGATGCACAGGCCGCCGCCGCTGTAGCTATTGATGCTGAC
>CACXPT010000355.1:2142-3814 GCA_902769585.1 uncultured bacterium
GTTCGCCGCGCCGTCGACGTAGGCGTAGTCGAGAACGATCCGGCTCTGAGGCGTCGGCTTGTAGTCGGTGACGATGCCTTGATGGCCGTCGGTCTGCAGGTAGGCGTCGCCTGTGGTCTGCACGATGTTGCCGCCGGGAACTGCGTTCGTCGTCGACGCGGCCGCAAGCTTGCCGGCGGGCAGGAACACGCCGTCTACAAGATCCTTCAGTCCGGCGAGGCCGTCCTGGACCTGCGGCTGGTAGTCGTGCACGAGCGCGCCGTCCTCCCAGATCTTCACGCTGTAGATCTTCGCCTTGGCGTTGTAGCGCTGGGCGGCGTTGCTGGGTATGACGAACGTCTCGCCGTTCGCCGCATTCGCCGCGCCGCAGAGGAAGAGCGGCCAGGTCGACGTGGTGGTCGTCGGCGCCGTGAGCGTCCCCGTGTAATTGGTGATGCCGGCCGTCGTATGAACGAACTTCCTTCCGGGCACGTCGATGATGCCCGTATGGCGCAAAGTGTCGACGGCAATTCCGATGTCGAGGGCCGTCGTCGAGGTGTTTTCGTCCGCGCTCGACTGGTAGGAGAATCTGTTGTTGCCGTTGAAGTAGATGCCGTAATGCCACCGGATGCCGATGATGCGCTGCTGCTTGGTCGTCTTGTCCGTGAGGGCGAAGTCGACGGCGACTTTCGTCTTCGGACCGATAAAGTGGCGGAGGTTCATCGGACGCGTCGCCGTAAACTCGATGTAGCCGTCTTCCGGCGTCTCCGTCCAGCTCACGGGCATGAAGCGGTAGGTGTAGAGCGCGTCGTTCTTGACGTTGGCAACCGCGACGTTTGCCTGGAAACCGACAAATCCGCCCGTGTCCGTGCGCACGAATCCCGAGTTGTGGCAGCGCGCGGCGGTCGAATAGTCGGCGGCGAGGTCGCTGGGCTGGAAGCGGGCCACCAGTTCCCAATCGGCCGCCGCGAGGTTCATGTCCGCGAGCGTGTCGACGGGCGTACGGTAGACGCTGACGGACTTGGAGATGTAGAGGTACTGTCCGCCGTCGTCGTACCAGTTGGCCAGGCTGTCCGGAGTGTCCGCGATCATGTAGAGGAGCTTGCGCGCGGCGTCGTAGGCGAAGTCGGCGTTCGTGATCGTCATCCTGAGGGTCGTGCCCATGAGGTCCATGACGCCGGTCTTGCCGAGCCACACGCCCTGGTCGCCGACCTTCGTGGCTAGCGAGGCGGCCGTCGCCGCCGCGTCAGTGAAATCGAGGTTCAGCATCCGCGTCTCGTAGTCGCCGGCGTAGAAGAGCGCCACCTTGCCCGCGCCGTCCACGCTCAGCAGGCTCGGCTGGCCGACGCCCCACCAGTCCAGATGTTCGGTGATGACGACGGGATCCGTTCCCATGCGCGTCCAGCCGCTCGTGAGGCTGTCGCTCACAGCGAGGCCGACCTTGTTGTTGATGCACTTCGCGCCGTCGCTGGACGTGTCGCCCGGACGTCCCTTCACGCCGAGGTACGCCATGAGGTAGCGGTAGGTGTGCCCTGCGTAGTAGAACGCGCCGGCGATCACCGAAGGATCGGCCACATGATAGGAATCCCAGGCTGTGCCGGTGGAGTCCGCCGGCGCCAGCACGAGCGTCTCGTTGCCCAATGTGCCGTCTGCCGCCTGGACGGCATGGTAGATGCCGTCCACCACCACGCGG
>CACXPT010000356.1 GCA_902769585.1 uncultured bacterium
CGGCATCTTCATGCTCGCCCCCACGGACGCCCCCGCCACCGTGACGATCGGCGCGAACTGGTACTACGACCTCGACGAGGCGCTCTGGGCCGTCGCCCCCGGCGAGACGATCACCGTCACGAACGCGACGACGCTCACCGGGACGAACATCTTCTTCACCTCCTGCACGCTCGCCTGCGATGCGGGCGGGACGCCCGACATCCCGACGATCGCCTGCCCGGCCGGCACGGCGCTTTCCGTAGCGGCGGGCGTGCGCGTGTGCTTCTCGAACGCGGTGTTCACGGGCGCCTCCACCACGCTCCGCGCGGCGGGCACTGCCGCCGTCGCGGGGCACGTGAGCTTCGACCGGGTGGACGTGGCCGCCGGCGGCGCGTTCGAGCTGGCGGGTCCGCTTGACCGCGCCCTCGTGGTCAACAACCCGGCCGCCGCGGCCGAGGGCGACGTCTTCGGCACGGCCACGGGGAACTTCGGCGCGGGCGTGTGCCTGCTGCACCATCCGTCGGACGCGACGCTCGTCGCGCGCGCCGTGTCGAACGGCTCGGCCGCCAACCTGCGTTGGGTCCGCACGACGGACATCAGCGGCGGACTCTCATCCGCCAACTACGTGCAGGACGGCCTCGTCGCGCAGTTCGACGCGCTGGAGAACACGGGCGTGGGGCAGTACAGCGCCTCGGCGACCGTGTGGAAGGACCTCGTGGGCAACGGGAAGGTCACGCTCGCCGGCGCCGCCGCCTGGAACGGCCGCTATCTCGACACGACAACCACGAAGCAGTCGATGACGGACCTCGCCCGCGTCTACAACTGGTCCGTGACCGCCGAGTTCGCGGTCAACGTGATCACGAACGGCGCGCCGTCCGGCGCCGAGGCGGGCAAGACCTACTGGCCGACCTTCTTCGGCGAAGGACAATACCGCGTCCACAGCACGGGCGTCAAGAAAGGCTCCGCGCCGGCGTCGGGCTACCGCCTCTTCATTAACGGGAGAGATCCGCGACCGACGATGACCAGCTTCTGGATTGGCACGATGGGCACCACGTCGGACGGCACGAACTACCGGATGTACCGCGATGGCACGTATGCGGTTGGGGTCGTGGATACCGGCGCGCTGAACATGAACAAGCTCGGGACGACCTGGACGCTGAACGAAAACGGCACGGCGGGCTTTTTCCGCAACCACTCCTACGCGTTCCGCCTCTACGACCGCGTGCTGACGGCGGACGAGCTCGAGCAGAACGGCGCGCTGGACGGTCTCCGTTTCTTCTCCTTCACCTATACGGGCACGGGAAATGCCGTGGCCTGGTCCGCCGTTCCTTGGACGGCCCCGGAGCGGGCGACCACGACGGCGCCGAACGCGACGAACCACTACGCGCAGCTCAAGAACGTTGCTGTGTCCGTGAACGCCGCGGACGCCGTGGCGCTGAAGGGGCTCTCGCTCGAGAACGGCGCCACGCTCGACATCGCGTCCGGCGCCGTGATGGACGTGCAGGTCCTCTACGTGGGCGGCGCGCGCGTGCCGCGCGGCATCTACACGGGTACGGGGACGTTCGGCACGCAGGTGGACTGGCTCGCGGGCGGCGGCGTGCTGCGCGTGGCGGGGTCGTTCGCGGCGCCCGTCCCCACGACCCTGGCAATCGGCTATTCAAAGGGCTACAGCGCGAGTCCGGGCACGACGCTCCACTGGATCAAGGCCGATCGGCCGCATTGGCAGGACTACGCGTTCGAACCCGGCGCGAAACTGCGGCTCGTCGGCTATGTGTTCCTGGAGCAGATTCCGGCGGGGGTGTTCGACGAGATCGATCTCTCGCATGCGGTGTACATCCTCGTGAACACGCCCCGGCCGTATGCGGACGGCTCCGCGTTCACCCTGCCGGCGGGCGTCGAGGCGCGCTACCAGCCCGGCACGGGATGGGTGGAGGACCTCGGCGGCACGAACTGGCTCGTGACGTCGGGATCGAGCGCCTTCACGAGCGACCTGGAGGTGGCGGGGACCTGGCGCGTCTATGGCGACGGAACCCAGTACGCCAACCAGCAGTACGACGGCGCGTTCGGCGGAACGGGTACGCTGAAGCTCGAGAACTTCTCCAAGCAGGCGCGGTTCACCTCGTCCTTCGCGCTGAACGGCAAAGTGACGGGATTCGAGAACGCGCAGCTCCTCTGGATCGACGCGCTGGCGGTGACGAGCCGCCTGAGCGGCGTGGCGTTCTCGAACTGCGGGGAGACCTACCAGACGAACGCGTCGTACTGTGCCGTCGGCATCTTCTTCGGCAAGCACAACAGCGGCGCGACGGCAGACCACGAGCTCTACATCGCGTCGGTCTCCGGCGGCGCGCGGTCGATCGTGGACGCCAAGGGGAAGCGCTGGCGGAGCGGCGGCGTGATCGCCGCATGGGGGTCGAACACGGTGCACGTCGGCAAGCTCACGAACCCCCTGCACATCGTGGCGCGGCGCCAGGACCAGAACTGCAACCGGGGCTGGTTCAACAGCGCGAGCGCCGTGGGGCCAGGGTTCTTCGTTTTTGACGAGATCGCCGCCGGGCTGTTCCTCTCCACGAACGTGTACGTGACGGCGGGGAAGGTGACGGGCTCGCCCGTCTTCGACTGGACGTACCAGTCCGGC
>CACXPT010000357.1 GCA_902769585.1 uncultured bacterium
TGCTTCAGCGCAACGTAGTATAGCAAAAAACTAACGGCCCGTGTGCAGCGAAAAGAAATATCCTTCAGCGCAGCAGCCATTTCCAGCAGTCGGATTTCGTGTAGGCCGCCTCGGCGGCGTCGCGGTGCCTCTTGCCCTTCAGCGTCACGAGTGACGCGCGGCCGGGGTTCTTGGCGTTGACGGCGTCGACCATCGCCTTGGCGCGGCCCAATGCGATCACCTCGTCATCCGCACCATGGTAGACCCGCAGCTCGGACTGGACGTCGCCCGCCTTCTCGGCGTCCCCGACCGCGCTGACGATCACGGCCCGCGCAAACAGCTTCGGTTCGCGCACAAGCAGTCTGTAGACCTCGTGTCCGCCCATCGAGACGCCCGTTGCGAAGACGCGCGCGGGCGGCACGCCGTGCTGCTCGACCCGGACTCGGACGAGCTCCGGCAACTTGTCGCCGCCGTTCGGCGCGGCTGGGCCCTGACGCATCGGACGCCGTCCCGCCCTCTGCCCGTCATTCTCCGGCAACTGCGGCACGAGGATGACCACCTTCCCCTTGTTTCCCGTCTTGGCGTATGTGATGAGCGGATCGAGCGCGGGCGGCGGCTGGGAAGACCGTTGTTCATCGTCAATGCTCTCGCGCCCGCCCAGTACGACCACGAGCGAGACCGGCCCCTTGGCTGCCGGATTCACGACGTACTCCTTCCAACCGATCGCGCCAAGAGCGCCTTCCTCCGAGAAGTAGTGCGCCCAGCGGCGCGCCTGGGCGGCGAACGCCTCCTTCTTTTCCTGTCGTTTGACCTCGTATCGGGCACGTTCCGCCCGAGGACCGGCAAAGGCCGCCATCGTCGTACCGAAGATGACGACGAGAATGATTGATCGTACTGCTGAGTTTTTCATGATGGTACCTTTCTGTATATTGGGTACGCGCTTCTGTCGTCCCAAGATTTGGGACGGAAAGCATCCGTGAAATCTACATAATATTTTCTTGAAAGTGCCCTGTAGATTCAAACGGCAACTTGCGTTCTTAGTAATGTCGGGCAATGGTGCACGACAAATAGGCCTTCAGGCTTCAGGCATCGGCTTCGGGGGTCGCCCCTCTACCACCCTGAAGTCGATGCCTGAAGCCCAAAGGCCCAAAAGAATAAAAAGAGGGTGCAACATGAACCAGAAACTAACGAAAACCAGAACCATCATTGGAATCGCAATCACGGCGATTTCCGTCACAATAGTCGCGGCGGAATGTAAGGACGGGGTCTGCCCGCTACCCGCCGGCGGAGAGGCGACATACACTGTCCTATCGCCCGTGCCGGAGTCCGCCGTGGAGCCGATCAAGCCCGCGACGCGCCTCAAGTCCCTGGACGGCAAGATCATCGCGCTCGTGGGCGGCAGCTTCATGGCCAATGTCACGCATCCCGAGCTGAAGCGCCTCATCCTCGCCGAATATCCGAAGGCTAAGATCTATCTGCTGAGCGAAATTGGCTCGGCAGGGCCCTACCCGCGCCCGGGCGTGGTGCGGCGCGAGAAGGACGAGTTCCAGCGCAAGCTGAAGGAGTTCAAGATTGATGCCGTCATCTCCGGCAACGGCGGGTGCGGACTCTGCCTCGTGCATCGCCGCCGAAGTGCTGGGCATTCCGTCCGTGATGATCGCCGCGCCAGGGTTCGTGAAGCAGGCGAAAAGCGCGGCGGCTTCGGCGGGACTCTCTGAGCTGCGCGTCGCGGAATATCCAGGTGCATTCGCAAGCCACACGCGCGAGGAGCTTCTAGCAAACACGCGCAAGGTGCTGTGGCCGCAGGTGAAGGCGGGGTTGATGGGAGGGTCGCAGCTTGCTGCGACCGAAAGCGGACGCAATAAATTGCGTCCCTCCCGTTTCTCGCCGGACGCGCAGGAGCGCGTCCCTCCCGCTCTTTCCGGCACCCTCGCCGAGATCCAGCGCATTTTCCTCGATTCCGGCTGGACCGACGGGCTGCCCGTGGTGCCGCCGACGGAACAGGCCGTCGCCGAGTTCCTGCGGTTCACCGACCTGCCGCCCGACCACTCGCTCGGCGCGATCCCGCCCGCGCAGCGCAACGTGACCGTCCGGCACGTGGCCGTGAACGGCGTCATGGCGGGATGCCCGCCCGAGTTCATGCCGCTTCTCCTCGCGTTCGTCGAGGCGATGAAGGACG
>CACXPT010000358.1 GCA_902769585.1 uncultured bacterium
CGACGTGCCGTACCCGTCGTCGCGTCCGTTCACGGCGTCCACGTACCAGTGCGTGTCGTACACGGCCGTGATCGTCACCGGTTCCTCCAGCCCGCCCGCAGGCACCGTGTACGTGAAGCCCGTGCCGTCGAACGGCTGCAGCGCGCCGTTCACGGCAAAACCGAGGAAAGGCCGCTTATGCGCCAGCGTCGCCGTCACCGACACAGTCGTGCTCGGCGCAGGGTCCACCGTAACCGACGCTGGGGAAATGCCCTCCCCAGACACGATCAGCGCGTTTGCCACTTTCCTGTACGCGCCGGCCGTGAACGTTCCGTCGCCCGAGAAATCGGGCACGACGCCGTCCAGCGACATCGTGGCGAGCCGGTACGCCGCCGCGTCGCGTGCAGCCACGTACGACCCATATCCGACCGCCGGCGACGTCGGCAGAAGGCGGAAGTCGCCGTTCACGGCATCCACGAACTCGACAAAACCCTTGCCGGACTTGTAGTCGCCCGTCACTGTCTTCACGTACGTCGTCTTCGTCGAGTTGAGGATTTTCGTGTCGATGACGATACCGTACACCTCCTTGTCGCGGTACGCACCAAAACCCATGAAGATCGAGTTGCGATGCGTGCCGCTATTCGCGTTGGCCCCATATCCCGAGAAATTACTGTTCTCGCCCTCCGAATAGACCGTGCAATCGTACACCTGTTCGCTTTGTCCGACGAATAAGGCAGGACGTGAAATCGCTTGCGAGCGTATAGGCTCCGCTACCCCCTGTCGAAATCGTCCTGTTCCCGATGATCTTGGAGCGAGAGAAAAGCAGGTGGCTGGTCGAACCGTGGCCCGCCGCCGCGCGCCCGGCGAAATTGCTGGACACGATGCAGTCGAGGACCTGGAACGCCGTCCCCGAGGCAAGAACGGCGCCGCTCCTGTTCACGTCGGATTCGGCAGAACCGGGACCCGCATGTCCGCCCGTCAGCGTAAAGCCCTGCACCGCGCCGCTCGCGGAGGCGCAGAGGCAGCGGGTGGCGTTCGCGCCACAGCCGTACACGTCGTCCCCCGCGTCCGGGTCGCGCGCGCCTTCGATGACCGTGTTCTCGGCACCCTCCACGCCCACGAGGCGGATGTGCCGGCTCCTGTAGGTGCCGCGCGCGGCGTAGATCACGGCGTAGCCGCCGGACGCGACGGCGTCGGCCGCGTCCTGGAGCGTCGCGAACGGATGTTCCGCCGTGCCGTCGGCAAGCGAGGCGTCCGCGCCCGGGTCGGCGTAGAACGTCTGCGCGGCCCGCTTGGCCGTGAGCGTCAGCTGAGAGGCCGGATGCGGCATCATCAGATACGTGCCGTCCGTCAGCGGGAAACGCTCAATTGAGTCCGCGCCGCTTGACGCGAAGCCGTATTCGTTCGTGCCGTTCGCCCAGAGCGGCTTGAAGCGCGCGAAGGACGGCCAGTTCGTGGCATGCCAGTAGAACTGCTGCTGGTTCCACTCGTTCGTCACGCCGTTGAACACGAGCTTGTCGCCAGCGCCGATGGTGGACGTGGAGAAGTTCACCATGCCGGAGGCTGGCGTACACGGCGTCTGAATTGCACCCACGGCAATCGTGGCGGATGTTGGATCGACCGTCGTGCCCTCGTAGTCCTTCGTGCGGTAGGCTTCCGGGATCTGCTCAAGATGGCTCCCTTTGCCGGCCGACAGGACCGCCGCGCCCGGAATCGGACGCAAGTCGTTGGCCAGCGGCGAGACAAACTGCTTCTCCTCGCCGCTGAACGTGCAGTCCTCCGCCAACTTCGCCGCCGAATTGCCCGACGTGACACTTGTGAAATAAACGTTTTTCAATGTCACATCGCTGCCATTGCCCCCCTTGTAGGAGTATCGTCCGGCAAAAGTGTTGTAGATGTAACTTTCGGTTCCCTGAAAATAGTGGTGTACGTAATTGTTGTCGAACGTACAGTTGACCACCTTTGGCACATCATGGACCGGCGAACAGGAGGAATTGTAGTGGCGCGTGACGATGCACCAGTAGAGCGACGCGCCATAGTCGCACCAGGACTGGTTCGTGGCCGAAGCGCGGTTGTCCGTGATCAGGCAACGCACGGCGGCAAGCCCTTCATTCGTGAAGTCGGCGTTCTGGCGGGCGATCGCCCCGCCCTTCGCCGCACAGCAGTTGCGGATCGTGCAGTCCACCACGAAGCCGTTCACCTTGTTGTGCGAATAGACGCCGCCGCCCATGCCACTTGCCGACGAGGCAGCCGTACCCGTCGTGTAGCCGTTGCAGATCGTGAAACCCGAAACCACCACGTCATCAGCCTCGATGGCGACGCAGCGCACCGCGCCCGTCCCGAGGCCGCCCGTTCCGGAACCTTTTGCGCCCACGATGAAGCTCTTGTCGCGCCCCGCGCCTTGGATCGTCAGCGACTTCTTCACGCACACGCGGGCGCCACCGTCCACGCAGAGCGTCGTGCCCGAATCGTAGGTTCCCGCCGCCACATGGATCGTGCTGCCGGCCTCCGCCGCCGTGATGGCCTCCTGGATCGTCTTGAACGGGGCCGCCTCCGTGCCCGCGCCCGAAGCCAGCACGTTAGCGTCGACGTAGTATTCGCCGCCCACGAGAGCAAACGCCATGGATGCCGCCACCGCGAGCACCTGCATCTTGCGCCGCATTCCTGTCATTTCATACGCCATGATTTTTCTCCTGCTAGTCCGATAGGCATTAGAATTATAACAAAGATTCACATCCCAAGGCCAGCGAGTGGATGGTAAATATCAAGCAAATGAAAATACCAGTTTCAAGCACAGGTACTTGCGGAACCTAAACGTTTCCGCTATAATGTGCGGCATGATACGGAAAACACAAAAGTGGCGTATCGCCGTGGCGCTGTGGATGAACGGCACCTCGGGGCGAGACATCCTCTCCGGCATATTCCGCTATGCCAAGACGCGCATCGGATGGGACATCAATCTCATCCAACTCCCGAACGCGACCCATCCCGAGCGCATCCGGCGAATGATCGACGATGGTGTAGACGGACTCATCACCAGCGACTTTTCCAACGCGGTCCTTAAAGACGCCGTATCGCGGATATCCATCCCGGTCGTGTACATCGGCCCACCGTCCCTGTCGATCCCGCGCCCGCCCCTCGGCAAGACGTCGTGCGTCAGCTGCGACGACTCCGCCATCGGGGAACTTGGGGCGCGACATTTCCTTTCACTGGGTTCGTTCAACAGCTTCGGTTTTCTCCATGCCCGGACCGATCCTTCTTGGCACGACATGCGCGAACGCGGGTTTCGCGACGCGCTCGCCGCGGTCGGCAGGGAATGTCTCTGCTTTGAGTCTCCCACCGAGCCGGACGACCGTATCGACCGGACGCGGCTGGCGGACTGGCTTCACTCCCTGCCAAAGCCAGCCGCCGTGATGGCCTTCTACGATCCTCTCGCCGTGCAAGTCCTCGACGTCTGCCACGAACTCGGAATCGCCGTACCGGGCCAGGTGTCAGTCCTCGGCGTGGACAACGACGGGCTTCTGTGCGAATTCGCAGTTCCTCCACTCTCCAGCATCCAGCCCGACCATGAACGCGCCGGTTACCTTGCCGCGCGGGAACTGCATGCGCTCATGTCAAGCGCCAGACGAAAACCGCGCACGCTCGTCAGTCCCGTGATCGGCATCGTCGAGCGCGAATCCACTCGGCCGCTCTCCCCATCCGCCCACCTTGTGCGCAAGGCCCTGGAATTCATCAAGGCCAACGCGGCAAAGGGAATCGGCGTCAAAGACGTGGTGGCGCATCTGAAGATCTCGCGGCGACTGGCCGATTTGCGTTTTAGGGAAATCGAGGGACGCTCCATCTTGCAG
>CACXPT010000359.1 GCA_902769585.1 uncultured bacterium
GCATGAAGAACGAATAGGTGCCCGCCTCGGGGATGTACCACTTCGCGCTGCGCAACTCGTCGTAGCGGGGAGGGACGTTGGCGTACGTCACGTCCCAATAGAGATTGGTGCGCACGCCGAGGTAGCAGTCCCAGGCAAACTTCGCAAGCGGGTCGGGGTCCGAGAGCTTCGGCCAATCGGCTGTCAACGGCCCGTTGCCGCTCATGGCGTAGACGGCGAAGCCTGCCGTCGACGACGGCGTGGATTCGACGAGCTTCAGCGTCGCGCCCGCGCCGAGCGTGATCACGCTGTCCGCGGCGTTCGTCACCTGGGATTCGCGGAGGTCGAGTTCAAGCGTCTCCCCCGCCGCGACGTTGATCGTCCCGCCGGTCGCGCCCATACATGCCATCGCAACGGCTGCCACCGTCGCTCGTGCTGCCAAACTCCTCATCTTTCCATGCTCCTTCTCGTTTCGTGCCTGCCGCCTAAGGCGCGCAGTCCTTCCTTGCCCACAATTTCGTAAAAATAATATCACATACCTTGGAGATTCGGCAAGCCGAAAGCGCGGTAAGCCTGATTTGAGATCCACGTGAAACAGCCGGTGGTGTTTTGCTATACTATCGCCATGAGAAAGACTCGGTTGAGGATGCCGCGCGCAATCCGCATGGTGTGTGTGTTGTCCGTTCTGGCGTATGCGCTCGCCGGATTCGGTTCGGTTGACGTGCCGCGCACGCTACGCGCGGACGTGTTCGTCGCCGGCGCGGGACCGGCGGGGTTCGTGGCTGCGATTGCGGCGGCGCGCAACGGCGCGAAGGTGACGCTCGCGGAATCGTTCGGTTTCCCGGGCGGCATGGCGACCGCCGGACTGGTCGGTCCGATTTCGAAGTTCAACTTCGCCGGACGGCGCGTCGTCGGCGGGATTCCGTGGGAGTTCGTCGAGCGGCTGGCGGCTGCGGGCGGCGCCATCACGGACCTGCCGAAGGGGAACGTCCCGTTCGAGGCCGAGGTCTACCGGCGCGTCGCGCGGGAGATGCTCGAGGAGGCGAGGGTCACGTGCCTCTGGCAGACGCAGGTCTGCGGCGAACCTGAACTCGCGGCGGACGGCTCCATCGCGGCGGTGACGCTCTCGACGGGGGGATTCCTCACGCGCATGGAGGCGAAGCGGTACATCGACTGCACGGCGTCGTCGCTCTGCTTCATCCTCGGCGGCGTCGACACCGACAAGGCGCGCGTCCTCGTGCGGAACGACAACGAGCGATCCGCGAACCCGATGCTCCGCGCGGCGCTCAACGAGGCGATGGCAGCGGGGCGGATCAAGTCGTTCGGCGGACCGTGGGCTGTGTGGGGCAGCACGATCCGTCCCGGCTTCGTGAGCGTGAACGCCACGCGCGCCGAGGCGGCGGACGTGACCGACCCGGTGCAGATCGCCGCGGCCACGGAACGGATGCGCCGCGAGATTCCGGCGATCGTCGACGTGATGCGCCAGGCGGACCCCGCGTTCCGCAACGCCTGGCTCGCGCAGACGGCCACCACGAGCGGTTTCCGCGAATGCCGCGAAATCAAGGCGCTCCACCGCGTGACGGCGGCCGAGTTCGCGTCCGGCGCCGACGTTCCGGACGCCATTGCGCTGGCCGCGCATCCGATGGACCGGCATCTGGCGGGGTCAAGCGGACAGAACCTCACCTTCCTCGAACGTCCCGGCGTGATTCCGCTTTCGGCGCTCGTTTCGGCGAAATGCCCGAACCTCCTCGCCGCCGGCGGACTGGTCGCGGCGGAACCGGCCGCGTTCGCCTCCATGCGCGTGCAGGCGCAGTGCATGGCTATGGGACAGGCGGCGGGGACGCTCGCTGCGTTCATGCCGGGGAAGGACGTGCGCCAGCTTGATTTCGTGGCGGTGCGCCGCCTCTGCGAGAGCCAGGGCGCCATCACGAAATAAGCGGTCGATTGCGGCGGATTGAAAGCGTCCGTAATTCATGGTATACTTTCCACATGTTTTTGGAAGTCAAGAACCTGCGGATCGCGTTTTGGCGCGCCTACGGCGCTCACGGAAGGCGCTTAACAGAAAGGAAAGAAGATGTCGATTGAATTGACCAGAAGAGGGTTTGTCGCGGGGATGGGGGCGGCTGTCGCGGCAACGGGATTCGCCGGCCTGGACGGGGCGGCCTCCAAGCCGAAGTACGGCCTGCAGCTCTACTCCATCCATAAAATCTTCTGGAAGGAACCGGCGCGCATCCTCGCCGCGTTGCGGGCGGGCGGCTACGACGGCGTCGAGTTCTACGACTACAACGGTCGGTCGGCGAAGGCGCTCAAGAAGCTGTGCGACGACGCCGGGCTTAAGGCGATGGGGACCCATCTGAACGGCGACGTCGACCTCGTGGGCGACAAGCTGAAGAAGACGCTCGACTTCGCGGCGGAGGCCGGTTTCGAAAGCGTCGTCACGCCGCAC
>CACXPT010000360.1 GCA_902769585.1 uncultured bacterium
ACCTCGTGCGCGCGGTAGGCCTCTTCGAGGAACTTGATGTCGTCGGGCGAAAGGGTCAGCTCCACCGAGCGGACTGCATCGTCGAAGTGCGCGGCGTTTGTCGCGCCGACTATCGGAGCCGTCACGCCTTTCGCCAGATGCCAGGCAAGCGCGACTTCGGACATCGTGACGCCAAGACGCGCCGCAAGCTCCGCCACACGCTTGACAATCACCATGTCGCCCTCCTTTGTCGAGTCGTACTTGGCGTGAAGGACCTTGTCGGTCTGGGCGCGCTTCGACGGACTGTCCCATTCAGGGTGCGTGAGGTGTCCGCCCGCCAGCGGCGAGTATGGAATCAGCGAGACGCCATACTGTCTGGCGACCGGTATGAGGTCGCGTTCGTCTTCGCGGTAGAGGAGGTTGTAGTGGTTCTGGAGCGTGGAGAAAAGCGTCAGGCCGTTGCGCTCCGCCGCAATCTGCATGTTGTGGAACTGGTAGCCGTACATGGCGGAGGCTCCGGCGCGGACCTTGCCGGATTTCACCAGCTTGTCAAGCGCCGCCATCGTTTCTTCGATCGGCGTCGCGTAGTCGAAACGGTGGATCTGGTACAGGTCCAGATAATCCGTCCCGAGACGCCTGAGCGTCCCTTCGATCTCCCGTGCAATCGCATCCTTGGAGAGATGTCCGTCGTTGAAGTAGACCTTGGACGCGAGAACGACCTTGTCGCGCGCAACGCCAAGCGACTTCAGGGCGGCGCCGAGGTATTCCTCGCTCGTGCCGTGCGAGTAGCAGTTTGCGGTGTCGAAGCTTCCAGGGGGAGCGTCCACGGCTGGAAGTCGTCGGACGCCTTGCCGTATGACATGCAACCGACACAGATGCGGCTGACTTCGATGTCTGTTTTTCCGAGTTTAGCGTATTTCATTTTCATGGTCTTTCCGGTTTGACGTTCCATCAGAATGCACCTGTCTTGATGTGCGGGATGTATGGGGCTTCGAGCGCGGCGATTTCCTCTGGCGACAGCGTGATGTCAAGCATTGCATTTCTTTACCTTTCTCTTTGGCTATGATTTATCTCACGCTGAGGCACAGAGGAAACCACTCGCCGCTACCTCACGAAGTTGGTGAAGACCCCGCTTTCGTTTGCCGGCGGGAGAATGCCGGCGTCGCGTCCGGCCTTCTGGCACTTCATCACGTAAACCATGTTGCGCGCGAGGTTGCGCAGCGTCTGAAGTCC
Source organism: uncultured bacterium (assembly GCA_902769585.1). Taxonomy (GTDB): domain Bacteria; phylum Verrucomicrobiota; class Kiritimatiellia; order RFP12; family UBA1067; genus RUG572. Next base: position 1,213 of record CACXPT010000360.1, read on the forward strand.
TTCGGGATCCTGCGGCACGTCGTCCTTGGTGAGGGCGTGGAACTCGTTCCAGTAGCTGCTCCCGACGACGATCATCTGCGAGATTGTCGCGTACTTGTTCAGCACGTCGAACGACGCGCTCGTGCCCGCGCGGCGCGCAACGACGATCGACGCGACGGGCTTGTGGTGGAACGCGGCGTATCCGTCGGCGCGCATCGTCGAGAAGAAGAGCCTGTCGAGGTAGCTCTGGATGCGTCCGGACGGATGCGCGTAGTAGACCGGCGAGCCGAAGACGAATCCGTCCGCGCCCTTGGCCTTCTCGGCGAACGCGTTCACGCCGTCGTCCGCGAACACGCAGCGCTTCAGCTCGGCGCACTTGTTGCAGGCAATGCAGTCCGCTATCGGCTTGCCACCGATCGTGACGACCTCCGTCTCCACGCCTTCGGCGGCGAATACCTTGGCCATTTCATCGAGACCGGCCTTGGTCGAGCCATCCTGGTTCCACGAGCCGTTGAGCATAAGAACTTTCATTTTACCGTTCCTTTCTTGTCGTTTTGTCTCACGCTAAGTTCGCAAAGTCCGCGAGGCTTAGTTCCCTCTTTGCGAACTTTGCGGACTTTGCGTGAGACTTCACTTGCCTGCAATCCTCTCGTCGGCAAAATCCTCGAGCGCCTTGACGCTGGACTTGATCGACGATCCGCTGAAGGCCTTGGGTGACAGAACCGTCGCCGTGTCGCCGAAGATCTCAGCGAACTCCTTGCCCACGCGCTGCATTCCGCCGCCGCCGTGCGTCTGGAAGAGGCACCATCGTGCCCCACCAGTTCGGCGAGCCGACGAAGACGAGGTCGTACTTCGCGAGGTCGAGTCCCTCGATCGACTTGATCGGACGCAGCTTCTTCCCGTAGCACTCCGGCTTCGCCTCGTCGCAGCACTTGTTGAAGTCGCTGTTGTAGGGCGTCTCGGCCTTGATTTCGAAGGTTGGGGCGCCCGCCTTCTTCGCAATCGTCTCCGCCGCGAAACGGGTGTTCCCGCTCCACGAGTAATAGATTACCATGCATTTCTTGTCCATCTTCCTTGTTCCTTCCTTGCTTGTTTCC
>CACXPT010000361.1 GCA_902769585.1 uncultured bacterium
CCGCTCGCGCGACGGCGCGGCCGTCACGCACATCGTTGGCGCAAAGGATCTCAACGTGGCGCAGAACGCCTCGCCATGGGGCATGGGCCCCGGTGCTATCCGCTGCATCGCGGTGGCGACTGGCGTGACCGACGTGAAGATCGAGGGCTTCACCATCCGCGACGGTGCGACTGCGTTCGGCAGCGACTCCGCCCCCGTGCGCGGCGCAGGCGTCCTTAACGTCCAGGCCCAGCCGGGCGTGACGGCCGCAGGCTACATCGTCGTGCGCGATTGCGTGATCAGCGACAACACGGGCACGCGCGGCGGCGGCATGTACGGCGTCACGGCGGTGAATTGCACGTTTACGGGAAACAGGGCTTCAAACTTCGGCGCGGCGGCGCGTGAGTGCTGTCTGGAAGGATGTGTCTGGGGAGCGCCGGCGTCGGCGTGATGGCATACGGTTACTCCGCCGTGAACTGCACGTTTGCATACAACGACACGGTGAACGCATTTTCCAACATCGACGGAGCCTCGTATCGGTTTGCGAGCAACTGCGTCGCCGTGGCCAACGGCGGATGCGGTATCTCGCAGAACATCTACACAAGCATCACGGACGCCGGCGAGAGACCGAACGGCTGCCTCTATGTGGACGAGAGCACTTCCCGCCTGTTCGTGGCGCCGGCGGCGGGCGACTTCCGTCTCCGCGCCGAGGGTGCGGCGGTGACGCAGAATCCGCTTGCCGACGGCTACTGCGGCGCCGTGCAAGAGGCCGTCTCGTGTGAAGGAAGCGGCTATCTCTCGTTCAGCACGGCCTCCAGCGGTACGATGTCTGTGGACGGCGTGCCGATTCGGTCGAGCACATACGCTTACGCCGCGCCTTGGCCGCGCGCCTACGCCGTCACGTTCGCGCCGAACGCCGGCAAGGGAATCGTCTGCTACCAGTATGCGGGGTTTTCCCGCTGGCCCACGGCGGACGAGGTCTATTACGTGCTGCCGCCCGCCTCGGGAAGCGCAACGGTCGTACCTGTTGTCGGTGATGTGCGGTACGTCTCGCCAAGCGGCGACGACACGGCCGCCGGTACGGCGGAGGCGCCCTGGCGGACGCTCCAGGGCGCGATGGACGGCCTTGCGCGAGACTCAGTCGCCAACGCGGTCGTGTATGCCCACCCCGGCCGCTACGACGAGGGCGGCGCCCGACGAGGGCGGCGCCGTCGCGCACGGTACGTCCAACCGCGTGGTGTTCGCCGCGTCGCAGAACGTGCGCCTGAAGGCGCTCGAAGGCCCGTCGAACACCTTTATCGTCGGAGCAGAGGATCCCACGCCGGCCGTGGCAAACGACTGCGGCCTCGGGCCGAACGCGGTACGGTGCGTGGCCTTTCTCTCCTCCAGCCACTCTGTCCAAGGGTTCACGCTCACGGGCGGACGTTCCTCGGTGAACGCGAACGGTTCGGACAGCAAGGCCGTGCGCGGCGGCGCGATGATGGCGCAGTCGACGTCCGACAACAACACCTTCAGCTCCGCGCTGCTGGACTGCGTTGTGTCGAACTGCGCCGCGAGCCGTGGCGCCGTGTTCTTCGGCGGTTACGTCGAACGCTGCCTGCTCGTGGAGAACCGGGTCGCGTCGGGCGGAAACGCCATCACGCGCACGGGCACCGCGCGGAGCTGCGTCCTAACGCGCAACTATTCGGGCAACGGGATTGTCGGACAGAACACGAAGGCGCGCAACTGCACGGTGGTGAGCAACTACTGCCCGACCGCGCAGCTGGTCTCGGTCGCCGATTGCGCGTCCAACACGGTGTTCGCCGCGAACGCGACGGGGAGGGACGTCGAGCACTCCACGGGCGTGGGATTCTGCGTCATCGCAAAGGCGTCCTCCAACCCGCCGAACTGCGTGAAGGAGACGACGCTGTTCGCGGACTACCTTAACGGCGACTTCCGTCCCTACGCGGCGTCCGCCGGGACGTACTTCGGCAATGCGGACGTCTTCGCGGACGGCGGATGCTTCGCCGATTTCAACGGGAAGCCATTCCCGATCGGACCGAACGGACGGATCACGGCAGGCGCAGTGAGCGACCTCGTCCCCTCTGTGAAGGTCGTGTCGCCCGTTCCCGGCGGCACCGACGTCGAGGGGATCGTGGCGGAGTTCCCCGTCACGGTCACGGCTACGCGCGCCGACCGCCAGCTGTTGGGCTTCGAGGTGAACGGCGCCACGCAGGCCGTGTCGAGCACGTCCGTGACGCTCACGGCGGACCAGGTGGCGGACTTCACGTCGTTTATCGTGAAGCCCATCTACAACACCGACTGGTGGGCGGACGCGGTCAACGGCGACGACGCGAACACGGGCTGGAATGCGGCGTCCGCGAAGAAGACGCTCGCCGGCGCGATGTCGCACGCGTCGCACGCATGGGCGGGCGACACGGTCCACGCGCTGCCCGGCGTGTACGATACGGGCACGATGCTGCAGGACAAACCCTATCGCACGGCCGAGACGATCGCCTATACGGACGTGGTGATTCCGTCGCGCGTCGTGGTGCAGACGAACGTGACACTCGTCGCGGAAGGGGCGGCGGACGAGACGGTGATCCAGGGCGAGCCGGATTCGGGGGCGGCAAATGAGTACGGCCTTGGACTCGGCACCAAACGGTGCGTGTACCTGAACAACGGGTCAAAGGTGAGGGGATTCACGATTCGAGGCGGCCATACGGATATGCAGAACTCGATGGACGACAACAACTCCGAGACGGAGGTGGCGGATTGCGTCATCACCAACTGCGCCTCCCATCGCGGCGCGGCGGGAGCTTGCGTCACGTTCAGGCGCTGCCGCATTGTCGGCAACCACGTGACCGGCAACTCCCCCGCAGGACGCCAAGTGGCGCTCTACGGATGCTACGTGGCCGGCAACCTTGCGCGGGACGGCGGTTTCTACAGCGTATCACTACGATGTTGTCGGTTGTACCTTTGCAGCGGACAACGGACTTGGCACGATGGCAGGACGGACGGAGGACTGCCGCCTCACGGTGGGGCAGGTCAAGGGTTGCAAGTTCTGGAACAACGTGGTGGCCATGCCGTATGACCGCGGCGAGACGCAGGTCCTTTCCAACGCCCACCACAACGTGTTCTCGGACGCGATGCGCTTCGACGTCCTGGAGGGCGCGGACAACGTCGTCGCCAGCCAGGAGGAGATCGCCCTCGGTCCCGACGGCGTGCCGCTCCACGGTTCGGCGGCGATCGACGCGAGCAGCTTCGAATACGCGCTCACGAACCTGACGGGCGAGACGGGCCTCAACGGCGTGCGGCGCGGCCTGGGCGGCGGCGTGGACGCGGGCGCGTTTGAGTTCGACTGGCTGCCCCAATTCGCGCAGGACCTGGGCGGAAGGGGACTTGTCGTGACTGCGGCGGACAACGCCGTGTTCGAGAACGGCGACGGACTTGTCGAGATTCCGTCTGGCGATATGTCCGTCAACTGGACACCTGCCGCATCGGCGTCCACCAGCTGCCCATGCACATTCAAGGCGACCGTCACCGGCACGGGAACGCTTACGGTCAAGAAGAACGGCGAAGTGCTGGGTACCTACACGCAGGGCGCGTATGACGTCAACTTCTTCGGTTCCGGCACGATAGCGCTCGCGTTTGCCTACGTGCCGGGCGAGAACGATGAGGGCGGCGCGGTTCTGTCCGGATTTTCAGCAGATATTGGCACGATGCTAATTTTGCGATGAAAGGAGAGATTGACATGAGGAGCAGCTTGTTCGTATGCGTGGCGGCGATGTTCGTCGCCGGGGCGGCGTGCGCCGCGACGAGCGCGAGCTATGTGCAGCAGGAGCACCTGATTGCCCAATGGGACGGCATCGACAACGTCGGCACGGGCCGGCACGACCCGAACGCGACCGTGTGGAAGGACCTCAAGGGGAACCTCGACATGACGCTGACGGCCAAGGGCCGGTGGGCGGCGCGGGGCAACGCGCTGTACGTCAGCGGCCTCGGCGCGCAGGGCGCGAGCGCCGCGCCCGCCTACAAGACCATCGAGGTCGTCTACCGGATGGCCAAGGACGGCGGGCGATGGCCAAGGACGGCGGGCGTCTGCTGTTCGTGAGCGGGCTCGCATCGCGAATCGTCGCCTTCGATCCGGCTTCCGGCATTCCCAAGAGGCTCTATTTTGACGGCGCGGCCACGACCCGGCGTATCTCCTGGTCGCTCGACACGACCGCGTTCTGTTCGGCGGCGGCGACCTATTCGGGCGACAGCGTCTCGGCCATGTATTTCGACGGCGTCGCCCGTGACGACGGTGCGCAGTCCAACGGCTGGGGTACTGGTGACGGCAAGGTGGCCGTCGGAAACAGGAAGGCCAGCGACACGGCCTACAACTGGACGGGCGAGGTGTATGCCATCCGCCTGTACGACGTGGCGCTGACG
>CACXPT010000362.1 GCA_902769585.1 uncultured bacterium
GACGGCCTGCTGCGGCTACGTCCACGTCTCGTCTCCCTGCGACAAGAGTCCCCCGCCACGAACGGCGTGGTACGGTTCACGGATTCCATAGGTCGTGTCTGGTCCGGCACGAGCGCAGACGGCATCCGCGTCGTTTCACGCGACGGAACCGAACGGCATTTCGGCACGCAAGACGGTTTCGACGCGCGACACGTCACGTCGTTCGCCGAAACGCCGGACGGAAGCGTCTGGGTCGGTTCCGACGGCGCGGGTCTCTGGCGCGTCGCTGGCGACAAGATCAGCCGCCATCCTTGCCACGACGGGAAAGGGAACGATTTCGTGCGCGCGCTCTTCTGCGACAGCGAGGGCTCGCTCTGGGTAGGCGCGCGCGGCGAGGCCATCACCTGTCTGCAGGACGGCAATCCTACGACCGTCGTTCTGAGGAAACTCGCCGGCGTCGAATCGATGTCGTTCTACGAAGAGCCGAAGGGACGCCTCTGGTTGGCGACTGACCGCTCGTTGCTTTCCTTTACGCTGAAGGAATTCAAGCGGAAGGCGGCACGAATTGGTTCCAACATCCGCGTGGAAACGCTTGGGCGCGAGGATGGATATCGGTTTTCCCCCAACACGTCGCTGCAGGTCTCACGCACGGCTTACGCAGCGCTCCTTGCGCAACCGCCACCGCGTATCGTCTGGGAGACGCCGAAACCTACCAAACCTTTCCCGCCCGGTACGGAGACGGTCTCCATTTCGTATACCGCCGACTCGCCCGGCATGGCCGACCGCGTCGTGTTCTCGCACCGCCTGTTGCCGCGGCGCGCGAAGTGGAATTTCGTGCGGCATTCGCGCACGGTAAACTTCTACAACCTGCCTCCTGGCGACTACAGGCTAGAGGTCGTTGCCCGGCTGCCGTTTGGCGATCTCAGTCCGCCCGCCATATTCGAGTTCAGCATTGCGCCTCACTTCTACGAGACAACGGCGTTCATTGTCGGAGCGAGCGTTTTCCTGCTGCTCGCGATATTTCTCGTCGTACGGGCCGTCTACCTCCGCCGAGTCCGGGCCAAGCTCTTGGCCGCGCGGCAACGCGACGTGCTGGCGGCGGAACGCGCGCGGATCGCCCATGACATCCATGACGATGTCGGCGCACGGCTGACGCGCGTCTCCTACATCACGGAAATGGCCACCGAGAAAGATCAAAGCATGGGCGAGGTGGCCGACGAGGTCCGCGACGTCATACGCGCGCTCGACGAGGTGGTGTGGGCCGTCGAGCCGCGCAACGACACGCTGTCGGCGTTCGCCGACGCCGTCTTCATGTGCGTCAAGGAGGCGCTCAACAACATCGTTAAGCATGCCGCCGCCACGACGGCGTTCGTGTCGCTGTCCATCCACGGCAACGAGGTGCGCGTGACGGCGGGCGATGACGGCAAGGGCTTCGCGGGGCCGCGCGAGGGCGGCAACGGCCTCGCGAACATGCGCGAGCGCATGGCGGACATCGGCGGAACGTTCGCCATTGGGCCGCGCGAAGGCGGCGGATGCGAAGTGGTGCTTTCGTTCAAATTGAATGGCAAACCATGAAAGAAAAGAATTCCATCATCAAGGTCGCGCTCGTCGAGGACAACGCCGGCATCCGCAAGTCGCTCGAACGGCTCTTCGCGGAGAAGGACGACATCGAGATGACGCGCATGTTCGGAGACGGCGAGTCCGCGCTCGCGGAACTTGCCGCGCTCGCGCCGGACGTCGTGCTGGTGGACATCAACCTCCCCGGCAAATCCGGTATTGACGTCATCCGCGAGGCGAAGGCGGCGTTGCCGCAGGTGCAGTTCCTGGTGCTGACGGTCTACGACGACCCGGCACGCATCTTCCAGGCGCTGGCGGCTGGCGCGAACGGCTACCTGCTCAAGCGCGCCACGCCGACCGAGCTGCTGGCGGCCATCCGCGATCTTTACAACGGCGGCTCGCCCATGAGCGGCTCCGTGGCGCGAAAGGTGGTGCAGTCGTTCCACCAGATGGGGACGGCTCCGAACGAGACGGAGAACCTTTCGCCGCGCGAGAACGAGATCCTGCAGCTGCTGGCCGACGGCTACCTCTACAAGGAAATAGCGGAAAAGCTGTCCATCGGCATCGAGACGGTGCGCACCTACATCCGCCGCATCTACGACAAGCTGCACGTCCGCACCCGGACCGAGGCCGT
>CACXPT010000363.1 GCA_902769585.1 uncultured bacterium
CTCGCCGCCGAGCGACACGTGGTTCGGCGGCTACCAGACGCGGTCGCTCTCGCCGGCGCGCTACCGGTACCTGACGCCGTACTACGCCGACGCGAAGGGGCCAAACGAGATTTCATACCACCGTCGTACGCCGGTCGAATACGACCGCGAGCTGCAGTATGCGGTCGATGCGGGCATCGACTACTTCGCCTACTGCTGGTACGGCGAGGATCCGCACGCCACGCGCGTGCCGCTTCATTCGGGGCGCAGCGCGAGCTGCGAGGACCATCTCTGGGAGATCACCTGGGCGCGGCAGTTCCACATGAAGAGCCCTCTCCGCGACAAGATCGGCCTGTGCGCCATCGTGCTTGGGTATCATGTGTACACGGACGTGGAGGTGGCGCATCTCGCCGAGGCGATGCGCGAGCCCTGCTACGAGAAGGTGGCGGGGGGACGTCCGCTGCTCTACATCTTCGGCGACGTGACGAAAGGCGAGATCCTCGCGCGCATCCGGCGGGCCGCGCGGACGGCCGGCGTGGCAGAACCGTTCGTTGTGGCGATGCATGGTACGCGCAAGAACCTGCCGGCGACGGGCGACCGGTCCGTCCAGGCCCGCACCGCATACGCGCCGCCCGCTCCCCCGAAGGGCGGCGCCTTCCTGCGCTATCCCGACATGTATGCGGCGATCCGGCGCGCCAACGCCGCGTGGATCGACCAGGGGTTCGACATCGTGCCGGCCTTCGCCACGGGCCGCGACCACTGGCCGCGCATCGAACACCAGGTCCCGTGGACGGACAATCCGCCAATGCGCTACGCGAGTCCGGCGACGGAACGCGAACTGGTGGAATGCGCGAAGGACTTCAAGGCGTTCATGGATGCGAACCGCGTGAAGTGTCCGCTTGACCATGTGCTGACATACGCCTGGAACGAGTTTGAGGAAGGCGCCTACATCTGTCCTCTCTGGGCGCCGAACGGCGGCGCCGACGTCTCGCGCCTGAAGGCCTTCGCCAAGGTCGCGCGCATCTTCAAGGGCGAACAGGGCGTGACGGCCGTGACGGACGATCCGCTGCCGGACCTCGCCGACCTGCGCAAGCGCCTGCCCGAGATATTCAAGAGCTGCGAAGGCTCCTCCCGCCACGAATGGTTCGCCGCACGGCTCGAGGCGGCGGAACGCCTGTCTGCCCTCCCGACCCGTACGTTACTCATGCAGGCCGAGCTGGACGAGTTCCGCGTCTCCTTCCGCGACGCGCTCGCGCACTGGGCGAACGATCCGCTCAACCCCGCCGTCAAGCCGGTGGAGCTCAACCCCGCCGTCAAGCCGGTGGAGATCAACGCCCGTGACTTCGGCGTGAAGGGCGATGGGGTGACCGACGACGCGCCCGCCTTCGCGCGCGCCGCCGAGGCGGTGCGGAAGCTCGGCGGACGGCCGAGCGTGCTGCGCATCCCTGCCGGACAGTATTTCCTCAACTCGGCTGGCACGTCCGCCGGTGTGCACCTGGACCTCACCGCTCTCACGAACTGCGCGGTCGTTGGCGAGAGCCCGGAGACGACGCGCTTCGAGTTCGGGTTGTACGGCCGTTCGGGCGTGGCGCTCGACAGATCCGTGAACACCACCTTGTCGAACGCGGATTTCTCGTGGCGCGAGGCGCCGTTCGCGCAGTGCGTCATCGAAAGCTATGAGCCGTCCAACTGCACGGCCGTGGTACGTCACCATCCAGGCACGCTCAAGCCGGACGACCCGCGCTACCGCAAGGCGGACCACGCGCAGGTGTGCGGTCTCTTCACGGCGACGGGCGAGAAGATCCTCAGCCGCGGCGCGACGCCGTTCTTCGACCTTCGCGCCGACGACCTCGGCTGCGGACGCTACCGCATCTACTTCGACACGAAGAACCGTCCCGGCATGAACAGGTTCCGTCCGCTCCCCGGCGATGTGATCGTGCTGCCTGACCGATCCAACGCGCTCCACGGCATCCGCATGAGGGAGTCCGAGTTCTGCAACGTCACGCGCGTGTGGTTCCGCAACGCGCGGGCCAGCACGATCTCGGGCGCGGGCGCGTACTACGCGAC
>CACXPT010000364.1 GCA_902769585.1 uncultured bacterium
GGCGGACGGGGCGACGCTCGCGGACAACGCGCCGTTCTTCACGTGGCGTCCGCACCGCGGCGCGCGGCGCTACACGGTGGAGCTGTCGCGCGACCCGGCATTCGGGAAGGGGACCGTTCGCTCCTACGACGCGGGTGGCATCGCCGAGTTCCAGCTGACCGAGCCGCTGGAGCCGGGCGTCTGGTACTGGCGGGTCCTCGCGAAGGGATTGGAGGATCCCCAGCCGTGGCGTTTCACGCAGACGGCGCCGGTTGACCGCGACTGCCTGCCGCCGCGCATCGTCTCGCGGGGCGCGCGCGTCTGCGCCGCCGACCAGTCCTTCACCGTGCGCGTGAAGGAGAAGAATCCGCGCGAGATTTCCGTTGTTTTCAAGGCCAGCGGCCTCGAAGTCGCGGCGCTTCCGTATGGGGAGCCGCCGTCCCGGCGGCTTGAAGGTGACGAGGTCGAGTACCGTTTTGCGCCGCCGTCGGGCGGCTGGCCGAAGGGTCTCACGGAAGGAAAACTTGTCGCGAAGGACGCGGCGGGGAACGTCGCCACGCGGCGCTTCTGGCTGCTCAACGCGCCGAAGCCGTCGAACGCGGTGATGGTGTCGGCGGACGGACGCTACGAGCAGGACGGCAAGCGCATCTTCCCGCTCGGCATCTACGAGGTGGCGCCGAAGTACATGCAGGAGGTACGCCAGGCGGGGTTTGACGTTGTGCACACCTATCGGTGGGAGAGCGACCAGGACGACGTGGCGTGCCGCGCCTATCTCGACGCCTGCTGGCAGGCGGACGGCCTGCGGGCGTTCATCGGCTTCGACCGCGGCACGCGCTCGCAGGACGGCATCGTGCAGGGCAACTTCGCGCACATCGCGCGGCGCGTGGGTGCGCTCGCCGACCATGCGGGGCTCTTCTGCTGGTATCTCTTCGACGAGCCGGAAATCCCCGCCCAGTTCGTCTCGCCCGATCTGCTCACGGCGCTCGCCGACCTCGTGCGCGAGCTCGACCCGTACCATCCCGTGGTGATGACGACGTGGAACGAGACCATGAACGAGTACCGCCGCACGTGGGACACGCACTGGACGCAGGCGTACGGCGACCCGGCGGGCGGACCCCGCGAAGTTCTCGCGCGACTACGACCACCTGCGCGCGTGCGCGATGCTCGGCGTCGCGGAGGAGTGCAACGGCCTCTGGTGGTGGTGGTTCGCGCGGGACTGCCGCGACTTCTACACGGCGGCGCAGAACCCGAAGGCGTGGGACGACCTCCGCAAGGTGGTCCGCGAGATGGTGGAGCTGCGTCCGCTCGTCAACGCCCCCGGCGCGGAGCGGAACGGCCATGCCGGGGACGCGAAGCGGCCCGTCGTCTGGTGGGCGAAGGACATGGGCGACCGCACGGCGGTCATCGCCATCAACACCTCGCAGGAGCCGCAGGCGGTCGACCTCCCCACGCTCGGCGACGCCGGCAAGGGTCTCTCGTTCTCCCGCTACGAGGTGAAGACCTTCCGCGTGGCGGCGTTGCGGGCGTTCGACGCCGGAACGGCAGGCGCGACCGACGCGCTGGCGCCGATCGATGGCATGGCGGCGGCCCAGGTTGCGCGCTTCACTCTGGCGAAGGCCGTGCCGTACCGGGGCGGCTTCGCGCGCGACGGCGACGAGGCCGTCTGCACGGTCACGACCAACGCGGACCGCATCTGCGGCGCGGGCTGGTTCACCACGCTCGACCAGCGAACGCCTGCGGCGCTCCGCATCTCGATGGAGGGCAAGGTTGAGGCGGGCGACGGCACGGGCGTGGCGGAGCTCTACGTGGACGTCTCGTACATGGACGGCGATCATCTCTGGGGGCAAACTGCGGCGTTCCCTTCGGCGCCGAGCGACTGGCGGAAGCGCGCGGTCGTGCTCACGCCGTCCAAGCCGATCCGCTCTCTCGGAATCTACGGCATCGCGCGGTACGATGTGGGCCTGCGGGCGCGGTTCCGTCCGCCGGCCCTCGAGACGTTCGACGCGACGAGCGGTCCGGTCCTCTTCGACGGCCTGCCCGTGAAGGTGGCGGAGCCCGTCGGCGCGCCCGGCTTCCTGCTGCGCGACGCGCGCGCGGAGAGCGGGTTCGCGAAGGTGAAGGACGCAGCGCGGGGCGTGCG
>CACXPT010000365.1 GCA_902769585.1 uncultured bacterium
GCAAACCTGATTGTTCGCACTTCCGCCGATGAAGTCGTTGGATGTGCGGATGACGGCGTTGGAGAGGATGAGCGTCGATGCGTTATTCGAGATGCGATAACCAAAGAAGTCCACGCGCTCGTTTGCCGTTCCCCGCGTACCCACGAGCACCTGCTTGCCGCCCCAGAAGTTCCAGACACCCGCCGACGTAGAAGTTGAGTTCGTGATGTAGCCCGTGTAGAATGCCGTGCCGCTGCCGCTGCCCTTGCTCTCGAGGTTCAGGCCCGCGAAGTCGATGTTGTTCAGGAACGTCGTGCTGTTCGTCGAGCTATCGTGGGTCAGCCAGAAGCTGGTGGTGTTGAACCCGTTAACTCCGCGCGTGACCGTCCGCCCGTCGCCGCCGAAGTTGACGGTGAGGTCCTGCCGGAACGGAATGACGCCCGAATAGCCGTACAGTTCCACGGTTCCCGGACGCTCGCCGCCACCGGCGCCGTAAACGAATCGCTCGTCTCCTGGAAATAGCAGAGATTGCTGTTGCCGCCATGATTGCAGATTCCAAGGTGCGTCCCCGCGAGGCCGCTTGTCGCCCAGTTCGCGCGCAGGATGCCGTTGGAGATGATCACGTCGGCGTTAAACGTGCGTGTCCCTTCCAGGACGAGCGTGCCTTCGCCGATCTTCACAAGCCTGTAGTCGATTGTCGCCGGCCCGTCGAACGTCACCGTCTTTCCTTTCCCGACGTTCACGTAGACCGTCTCCGGCTCGGCCGGTCCGCCGCGCACCGCGTCAAGGTCGAGCGCCTCGCCCGCCTCCGCGCCCGAGACGTCCCCGCCGCGTCCGCACGGCGTGAAATCGCCCGTGCCCGCGTTGCCGTGGAAGGCATCCGCCGTGCTGTCGTACACGCCCGCCACGCCCGCCGAGACGTACGGCGTGAAGGTGTGCACGCGCGTACCCGCTTCGTCTATCGTCGCCCCGTAGAGCCTCATCGTGGCGAAGCTGCTGGCGCCGGTCGTGTTGCCGTTCGCGCAGAGACTGAGCGGCACGTCGCATGTCTGCGTGCGCTTCTCGAGCGGGACGGCGGCCGACATGCTGCCGGAGTACGCCTCCACGCCGTCGTACGCAAGCGAGATGCGGTCGTTCGGCCCGTCGATGGTGAAGATGGTGCGCCTCTTCTGGAAGTCGAGGTTCGTGTTCGTCCAGTTCCCGGTCGCGCCGTCGGTGAACGCCCAGCTCCAGGATGCGGCGCTGTTGATGTAGGCGGAGATCACGAACGTGCTGCCGCTCGCGCCGAACGGGCGCTGCTGGAGCGTGACGACGTCCTCCATCACCGCGAAGAGGAAGAACCGCGCGTAGGCCGCGCGCCGTGCGTCGTTCGGGAGCGCCACCGTGAGCGCGGTCTCGTCGGCCGCGACGATCGCCACGCGCTCGCTCTCCGCCCAGTCGGCAAAGCCTGCGCCCTTGTCGGCGTCGTCCCACGCGCACCACAGCTCGCGCGCGTCCGCCGCTGCGTCGAACGTCAGCGTGAGCGACTCCACGCCGTTCGTCGCCGTCACCGTCAGCGCCGCCCGCGCTGGAAGGATCGCACTTGCCGCGACCGCCAAAACTGCAAACGTCATCACTCTGAGAACTTGTACCTGCTTTTTCATTTGCTCGACTTTCTCTTAAAAGGGAAGTTGGTCGCATTTTACCATTTGGGTCTCTCATGCGTCAATCCCTACGCCCTGGGGATGACCATAATTACCGCCGCCAAGATGGCGGCTTTCCCAGTCAGAACCGCCGACAGGATCCCAGTCAGAACCGCCGGCATCTGACTGGGAACGCCGCCTTCCAGGCGGCGCAACTGCAGCCATTACCGGAACTGCAGCATCGTGCCGGACTACTTTACCAGGAGCACGGTGCCGCCGCTCTTGAATATGACCGTGGCCGTCGTGCTCGTGACCGTGCGCCCGTAGGCGTCGTAGGCCAGTACGTCGTACACAGCCGAACCCTTTTGCGATCCCACCACCGAACACGTCGGACCCGTTGCGCCCGCAATCGCCACGCCGTTCTTCCGCCACTGGTAGCGCGCCGCGGTGGGCGCATACGCCGTGAGGACGTACGGCACGCCGATGGCGATCTCGCCGCTCGCCGGCTGGCGCGTGAACGCGACGGCCGCGTCGCGCGCCATGGGCCGCACGAAGATGTACAGGTCGCACGTCGTGTACTGGCCCGCGTTGTAGATGAACGTCCAGTCTGTATGGGTGTTGGCGACGTTGTTGCCGATGCCGACGCCGGGATTGCCCGTCATCTTCGCGCCGTTGCCGTTCGAGTTGTAGCCGCCGCCGAGTGCGTTCACC